>DASQWC010000218.1:0-13497 GCA_035640475.1 Actinomycetota bacterium | reverse complement strand
CGACGCGACACGCGGGATCAGACCCGGCGCGGCGCGCCCGGCCACGCGCGCCGCGACATATCTGGGAACCGACCGCGAGAACTCGAGCGCGATCATTGGCCGGCTGGGCTGTTGCGCGCTCCCGCGCGCTCCCAGTCGGATCGGGGGGCTGCCGCGCTTCGCGCGGCGGCTCCGCTTCGCTCCGCGGCCCCCCGAACCCCCCGATCCCCCCGAACCCCCGGCGGGGGAGCGAACCTACCCGGGCCCTCCGGGGGGCGCCAGCGCTCGACGGCCCAACGTCGTTCCCGTGCGACGCGGCGCAGGCGCGGATCGGGATTCACCGCAACGGGATTGCCGACCGACTCGAGCATCGGCAGGTCGGAGAGGCTGTCGCCGTACGCGTAGCTCGACGAGAGATCAACACCGAGCTCCTTCGCGAGCCTGCGGAGGAACGACGCGCGCGCATCGCCCGCGTAGGGCACCTCTTCGAGCTCGCCGGTATACCGATCACCCGAGGTCCGGAGCCTCGCGCTGGCGGTGATGTCCGCGAGCGGCGCGAGCGGCGCGATCGTGAAGTCGAGGGCACCGGTAAGGAAGACGACGCGATGTCCGGCGGCGCGGTGCTCCCGGACGCGGCGCAGCGCGGCCGGAAACGCGCGCGGCAACACGAGCTCGTTGAAAGCCTCGCGAGCCAGTTCGTGCACCTCGTCGATCGGTGCGTCCTCGTAGCGCCGGTAGAAGCGACGAAGGAACTCGCCGCGGTCGCGACGCTCGGCCGCGAGGAGTCCGGGCATTCCGCGAGCGAGGTTCCAGACGCGTTTTGCCCACTCGCCGCGCGGCGATGCCGCGAGCCGGATCCACAGATAGGTATCGACGACGTTCGTCCCGAGGACGGTTCCCTCGAGGTCGAAGACGGCGAGAACGTCGTCGCCGGCCTTTGACTCGACCGACGAACGCGGTGAAGGGCGTGACTGCCGGCGAACGGTCCCGCGCCTGCGGGTGATCTCGGGCAGATGGAGCTCGTGGAGATACGTCCGCCAGGTGAAGCCCTCCGGGTCGAGCGGAAAAATCGCTTGCTCTTCGGGCGTCAGCGCCCGGCGCAGTGCGTCCCTGCGTTCGTCGTCGAAGACCGCTTCCGACTCCGCATACCCGCCGTAGAGCTTTGCGTACCGGTCGGCCTGCTTGAGGTCGGCGAGCCGTTCATCGACTCGTTCCGCCGTCGCTGCGAAGCGCTCGCCGGGAAGGTGATCGAACACGCGCGACGCCGTCTCGAGCCCTCGCAGTGCGATGCGCAGCTTGCGCTCGACGGCACGCCGTCCGGGGAACTTCCAGAGCTCCGGCAGGATCGGCTGGCCGTCCTCGTCGTGGTACGGATGCTCGTGAAAGTAGTCGTGCACGTGCCGGACGAGATCCCGGTAGAGCATCGGATTGCGCGCGCCGGTCGTCACGTGGACGACGTGCTCGGCCGGATCGGCCGCCGCGGCGGCGAGGATCACGTTAACGACGAGATCGACCGGCACCACATCGACGACGGCGTCCGGGATGCCGGGGAACTCCGGGAGCGATCCGCGACCGTACGCGAGGATGATCGGATCGGCCATCCGGAAGCCGCGTACCCATCCGGGGAACGGCTCGAGAATCGCCGATTCGATGATCGACGGACGAACGATGGTGATCGGGATGCGGTCGCTCCGTTCGAGGACCGACGTCTCGGCGAGCGCCTTCGTAAAGGAGTATGCGTCCGGCCAGCCGAGCGACTGTGCGCGCGCTCGTCCCATCTCGACAAGTCGCTCGGACACCCAGTCGCGCCGGAGTTGCTCGGAGCGCGCCGCGATGGCCGGAGCGCCGGCCGGGCCGATGATGCGACGAGCCTTGCGCTCGAACTCCTTCGCGCGTTCCGGCGTGCGCGAGTCGGCTTCGACCGTAGCTCGGGTCTGACGCGTCGATGCGAGCTCGGCCCTCCAGTCCAGACGCGGGCGTCCGGGCGTATCGGTCCACGGCGCCTCCGGCACGTGACCCTTGACGAGTCCGGCAACGTACGCCGTCGACACGTGGACGACGCGGTGCGGCTGAGCACCGGCGGCCTCGAGTGTGTCGAGGAGACGGTTCGGTCCGACGAGGTTCGTTTCGAAGGCTTCGTCGATGGGCGCGTCGAACTCGACGGTTGCGGCGCAGTGGATCACGAAGTCGACCGATGCCAGCGCGGACAGATCGCCGTCGCTGAGCCCGAGGTTGTCGCTGCGCAGATCGCCGTCGAGGGTGCGCACTTTGCTCTCGAGTGCGGGCCAGTCGTTGCGAGCCCGCAGGGCTTCGAACGCGTTCGAGCCGAGTACCCGCCGCCGAACGCGTTCGGATGCCGGCGCCCCCGGCTTGGACCGGACGAGCAGGAGAAGCTCGGAGATGTTGGGTAGTGACGCGAGAATCTTCGCGACGAGCGCCGTCCCGAGGAAGCCGCTGGCGCCTGTGAGGAGTACACGCGCTCCGTCGAACGCGTCGACGATGCCGACTGTCCGTACCCCCCGGCTGGAGTTCGTGATGATCGTGCCCCCGTTATCTACCAGTTGGTAGATTATCGGCGGACGGGAGGCAATTTCAAATGCCGCGGACGGGTGGGACTGCAACGAGAGCCAGGATCGTCCAGGCGGCCGTCCAGCTCTTCGGACGCCACGGGTACGGCGGGACGAGCCTGGACGAGGTTGCCGCGACGGTCGGCGTTCGTAAGCAGACGCTTCTGTACTACTTTCCGAGCAAAGCCGACCTGTTCGCGGCCGCCAGCGCCGAGGCCGCCCAGGCCGTCTACGCGGCCCTCGACGGCGCGCTGAAGGAGAACGATCCCGGCGGGCTCGACCGGCTCCCGGTCTTCATCGAGGCTGCCAGTGAGCTCGCGCGCGGGCGTCCCGAGGTGCTCGGACTCATCCGTGAGGTCGCGCGTTCCGGGCCCCCGGTTTCCGATGCGGTGGCGAAAGCGCTCGGTCCCCTCGTCGACTCCGCCGTCGACTGGTTCGAGCGCGGTATGGACGAGGGTGTGCTTCGTCGCCAGAACCCGCGCATCGCGCTGCTCACGATCTACTCGGCCGTCATCGGATATCTCACCGAGTCGTCCGTGCAGCGCGCGATCCTCGACCCGCGTTCACGCCGCGGCGCGTCGGGCGAGCTCGTCGGCTTTCTGCGCGCCGCCCTCGCGCCGTAGTCAGTTCGAAAGCGACAAGACCAATCCGGCCTGCGCGAGGTGATACGTCACGATGATCGTGATGGGAGCCCAGCTCAGCGGCTTGACGAATCGGTTCCACGCAATCAACGAGTCGGAGACCATGAAGAGCGCCGCGCCGGTTGCCGCGAGCGGGTTCCCCGACGCGAGCGCGCACGCGACCATCACCGAGATGACCGCGATGTACGCGGAGACCGGAGTGCCGAGCTCCGGGGAACGCTCACGAACGGCGACGAGAATCCTGGCGCCGACAAAGACGATCGCGACGAACACGATGAGGGCCGAGAGCAGGAGCGGACGAAAATCCGTGCGGCCCGATCGCAGCCCGACGATGTAGGCCACGTGGCCCCCGAAGAACGCAATCAGACCGGGCAGGAACCGATCCACCATGAGCAGGACGTCGCCGGCGAGGGAGAAGACCAGCGCGACGACGAACGCCCAGCGCTGCACGTCGTTGCGCGGTTGAACGGCGAGGGCAACCGCGATGAGAAACGCGATGGCCGCGGGCTTGCAGACGTACTCGAGCGTTTTGTTGCGGAGCGCAACCGCGATCCAATCCGCAGCGGCAAAGAAGATGGCTGCGTCGAACAGCAGCCACGAGAAATCGGTCAATCCGGTTTCGGTCTCGGGAACTGCGCTCTGAGCAAGGTGTCGAAGGCCCGATCCGGCATGAGCTTCCGTGCCGTCAGCATGAAGCGTGCTCCGCTCGTCACGCGGTAACGCGTCTGCGGAACGCGCGAGGAGACGGCTCTGTCGACGACCCGTGCGACGGTTTCCGGTCCGGCGGCGGCGAGTCGTCCCATGACGCCTTCGTACGCGCCGCCGACCCGTTCGGCAACGGCCTTGTTGAACGACGCGTAGGGACCGTCCGGAATGCCGACGGTTGCGGTGGCCGTGTCGCCGAAGGCCGTCTTGATCAAGCCCGGCTCGACGATGCTCACGTGGATGCCGAACCCGCGAACCTCGAAGCGGAGCGCGTCGCTCAGCGCCTCGACCGCGTGCTTCGTCGCGTGGTAGAAGCCGCCGCCGGGGAACACGAGCTTGCCGCCGACCGAGCTGATGTTGACGATGCGTCCCCATCGCTGCTTGCGCATGCCGGGGAGCACAAGCTGGCACAGCCGGACGAGACCGAAGACGTTCGTCTCGAACTGCTTGCGGACGTCGTCCATCGATGCTTCCTCGACGCATCCTTCGAGCGCGTAGCCCGCGTTGTTGACCAGCGCACCGACCGCTCCTTCCGCCTTCACGACCTTTGCGACGGCCGCCTTCATCGACTTCTCGTCGTTCACGTCGAGGGCGAGCGTCTTGCAGCCCTTCTCCGCGAGGTCGGTGATCGACTCGAGGCGTCGAGCTGTTGCGTAGACGGTGTGGCCCCGGCGAGCCAGACGCTCAGCCGTGGCTCGTCCGATTCCCGTCGAGCAGCCTGTGATGAGGACGGCCTTGGAGGGTCGCTTCGACATGTCGAGTGAGTCTACGCTCGGGCCTCTAGAGGGAGTCGCTACTCTCCATCCGTGGACGTCCACACGGCGCTCGTGGAGCGCGCAATTCACCTCGTGCTGTTCATCACCGGCGGCGTCTCCGTGGGCGTCGTCGCACTCGCGGCCGCAGAACGACTCACGGATTCATCGGGCAAGCGGACGATCCGCGCGTGGCACGCCTTCGGTCCGGTGGCGCTCTTCGCTACAACGTTCTTGGTCGAACGGCTGTACCACGCTTTGAGCTAGGCTCCCGCGCGATGGAGGCGAGCGTCCCCGAGGTGCGGCGCGGTCTCGGAGCGCGCATCGCTGCCCTCGGCGGGGGCGCCTCGATCGCGCCGCTGCTCATCTTGTTCGGGCTCAATGCCGTCGACGAGCTCGACCGGACGGCCTTCAGCGTGCTGCTGCCGGAGATCCGCGATCACTTCGGCCTCAACCTGACCGGCGTGACCGCGCTCCAAGCGGCGGTGATCCCTGTCGGTCTGGTCCTCGCCCTGCCGATCGCCCGGCTCGGTGACCGCGGCCGGCGCATTCCGATCGCCATCGCCGGAGCGGCGACCTGGGGGCTGTTCTCGATCTTCACGGGCCTCGCGACGACGGTGGTCCTTCTCGGCATTGCGCGAGTGGGGGCCGGGCTCGGACGAGCAGTGAACAGCCCGATCCACTCGAGCTTGTTATCCGATTACTACCCGCCGTCTGCTCGCGCGAAAGTGATCAGCGCGCATCGAGCGGCGAACACGGTCGGCGCCTTCTGCGGTCCCTTGATCGCAGGCTTCGTCGCGCAGGCCGTCGGCTGGCGTGTGCCGTTCTTCGCTCTTTCGGCGCCGACCTTCGCGCTCGTCGTCGTTGCGATGGTTGCGCTGAAGAACCCGGAGCCCACCGGCTCGCGGCTTGTTGAAGGACGACCGAACTTTCGGACCGCGATCGGCTCGCTCTTGGGGATCAGGACGCTCCGGCGTCTGGTGATCGCGTTTCCGTTCCTGGCCTTCGTCGCGATCGGGCTCCAGCCGCTGTTCGCCCTGTACTACAGCGATGTCTTCAACGTTGGGCCGGGCGCGCGCGGCGTGATCCAGTCCTTCGATACGCCGTTCATCTTGCTCGGGCTGGTCGTCGGATCGACGTTGATCGATCGCGGGATCGCCGGCGACGCCGGCCGCGCCGTGCGCTACTTCGGGCTGGGCGCCCTGCCGATCGCGGTCTTCATCCTCGGTGCGGCGTGGGCGCCGTCGCTTTGGATCGGGATTGTGTGTGCGTACTCCATCCAGGTGTTCGCGACCGTTCTGATCTCCGGCGGCGTCGCGATCGTTTCGCTCGTTTCACCTCCCGAGTCCCGCGCGAGCGGCTTTGCCCTGTTCGAGATCGTCGCGCTGTTGGGCGTGATTGCTTTGCCGATCGTGGGCCGTGTCGGCGACTCGTTCGGCATCCGAACGGGCATGGCGGTGACGGCGCCGATGCTCGTGGTCGGTGCGCTGATAGCTGCGAGCGCCGGAAGATTCGCGAACGATGACGTCAGGCGTATCTATCCGGATCACAAGCCGGACGCGCCGTCTCAGCCCTTCGATCTCACGGATACACTCTGAGCAACAGTTATACGGGGCGCTTACGCGCATCCTGAAACGGCCCCTGAGGAGGCAGGTATGGCACGAGCAATCGACGACATCGTGCGGGAAGTCGAGGCCGCGGACGTCAAGGGCCTCGAGCGCGTCGACATCGACGACGTCTACCAGCAGATGGACCACCTCATGCAGGCTCGGCCGTCGCCGCTCGATCTCTACTCGCGCTGGGAGAAGCAACAGTGGGCGGTTGCCGACCTCGACTTCACGCAGGACAAAGAGCATTGGCAGAACCTGTCGCAGTTCCCGGGGATCGGCGACCAGCTGCAAGCGACGTGGACGCTGTTCTTCATCGGTGAGCAAGCAGTCACGGACACGCTCGGCCCGATTCTGCACGCGGCACCCACCGAGGAAGACCGAATCTTCCTGTCGACACAAGTCGTCGATGAAGCGCGCCACACCGTGTTCTTCATGCGCTTCTTCGACGAGGTGCTCGGGATCTCCGGAGGGTTGAGCGGCGCGCTAAACGCCATCCGGCCCGAAGCCGTGTCTGGATTCCAGAAGATCTTCAACACGCACCTCGCCGACGCCGTGAGCCGGGTGCGCGAGAACCCGAGCGACTACGCCACGTGGCTGCAGGGAATCACGATCTATCACTTCGTCGTCGAAGGGATGCTCGCGCTCACGGGTCAGAAGTTCATCCTGCGAACGCTTCGCCAGTTCGGCGTGATGCCGGGGTTCTACGCCGGCTTCACGGCGGTGACGCGCGACGAGTCACGCCATGTGAACTACGGTGTCGGTGCCCTGCGTGACGGCATCGTCAAAGGCTTCACCAAGCCGGTCGAGGAAATGATCGAGACGACGCTCGAGCCGGCGTGCTGGACGATCCTCGCGCCGGACCGCGAGGTCCCGATCGACGATCCGGACCTGATCCCCGAGAACCTGCGGATTTCGCCGCTCGAAATCATCGAGTTCTCACTTCAATCGCTGACGAAGCGGCTGCGCGTGGCCGGGCTGTCGAAGGAGTTCTGCGACAAAGTGATGGCGGACGGCCGGAGCTACTACCAGAACGGAATCACCGAGTACGAAGGCCGCTTCGGCAAGGAGCATCCGATTCGCTGGTGGGAGCGCCAGGCCTCGTAAGGGCTAGTCGGCCGGCCGCTCGACCGGGCCCGGATAGAAGGCGCCGACGATTCGATCCCGGCGGTCCGTCGGGAAGGACTCGGTTCCGTACCGCAAGGGCGCATGCTCACCGCTGCGGGTGACGAACGAGATTCCGTAGGACGGGCGCGATCCGCGGACGGCGACCAAGTAGGCGGTGCCGTCCTCGCCGGCCGGCGTCACAACGACGTCGTCACCTTCGACGGCAAACCGGAGACGACTCACGATCGACTCGCGGTCGGTAGAAGCGCCCGCACGCAGCACACGGACAACTGCGCGATCGACGGACGCCCAGCGTACATCGAGCCGATCGCCGAAGAACGATTGGCCCCACCAGCAATCGCTGGACGGCGGACAGTACGGAAGGATGTCTCGTTGTTGCGCGCCGACCTTTCGGCCACCTGCAAAGAACGTGATGCCGATTGTGATGTCGCGAATGGTCTTGCTTCCGCCGACGCGCACGAGGGCGCCCGCGCCCAGCCGGCCGTCTCGGATCGAGAAGCCCGAGCGGACGACGGATGCCTCCGTGCGCGCCCGGGGAATCTGGGTCGATCGTGGCGTGCCCGGAGCACAAGCGCCGAGGAGCAGCGAGATCAACACGAGCACTTTGATCGGCAGTGACACCGGCAACCGTTATCGCTGGTAGAGCTCTTGGTCGGCCAAGGGACCGAGCAGCGGGCCCGAGCCGTCCGGATGTGGTTCCTGACCCAGCCCGATGGCGCCGCCGCCGGTCTTTCGCGCCTGAATCGTGACGAGACCGGTGACGCCGGCAGCGCGGGCGAGTTCCAGGAACTCCTCGGCGCCCCGTTTCGTGCGGAAGCCGGTCAAGACGAGCGCATGCTGCGGTAGCAGCGCGTAGGCGCCGACGTCGGCCGGAACCTGCTCGAGCACGATCGGTTGCAGCTCGTGCACGGCGGTCAGCCCGTCGGCACAGTCGAGCTCTTCGCCGCATGGGATGTCGACCGTGTCCGGTGTCGTCCGTACATAGGCTCCCGTCACCTCGTAGGAGTCGGCGGCGTCGATCGAGAAGCCGCTCAGTTCGCCGAAAGGTGCGTTGACGGAGTCGAGCTTGGATGCAGCATCGGCTGCGGGAACCTGCGCTGCGATGACGAGGATCAGGGATTCGCCCACACCCGTCGTCGTCGACGGGACGACGTTGAGCGTCAGCTCCGGCACGCGTGCGAGATCATCACGCGCGCTTTGAACGAGGTCGTCTGCGCCGACGCCGAGATCCGCTGCGGCATCCGGGCTGCGGAGCAGCGTCGCTCCGGCCGCACTCGAAACGAGCGTCGCTCCGGCCGCGATGAGAACTGCGAGTTTCCTTCGAACCATGTTCCTCTCAACCTCCTAGTAGTTGATGGCGTATTGGAAGTGCATGCAGTCGCCGAAGGTCCAGCCGTGCTTCCAGCTGTGCGCTTTCCATCGGTCGCTGACCGACCCCGGGATCGAGTGGCAATGCTTGTGGTCGGCGCCGTAGTGCTCGTAGGCCGAGTTGATGTCGACGGCGATTCCCCACGCATGTGTCGACCACTTCGTGGTTCCGGAGATGTACCGGCACGCGTAGCCCCAGATGCCGCTCTTGATCAGGCCCGTCAGGTGGTCGTTGCGCAGATGTCCGCGGACGTCTTGATTGAGATTGGACGACATGTCGTAGCGGCCTTTTCCGCCATAGTGCGTTCCCCAGCCGCCGAGCTTGTAGTGGTAGTACACGGCGTAGCTCGTTCCGTTGTCCGTCGCGACCCAATTCGTCCGGTTGTACGTCGAGTTGCTGTTGCACGGCTGACCGAAGACGCTGACGATCTGGCTGTAGCCGCTCGGGACGGGCGGGTACTTGTAGTGCTGGTGCTGCCATCCTTCCGCCGCGAAGTGCCACGCCCCGGCGGCCGGAGCGGCGGCAACGACCGCCAAGACCAGTACGACGGCGGCCGCGGCGAACTTCGTGTGACGCATTCCATCGACCTCCCCAACTCGAAGACGGTGGGGAAGTCCGGAATGGGAAGCGGGGACGCTTCCGATACGGTCGCGAGCACGTTACAGCGCGCTAGGGACAAACGCTGCATACACTGACGGCCACATGGCCGACACGGCTGCGCGGCTCAAGCTGACGTCCTATTCACACGGCGCAGGATGCGCGTGCAAGCTCGGCCTGAGCGACCTCGACCGCGTCCTGGAGCTGCTCGGCCCCCCGGCGCAACAATCTGATGTTCCGGCCGATGTGCTCGTCGGCTTGAACGAAGCAGACGACGCCGCCGTCGTCCGGCTGTCGGACGACGAATCGATCGTGCTCACGCTCGACTTCTTCACGCCGCTGGTCGACGATCCGTTCATCTGGGGTCAGATCGCCGCGACCAACGCCGCGAGCGACGTGTATGCGATGGGAGGACGTCCCCTCGTCGGCCTGAACATCGCCGCGTGGCCGCGGGAAGCGTTGCCGCTGGACGTCCTCGCCGATGTCCTGCGCGGCGGGCGCGATGTCGCCGAACGCGCCGGCTTCGTCGTCGTCGGCGGCCACACGGTCGACGATCCCGAGCCGAAGTACGGGATGGTCATCGTTGGGCATATCGATCCGTCGAGAATGATGACGATCGACGCGGCGCGTCCGGGCGACGACTTGGTACTGACCAAGCCGATCGGCACCGGTGTGATCACGACGGCGATCAAGGCAGACAAAGCTCCGGACGACGCGATGCAGGCGGCCGTCGAGTCGATGACCCGTCTCAACGACGTGGCGTCCGCGGCGCTGGTTGTTGCCGGCGTTCGAGCCTGTACCGACGTGACAGGATTCGGCCTTCTCGGCCATCTGCACCGGATGCTCGCGGCCTCGGGTGCCGCGGCGGCCATCGATGCCGCACGCGTGCCGCTGTTGCCGGGCGCGCCGGCGCTGGCGGAGAGCGGGTCGGTACCGGGCGGAACGAAACGGAACCTGGCTGCCGTCGATGCGCACGTCACGTGGGACGGCTCGACCGAGCTCACGCGTCTGATGCTCGCCGACGCCCAGACGTCGGGCGGTCTCCTCGCGGCGTGTCCTGCAGATCGAGCCGTCGACGTCGGCACCGTGATCGGCCGAGTCGTGGACGGACCGGCCGGAACCATCAGCGTCTCCGGGAACGTTGGGTGACACCGAAGGCCAAGGCCGGCGAGGACGCCGCACCCGTCGTCTCCAGCGTTCTCGAAGTCGTCGGGAATTCGGTGATGGTCGATCTGGGCGCCGCGCCGGACTGTGGCGAGATCCGATTGAAGGTTGAAGGCGATAACCCGTCGGGCTCGATCAAGGACCGCACAGTGCTCGCGATGATCGAGGACGCCGAAGCTCGCGGCATCCTCGCGCAGGGGAAGCCGATCGTCGAGGCGTCGTCGGGGAACACAGCGACTGCGCTGGCCGTGATCGGCCCCGCCAAGGGCTACAAGGTCATCGTTGTCGCGCCGTCGGACATGCCGGAGATCCGCCGAGCGAATCTCGAGACGCTCGGGGTCGAGCTGATCCTCACCGAGCCGGCCGAACGCATGTCCGGGGCGATCGCGCACGCCGAACGGCTGGCGCGCGACGGAGCGTTCGTGCTCCATCAATTCTCGAATCCCGCTGCCGTCGAGGCGCATCGCGCTACGGCACACGAGATCTGGGAGCAATGCGACGGCCGCGTCGACGCGTTCGTGTCGGGTGTCGGCACCGGCGCGACACTCACCGGTTGCGCGGACGTGCTCAAGGGGAAGAACCCGGCCTGTCGCGTCGTCGCTGTGGAGCCGGCGGAATCGCCGGTCCTTTCGGGCGGCAAGCCCGGTCCCCACCGGATTCCCGGGATCGGTCCGGGGTTCGTTCCTTCGCTGCTGCGGCGCGACTTGATCGACGAGGTGTATCCCGTGCCGTGGTGGGAGGCGCACGAAGCCGTCAGGGAGCTCGGCCGGGAGTTCGGGTTGTTCTTCGGGCCGTCGACGGGAGCGGTTCTCATCGCGGCGAGGGCCCAGGCTCGGAAGCTCGGGCCCGACCACCGAGTCGTCGGGATCGCCGCCGATTGGGGCGAGCGCAACGTCGGGGTAATGATCGAGCCGACCTAGGTCGTTCTCTATCATTGAGAGGGCCTGTATTTAGAAAGCGGCCCTCCGACCAGGACGAACAATGCGAATCGCGAAGAGATTCGTCGACGAAATGATTCAGCACGCCAAGGATGACGCTCCCTTTGAGGCTTGTGGATTCTTGGCGGGAAAGAATTCAACCGCGGCGAAGCGATATCCGCTAACGAACATCAAGCGATCACCCGTTCTCTATGAGGCCGACCCAAACGAGCATTTCCGCGCCCAGAACGACATGGAGGCGGAGGGCATTGAACTCATAGCGATCTATCACTCACACACGCGCTCCGCCGCATACCCGTCGACGACGGATGTTGAGAGGGCCATGTATCCCGAGGCTGTTTATCTGATCGTTTCACTGCGCGACCCAAGTAATCCAGACGTTCGGGGCTTCCGCATCATCGATCAGAAAGATGTCAGTGAAGTGAAGCTGGAGATTACGTGAGTGAGTTCACGGAAGACCAGATCCACCGCTATGCGCGGCACATCATTCTCCCCGAGGTCGGCGGGGAAGGGCAGCGTAAGCTCCTCGACGGCCGCGTGCTCGTCGTCGGCACGGGCGGTCTCGGCTCCCCGGTCGCTCTGTACCTCGCGGCCGCCGGCGTCGGGACGATCGGACTCGTGGACTTCGACGACGTCGACATCACGAACCTGCAGCGCCAGGTCCTGCACGGCACTGCCGACGTCGGACGGCCGAAGACAACATCGGGAGCCGAGACGATCGGTGCCATCAACCCGGACGTGAACGTCGTCGAGATCAATCAAAAGCTCGACAGCACGAACGCTTTTGAGGCGATCGAGGGTTTCGACCTCGTCATCGACGGCAGCGACAACTTCCCGACGCGTTACCTGCTCAACGACGCCTGTTACCTGACGGTCAAGCCGCTCGTCAGCGGTGCGATCTTCCAATTCGAAGGCCAGATCACGGTGTTCGATCAGCGCCGAGACGACTCCCCGTGCTACCGCTGCCTCTTCCCGCTGCCGCCGCCGCCGGGCTCCGTTCCCAACTGTGCACAGGCCGGTGTCTTCGGCGTCCTAGCCGGCACGGTCGGCACCATCCAGGCGACCGAGGCGATCAAGCTGCTCGCCGGCATCGGCGAACCGCTGATCGGCTATCTCCTTTTGTACGATGCATTGGAGACCCGGTTCACCCGGGTGCGCGTCCGGCGGGATGATTCGTGCCCGCTGTGCGGTTCTTCCCCCGAGATCAAGGAGCTCGTCGACTACGAGGAGTTTTGTGGGGTGACCACATCGTGAGCGTTCAGGTAAAGATCCCAACCGTCCTTCGCAAACACACGGACGGCCAGGCGCTCCTCGAAGCGAGCGGGAAGACCATCGGCCAGCTCGTCGAGGACATCGCCGGCCGTTTTCCGGAGTTCAAGGCGAAAGTGGTCGGGGACGACGGCAAGCTGCACAGGTTCATCAACGTCTACGCCAACGACGAGGACATCCGTTACCTCGAAGGCCTCGACACGAAGGTCTCCGACGGCGACGTTGTGAGCATCTTGCCGGCGGTGGCCGGAGGCTAAGCACAGCGTGCGCTTCGAGTCCCCGCTGGACGCGATCGGC
This sequence comes from Actinomycetota bacterium, assembly GCA_035640475.1. Lineage (GTDB taxonomy): Bacteria > Actinomycetota > JAICYB01 > JAICYB01 > JAICYB01 > DASQWC01. The sequence continues at coordinate 484 of DASQWC010000218.1, read as the reverse complement.
AACACACCGCTCGTCGGCCTGCCGAATCTCGCGCCGAAGGGGACGAAGCTCTACGCGAAGCTCGAAGGTCAGAACCCGACGGGCTCGGTCAAGGACCGCATCGCGAAGTCGATGATCGAGCAGGCCGAACGAGACGGCCTGCTCATCGAGGACCGCATCCTGCTCGAGCCGTCCTCCGGGAACACCGGCATCTCGATGGCGATGATCTGCCGGCTGAAGGGTGTCCCGCTGGAGATCGTGATGCCCTCCTCTGTGTCCGTGGAGCGCCGCCGCATGATCGAGATGTACGGCGCGACCGTTCACTTGTCGCCCGGCGACCAGGGAACCAACGGCGCCATCCGCATGGCCGAGGAGATGGACAAGGAGAACCTCAAGTACTGGATGCTCAACCAGTACGAGAACATCGCCAACCCGATGGCGCACGAGCAGGGGACCGGCCAGGAAATCATCGGCGACGCGCCCGAGGTGGACATGTTCGTGGCGG
>DASQWC010000217.1:0-8391 GCA_035640475.1 Actinomycetota bacterium | reverse complement strand
GGGTCTGGGGGAACTGGGAGGTTCCCCCAGAAGGCGAGCCGGCGGAGGAGCCGATGATCGGGCGAACCGCTGCCATCACCGATCCCGGCCGCAAGCGACGGCGAAACGAGGACTCCTTCGTCATGGAGCCGCCGCTCTTCGCGATCGCCGACGGCATGGGCGGCGCGCAGGCCGGAGAGGTCGCCTCACGACTCGCCGCCGCCGCGCTGAAGGAGAGCGGCGCCGAGGCGGGCGGTGAGGACCGCATCGTCGATCTGATCCGTGAGGCGAACCGCCGCGTCTACGACCGCTCGAGCAGCGACCCGAATACGTCGGGAATGGGGACGACCATCACCGTCGCGTTGGTCGAGGACGAGCGCGTGGCCTTCGGGCATGTCGGCGATTCCCGCGCCTACCTGATTCGCGACGCCCGGATGGAGCAGCTCACGGAGGACCATTCACTCGTCAACGAGCTGCTGAAGACCGGAAAGCTCTCGCGAGAGGAAGCCGAGACGCATCCACAACGCTCCGTGATCACGCGCGCCTTGGGAACCGATCCCGATGTCGACGTCGACACATTCAGCGTCTCGGCGCAGAACGGCGACCTGTTCCTGCTCTGCTCGGACGGCCTCACCGACATGGTTTCGGAGCAGGCGATTCTCGGCGTGGTCGAGCGCAAGCGGGCCGACATCGACGCGGCTCTGCGGGCGCTCGTGAAGGAGGCGAACCGAGGTGGGGGCGAGGACAACATCACGGTCGTCGCCTTCGAGATCTCCGACGCACCACTCGCACGCGACGGCGACACTCGCGAGCACGTCCTCGCCGACGAGGACACGCTCACGGAGGCAGACGCCGTCCCCGTCGTCGACAGCACGGTCGTGCCGGCCGAGCAGGTCTCCGACGAGGACGAGGCCCGCGAGCGACGGATTCGGCGCCGGCACCTGCGTCGCCGTCTCGTGGCCTGGCTCGTACTCCTGATAGTGGTCGCCGCGGTTCTCCTGGCCCTGTATTTGAGGTTCGTCCGCTGAGTCTGCGCAACAGGGAACTGCTGTTCCTGATCGTCGTCGGGATCCTGACGGCCGTCGGATTTGCCAGCGTCTACATCGCCCGCCAGGACGTCGTCTCGACGGCGTCACTCACGTATGCGGGCTTCTTCTTCGCGCTGTACCTGGCGGCCCACCTCGTCGCGCGGTGGGCGGTGCCGTTCGCGGATCCTTATCTGTTACCGATCGCGGGCCTGCTCACCGCGATCGGTCTCACCGAGATCTATCGTCTGCATCCCGACGACGCGTTCAAACAGGGGATCTGGATCGTTGTCGCCGTCTCGCTCTTTGCGCTGACGCTGCTCATTCTGCGCCGCGACTATCGCCGCCTCGAGACGTACAAGTACATCTTCGGGCTCACCGCGATCGTCCTGCTGGTTCTGCCGATCCTGCCGCTGATTGGGCTGACAGTGAACGGTGCTCGGCTCTGGGTGCACTTCGGCGCTCTGCGCTTCCAGCCCGGAGAGCTGGCGAAGATCATGCTGATCGTCTTCCTCGCGGGCTACATGCGTGAGAAGCGCGAAGTACTTGCCCAGGGGCGGCCCAAGGACTGGGGCCCGCTGCTCGTCATCTGGGCGCTCGCCATGCTCGTCCTGCTGGAGACGAGGGACCTCGGCGGCGGGCTCCTCTACTTCGGGATCTTCGTGGCGATGCTCTACGTCGCGACCGCGCGCATCGCGTACGTTGCGGCCGGGCTTGGGCTGTTCCTGGTCGGCGCCGTCGGCGTCTGGCGTATCACCCCACACGTGCGCGAGCGGGTGACGATCTGGGTTCACCCCTGGACCGAGCACAAAGTCTTCTGTCCACTCTCCGGGCAGATGGACCTGCGGCAGAACTGTCAGAGCTTCCAGCTCGTGAAGTCGCTCTACTCGATCGGGCATGGTGAATACGCCGGCACGGGGCTCGGCAAGGGGACGTTCACCACCGTCGACGGCAAGCAGATCATCCCTAGCCTCAACACCGACTTCATCTATTCGGCGCTGGCGCAGGAGCTCGGCCTCATCGGCGTGTCGGCGCTCCTGCTCGTCTACATGATCTTCGTCCTGCGTGGCATGCGGATCGCGCTGCTCGCGCAGGACGGGTTCTCGAAACTCGCTGCCGCAGGGCTGACGTTCGGCTTCGCGCTGCAGACGTTCATCATCGTGGGCGGGATCCTGCGCATCATCCCGCTGACCGGCATCACGCTTCCGTTCGTGTCCTACGGCGGCTCGAGTGTCGTCGCGAACTTCCTGCTCTTAGCGGGCCTACTGCTCATCTCCAACCGCGCGAACCGGGACGCGCTGCGATGAACCGCCAGGTCTCGCACATCGGCGTCGCCGCTCTCGTGTTGCTCGCGGCCCTGATCATCGGCACGACGTACTGGCAGACCTGGGCAAATGCAGGGCTTGCCGACCGGCAGGACAACGAGATCCGCCTCGTCGCCGAGTTCAAGATCAAGCGCGGCAAGATCTACGCCTCGGACGCAAAGACGCTGCTGGCCACCAACGTGCGGAAGAAGCTGGGCGGGCAGACGCTCTACTTTCGGCGCTACCCGACCGGGCCGCTGTTCGCCGACGTCGTCGGCTACTCGACGCAGTCCCGCAACCGCGCTGGGCTCGAACGCTCGTACAACGACTACCTGACTGGTTCGAACGCGAACCTCGACACCGTCTTCCGCTCGGCGCTCGACAAGTTGCGTGGAGCGACCGTGACCGGCAACGACCTCGTGCTGACACTTCGACCCGGCCCCCAGGCGCTTGCACGCAGGCTCCTCCAGGGGAAGTGCGGGGCTGTTGTCGCACTCGAGCCGAAGACCGGTCGCGTGCTCGTCATGGCGACCAACCCGACATACAACCCGAACCTGATCGAACGGCACTTCGCACAGGCGACGCGGACGACAGCACCGTGTGGCGCACCGCTGCTGAACCGAGCGACGGCGGGGAAGTATCAGCCGGGCTCGGCCTTCAAGATCGTGACCGGCTCGGCAGCGCTCGACACCGGCCGCTTCACGCCGAGCTCGCAGTTCTACGACCCGGGCTACTGCGAGGAGTACGGCAAGCGCGTGCGGAATGCGGGCAATCCGGAGGCGCCGGAGACGTTCGGCAACGTCGATCTCGCCTTCGCCTTCCAGCACTCGATCAACTCGGTTTTCTGCAACATCGGCAAGACGATCGGCGCAGGCACGATCCTGCGGTACGCCGAGCGCTACGGCTTCTACTCCCTGCCACCGCTCGAGACACCTGAGAACGAACGCGTCGAGAGCGGCCTGTACGACCACGGCCGGCTCTTCAAGCCGAAGCGACCCGCCTTCCAGGTCGATCCGGGCCGGCTCGCATTCGGCCAGGAGCGGCTCCAGGTCACGCCGCTGCAGATGGCGATGGTCGCGGCGACGGTGGCGAATCACGGCGTCGAGATGCGGCCGCACGTGATCGAGCGTGTCGCTTCGCCCGGCGGGAACATCGTCACGCATTTCCGGCCGGAGCGTCTCGGCCGGCCGATCAAGCGTCAGACGGCGGACGAGCTGGCGCGGATGATGGAGCTCGTCGTCCAGGGCGGGACGGGTACGGCTGCGCAGATCCCCGGTGTGCGTGTCGCCGGTAAGACCGGGACGGCCGAGACCGGGCGCGAGAACATCAACACGACCTGGTTCACCGCCTTCGCGCCGGTCGAAGCGCCGCGCGTGGCGATAGCGGTCGTCGTCGAGAATCAGCGCGGCGGCTTCGGCGGCACCGTTTCTGCGCCGATCGCCAAGCAAGTGATGGAGGCGCTACTCGGGAAGTAGCGAAGATTTGTCCGTGGCCGTCTCCGACACCCTCCTGAACACGCTCTTCGACGGGCGGTATCGCATCCTGCGCAAGCTCGGCACGGGCGGGATGGCGAACGTCTACCTCGCGGAGGACGAGGTCCTCGGGCGCCGCGTGGCGATCAAGATCCTCAACGACCGTCACGCCGGAGACGACCAGTTCGTCGAGCGTTTCCGGCGAGAGGCGAAGAACGCCGCGAGCCTCTCTCATCCGAACATCGTCTCGATCTACGACCGCGGCGAAGCAGAGGGCACCTACTACATCGCGATGGAGTACCTCGACGGCCGCTCGCTCAAGGAGCTGATCGTCGCACGGGGCCCGGCGCCGATCCAGATCGCCGTCGACTATGCGCGCCAGATCCTGGCCGCGATTCGCTTCGCGCACCGCCACGGAATCGTGCACCGGGACATCAAGCCGCACAACGTGCTCGTGGACGGCGAAGGCCGTTTGAAGGTGACCGACTTCGGCATCGCGCGCGCGGGCGTGAGTCAGATGACAGAGGCCGGCTCGATCATCGGCACGGCGCAGTACCTCTCGCCGGAGCAGGCCAAGGGCGCGCCCGTCGACCAGACCTCCGACCTGTATTCGGTGGGCGTCGTTCTCTACGAGCTCCTGACGGGCGTCGTCCCGTTCAGCGGCGACACGCCGGTGGAGATCGCCATGAAGCACCTCTCCACGACACCGGAACCGCCTTCGGCCAAGCGTGCCGACATCCCGCGCGATCTCGACCTGGTCGTGATGCGCGCACTCGCCAAGGACACGGAGGAGCGGTACCACAGCGCGGAGGAAATGGACGCCGACCTGCGCCGGATCACGCGCGGCATGGCGATCTCGCCCGCGACCGAGGAGGCGGCGACCGCGATCATCTCGCGCCCGCCTCCGACCACGGTCACGGAGATCAAGCCGCACACGCGCGAAACCGTTCCGTACGCGCCGCCGCCGGCCTATTACGACTACGAGGAACCGCGGCGGCGTTCCTTTTGGCCTTGGTTCTTTGCTCTGCTCTTCGTCGCGGCGGCCGTTGTCGGCGGCTACTTCCTTTACGACCAGATCCAGGACGAGCTACGGGGCTCGAAGACGGTGGCCGTCGAGAACTATCTGCAGACGCGGGAGATCGATGCGGTCAAGAGGATTCGTGGGATCGGCCTGAAGCCGAATCCGGTCCGGCAGCCGAATGCCAAGGTCGCGAAGACGTTCGTCTTCGCGCAGACGCCGAGAGCCGGCGAGCGCACGCAGAAGGGCAACTTCGTCACGATCTACGTCTCGACGGGTCCGCCCAAGACCGATGTTCCGAGCGTTGTCGGTCTGCAGCTGGATCGTGCCCTCGCGGAGCTGCAGGACGCGAAGCTGAAGGGCAGAGCCGTACACGTCGACTCGAACGAGCCGGAAGGAGAGGTCGTCTCCCAATCGCCGACGGCAGGTGCGTCCATTGCCGAAGGCTCGCGCGTGGTGCTCCGTGTGTCGAAGGGGCCGCAGCCCATCGCCGTTCCGAACGTCATCGGGCAGCCGTTCGAGAACGCGAGCTCCACCTTGCTCGGCCGCGGCTTCGCGGTCGCCCGGACCGACGTCGAGTCGAACGATCCGAAGGGGACCGTCGTCGGTCAGGATCCCGGTCCCGGCACGTTCCAGCCGCCGGGGACGAAGGTCAGGCTCAGCGTGTCGAAGGGGCCGAAGACGTCGACCGTTCCGACCGTGACGAGCCTGTCGCAGAGCGACGCCGTCGCACAGCTGCGAGCGTCGGGGTTCCGCGTCCGCATCGTGTCGCAGCCGGTCGCCGATCCGAATCAGGAGGGGATCGTGCAGACGCAGGATCCCGAAGGCGGCATGCAGGCGGCGCCGGGAACGGTGGTCACGATCGCCGTCGGCAAGTTCACCGAAACAACCACGACCAGCGGTCCCGGTCCTCCGCGCTAATGCGGAAGCTGAGGGTCGCCGTCCTCGCCGGCGGACGCTCGTCGGAGCACGAGATCTCGCTGGCATCTGCGCGCTCCGTCCTCGCCTCGCTCGACCCAGAGCAGTACGACGTCGTCACGGTTGCGATCGGTCGTGACGGACGGTGGGAGCTCGGATCGGGCGATGGATCAGTGGCCGAGACGCTTCCCGTTCCCGCCGCGAATGCGCCGGCAACGCTCGGTGCAGTCGACGTGGTGCTGCCGATCCTGCACGGCCCGTTCGGTGAGGACGGGACGGTACAGGGCCTGCTCGAGCTGGCCGGCGTGCCCTATGTCGGCGCCGGTGTCGCGGCATCGGCGCTCTGCATGGACAAGGACCTGATGAAGAAGGTGCTGAGGGAGAGCGGAATTGCAGTCGCACGGCATGTCGCCCTTCGCACCGGCGACGCCGCCGAGAATCCCTTCGGCTACCCGTGCTTCGTCAAGCCCGCGCGGCTCGGGTCCTCGGTGGGGATCACGAAGGCGCACGACGAGAGCGAGCTCGCTGCGGCCGTCGCGCTTGCCTTTCGGCACGACGAGAAGATCCTGATCGAGGAGTTCCTCGAGGGCATCGAGGTCGAGGTCGGTGTGCTGGGCAATCGCGACCCGGTTGCGTCCCTGCCGGGCCAGATCGTCCCGCTCGGGCACGAGTGGTACGACTTCAGCTCTAAGTACGACGAGGGCGGGATGGAGCTCGTGATACCGCCGGAGCTTCCGGACGAGGTGATCGAGCGGATCCAGCGCGTGGCGGTCGAAGCGTTCCGCGTCACGGAATGCGAGGGAATGGCTCGGGCTGATTGCTTCGTCGTCAACGGCGAGACCGTGGTGGTGAACGAGCTCAACACGATTCCCGGCTTCACCGCCACGAGCGTGTACGCGAAGCTCTTCGAGGCGTCCGGGGTTCCGTACGAGCAGCTCCTGCGGCAGCTCATCGACCTCGCGCTCGAGCGGCACGAGCGGCGGTCGAAGCTTCAGTATTGAGCTCACGCGAGCGGCGACGCTTTAGCGCCGACGCTCGTTACCTCCCGAACGCCCGTACTTCGTTCACGTGCGCGTAGTCCTTGCCGGGCGGAAGCCTCGTGATCCAGACGATGTAGTAGCGAGCGGGGGCAGGCTCGTGGATCTCGAAGATGGTCGAGCGTCCGACGGTGCGCCGGTCCGAAACTCGGTGCGGCGTGCTTCCGAACACGTTCGTCGCCCGGATCTCGGCCATGAACCCCGGCGTGTCGGTCGTAACTCGGAGCCGCGTGAGATCCACCGGCCCGTGCGCGTCGACGACGACGCCGACGCCGGGCTTGCTCTGCTGGAAGTCGTGGTACTGCTCGGTCGACCAGTACGTCGCGGCGTTTCGATCAACCGTGTTCGGAGCCTCCTCGGAGTGCTCGGTTTGGTCGCCGAACGGGTCGTACGAACCGGCTCCCGTCAGCAGAACGGGCGTGCCGGCCGTGGTGTTGCTTCCTCCGTTGCCGCCCCCAAGCGTGAGGAGTGCGGCCGCGATAGCTCCGATCGCGATCACAGCCAGAGCTGCGATGCCGACGGGCCAGCGCGAAACACGTCGGCGGGGACGCGCCCGGCGCGATGCCGGGATGACGAGTGTCGCATCGCCCATTTGCGCGCCGTCGAGCTCGGCGAGGCAGGCCTCGAGCTCGGCGGCGAAGGCATCCATGGTGGGGAAGCGTTGCTCCGGATCCTTCTCGAGCGCCGTATCGACGGCGGCGGCAACACGGAGCGGCGCGTCCTTCCGGGCCTCCAGCAGGCTCGGGGGAGGTTCGTGGACGTGCTTCATCGCCACCGCGACGAAGCTTTCGCCGGGAAACGGCACCTCGCCGGCGAGCATCTCGTAGAGCACGACGCCCAGTGCGTACACATCGGTGTGCGCATCGACGCGCCGGCCGCTGGCTTGCTCCGGGGCGATGTAGTTCGTCGTCCCGAGCACCGTGCCGGTCTGCGTCATGCCGTCGACGTCGAGCGAACGTGCGATTCCGAAGTCGGTGACCTTCGCACGCCCGTCCCCGTTGAGCAGCACGTTCTGGGGCTTCACGTCGCGGTGTACGAGGCCGTGCCCATGGGCGAACGCCAGCCCGCGCGCGACCTCGACCGCGATCTCGAGGGCGTCGCGAACGTCGAGGCGACCCTTCCGGACGACGAGCTCCTTCAGGTTCTCGCCGTCGATGTACTCGAAGACGATGTACTGCCGACCCTCTTCTTCGCCACGGTCGATCACGGTGACGATGTTCGGATGCTGGAGCTGCGCGACGGAGCGCGCCTCACGCTTGAAGCGCTCGACGAAGTCGTCGTCGGCGTTGTACTGCTCGTGGAGGATCTTCAACGCGACGTTTCGTTCGAGCAGCGTGTCGTGCGCCTTGTAGACGCTCGACATGCCTCCGTGGCCGACGAGCTCCTCGATCTCGTACCGGCCGGCGATCTTCTCCCCGACCACGAGCGAAAGCTACCCGGCAGCGAAGCTGCGTAAGCAGCTGAGCTGCCTGGCGCGAAGCGGACGAGTGGAGGGGGTCTGGGGGAACCGGGAGGTTCCCCCAGGCGGTGGCCGCGGTGCGCGTAAGCAGCTGAGCTGCCTGTCCGCGAATCGGACGGGTGGAGGGGGTCTGGGGGAACCGGGAGGTTCCCCCAGGCGGTGGTCGCGGTGCGCGTAAG
>DASQWC010000216.1:0-17409 GCA_035640475.1 Actinomycetota bacterium | reverse complement strand
GAGCCGATGCTTCTCTCGATTCACCGCCGGCATCTCATGCGCGCATCGGTTCAGGAGGCCGTGGCCGACCTCGAGGCGGCCGAGCGGGGCGAGGACCGGGAAACCCTCGAAGCGACCATCGCGTTCGTCGATCTCGCGTCGTTCACGTCACTCGCGCAGATTCACGGGGACGAGGTGGCGGCCGGCATCCTCGACCGGTTCGACGAGCTCGTCAGGCAACTGCTCGAGGAGCACGGCGGGACGCTCGTGAAGCAGATCGGCGACGCCGCGATGCTCGTCTTCACGGAGCCGGTGCAGGCGGTGCGTTTCTCCATCGGGCTCGACGCGACGGCGTCACGGGAGCCGAACTTTCCGGCTCTCCGGACCGGGATCCACAGCGGACCGGTGCTCTATCGCGTCGGTGACTACGTGGGGAACACCGTGAATCTTGCCGCGCGCATTGCGGCCATGGCGGGACCGAACGAGATTCTCGTGACCGAGCCGATGGCCGAAGCCGCCGTCGAGTCGGGCGTCACGATCACACCGGCCGGCGAGCACGAGCTCAGCGGCATCGAGGGTCCGATCTTTCTGTGGCGGCTCGAGAGCCGGGCCCATGCGGCGCCCGAGCGCGATCCGGTCTGCGGTATGGCGATCGGATCGAATCCGGTCGCGCGGCTCGTCCATCACGGGAGGCAATTCTCGTTCTGTTCTGAGGACTGCTTGCGCCGGTTCCTCGAGGACCCGGGGAAATACCTACAACCGGCCGACCGGGCCGAGAAGCCCGAGCTTTAGAGCGAACCGTCGGCTGCGCGGCCGCGCATCACACGCAGCGTGTCGTCCTTTTGCTCGAGCAGAATGCGGCGGAGCGGGTGCGGCAGCGCGTCCGAGGCGAGCAGCTCGTCGGTTGCGCTCACGACATCGTGCGTGAACAGATCGGGATACATGCCGCCGGCGAAGGACAGCCCCAGGTCGAGGCCGCGACGCCCCCAGAACGGGACGAGCTCCTCGAAATACCTCGGTGCGAACGGCTCGACCAGCTCTTCCTGGTCGGGGGCCTGGAACGTGCCCATGATCGAGCGGAGCATGGCAAGCGAGATTTCCGCGTCGCCGACGACGCGCTCCCACGCCTCAGCTTTTGCCTCGGCCGACGGCCGGCCGGCGCGCGCGGCGGCAGCGTAGCGCTCGCCTTGGTCCGTCGGATCCCGCTCGAGCTCGGCGGCGATCAGGTCCTGACCTGCGGCGCCGGTGATCGCAAGCCATGTGACGATCAGCCAGCGGACGTCTGTATCGACGACGAGCCCGCCGATCTCCTCCGTGCCGTCGAGCAACCCGCGAATGAGCTCGAGGTCGTCGGTGCTTCGCGCGGATGAGATGAACGTTCGAGCCCACGCCAGTTGCATGTCCGAGCCCGGTTCGGACCCGAGCATCTCCGCGCGGGCGACGTCGGCAAGCTTCGAGCGCGCGTGCGTGCGATTGGCCGGGTTGCCGTAGATGTTGATGGCCGAGCTCGCCCGGCCGAGGAAGTCGCGCATCATGCCGATGTTCGTCTCGGACGGAAGGTTGTTGCAGACGAGCTCGACGAAGCGCCGGGCGGGGAGCTCGGCGTCGCGCACCATGTCCCAGGCGGCACCCCAGCTCAGCGCACGTGCCAGCGGGTCCTCGAGCTCCTTCAGGCGCTCGGTGAGGGTCTGCAGCGATCGCTCGTCGAAACGAATCTTCGTGTACGCGAGGTCCTTGTCGTTGGGCAGGACGACCTCCGGGAGGGGGGCGCCCACGAGATCCGGCACTTCGGTTCGCTCCCCGACGACGTCGAGCTCGAGGGACCGTTCGAGCTTGCCGCCGGTGTACAAACCGACCGCCATTCGGTGCGAGCGGAGATGCGGGTGCTCCTGCGGGGCCGTCTGCGTGATCGCGAACGACGTGATCGTCGTCCCGTCCGTCTCGTAATCGGCCCGCACGGAGTTCACGCCGGCTTTCTCGAGCCACTCTCTCGACCAGGTCTCCAGGTCGCGGCCGGACTCCTCGGCGAGCGGCTTGAGAAAGTCCGACAGCTCGGTATTCGCATACGCGTGGTCCTTGAAGTAGCGGCGCAGACCGTTGAAGAACGGCTCCTCACCGACCCAAGCGACGAGCTGCTTGAGCACCGAGGCGCCCTTCGCGTACGTGATCCCGTCGAAGTTGAGGTGTGTAGCGTGGACGTCCGGGATGTCGGCGACGATCGGGTGCGTCGACGGCAGCTGGTCCTGTCGGTAGGCCCAGGCCTTCTCGTCGTTGGCGAAGCTCACGAACGACGTGACGAACCGCGTCGCGCGCTCCTTTGCCAGATACGCCATGTAGGTGGCAAAGCTCTCGTTCAGCCACAGATCGTCCCACCAGCGCATCGTCACGAGGTCGCCGAACCACATATGGGACATCTCGTGCAAGATCACTTCGGCCCGGCGCTCGCGTTCGGCTTCGGTGACCTTCGAGCGGTAGATGAAGTTCTCGGTGTACGTCACGCAGCCGAGATTTTCCATCGCGCCGAACTTGTACTCAGGGCAGAAGACCTGGTCGTAGCTGTCGATCATGTACGGGTAGTCGAAGCGCTCCTGAAAGAAGTCGAAGCCGGCCTTCGTGATGTCGAAGAGCTCGTCCGGGTCGAGGTACTTCCTGAGCGACTTGCGGCACCACCACGCGAGCTCAATCCCCCCGTTCTGACTGGTCTTGTCGAAGACTCCGTCGTACGGTCCCGCGCAGATCGCAGCAAGGTACGTCGACATCACGGGTGTGACATCGAAGACCCAGCGTCCAGACTTGCCCTCGTCGGGCCGCGACGACGCCCGCATGTTGGAGATGACGACCCATTCCTCGGGGACCTCGACGTCGAAGACGAACGTGGCCTTCAGGTCGGGCTGGTCGAAGCAGGCAAACACGCGATGCGCGTCGAACGGTTCGAACTGGGTGTAGGTGTATGCGCGCTTGTCGACTGGGTCGAGCGTGCGCTGGAGGCCGGTCCCCGTGCGCGTGTATTCACAGGTCGCCTTGACGCTCAGCTCGTTGGTCGCCTCAAGGCCGTCGAGTTGTATGCGTGCGTCGGGTGTCTGGCTCAGATCGAGCGTTCGTCCGTTGAGGACGACCTCGTGCAATTCGACGGCGTCGAGGTCGATGAACGTCGAGGAGCCCGGCGTGTCGCACGTGAATCGAGCGATCGTTTCCGACTCGAATGTGACGTCGCCGGTGCGCAGGTCGAGGCGGATCTCGTATGTCGGATCACTGATCAGCGCCGCCCGCTCCCGCGCCTCGGCCCTCATGAGGTTGTCGCGGCCGGCTGTCGTCACTTGCCGAGCCCGCCTTTGGTCATCCACTCGACGTCGAGGACCTTGTCGAGCTCGTCGGCGGGCAGGACGTCGCGTTCGAGGGCGACTTGGCGAATGGTCTTGCCGGTCGCGCGTGCTTCCTTCACGAGCTCGGCGACTTTCTCGTAGCCGATGACCGGGTTGAGGGCAGTTGAGATGATGTCGGTGCCCTCGACGAGCTGACGGGAGCGTTCGACGTCCGCCTCGATATCTACGATGCAGCGATCGACGTAAGCGTTCGCGGCGGCGGCCAAGAGCTCGATCGACGTCAGCAGGTTGTGCGCGATGAGCGGGAGCGTGACGTTCAGCTCGAAGATGCCGGTCGACCCCGCGAAGGTAATGGCCGCGTCGGCGCCGATGACCTGACCGGCGACCTGGACGGCGACCTCGGCGATGACGGGGTTGACCTTGCCGGGCATGATCGACGATCCCGGCTGGAGGTCGGGAAGGCGGATCTCGGCGATGCCCGCGCGCGGGCCGGAGTTCATCCAGCGCAGGTCGTTGGAGATCTTCACGAGCGAGACGGCGACCGTCTTCAGCGCGCCGGACATCTCGACGCACGCGTCCTGGGCGCCCTGCGCCTCGAAGTGGTCGGCGGCCTCGCTCAGCGTGACGCCCGCGGCTTCGGCGACCTTTGCGATGACCTTGCCGGCGAAAGCCGGGTCCGTGTTGATGCCGGTGCCGACGGCCGTCCCGCCGAGCGCGACCTCGCCGAGCCGCGGCATCGCCGCGCGGACTCGCTCGAGGCCGAGCTCGATTTGGCGTGCGTAGCCGCCGAACTCCTGGCCGAGGGTGACCGGCGTTGCGTCCATCAAGTGCGTGCGCCCGGTCTTTACGACGCTCGCGAACTCCTCGGCTTTTGCTTTCAATGCGCCGTGCAGGCGTTCGAGCGCCGGCAACAACTCCCCGACGATTCCTTCGAGAGCGGCCACGTGAATGGTCGTCGGGATGACGTCGTTGGACGACTGCCCGAAGTTCACGTGGTCGCTCGGGTGCACCGGAGACTTCGAGCCGAGCTCGGAGCCCACCGACGCATTCGCAGCGTTCGCGATGACCTCGTTGGCGTTGGTGTTCGTCGATGTGCCGGATCCGGTCTGGAAGATGTCGATAGGGAAGTGGTCGTCGAACTCGCCGGCGGCGACGCGCTTGGCGGCGTCGGCAATGAGGCCGGCGATCTTTGCGTCGAGGTGGCCGAGCTCGGCGTTGACCTCGGCCGCCGCGCCTTTGATCAGCGCGAGCGCTCTGATGAAGCGCGGCGGGAACCGGAGTCCCGAGATGGGGAAGTTCTCGACCGCGCGTTGTGTCGACGCGCCCCAGTAGGCGTTCACGGGCACGGGAACTTCGCCCATCGTGTCTTTTTCGGTGCGGTAGTCGATCATCTCACTCCTATTGTCGCCGCCGGCGCGCCAAGGCTAGCGAAAACGCCTGGTGGATAGACTGGCCTCCACGCATGGCCGATACCTTCGACGTCGTCGTACTGGGCGGGGGACCAGCCGGCTACGCGTTCGCCCTCCGAGCGGCGCTCCTGAACCTGAGGGTCGCCATCGTCGAGCGCGACAAGGTCGGTGGGACGTGCCTGCACCGCGGCTGCATCCCGACGAAGGCGCTCCTCCACGCCGCCGAGGTCATGGACGCCATCGGCGACGCCTCGTCGCTCGGGATCACGGTGTCGGATCCCACCTTCGAGTGGGCCAAGGTGCAGTCGTCCAAGAGCGAACCCATCAAGAAGCTGCACGCCGGCCTGCAGGCGGTTATCAAAGCCCGCAAGATCGAGACGTTCATCGGCAACGGTACGCTCGCCGAGCCGGGCACGATCGAGGTCGACGGGACGTCGGTGAAGGGCAACCACGTCGTCCTCGCACCGGGCTCCTACGCTCGCTCGCTTCCCGGGATGGACCCGGACGGCGAGCGCATCATCACGTCCGACGATGCCCTGACCTCTGAGAGCTTTCCGTCGAAGATCGCGATCATCGGCGCGGGCGCCGTCGGTGTGGAGTTCGCGTCGGTCTACCGATCCTTCGGGTCCGAGGTCACCGTGATCGAAGCCCTCGACCGGGTGATCCCGATGGAGGACGCGGACCTCTCGAAGGAGCTCGCCGCCGCATTCAAGAAGCGGGGCATCACCACGCACGTCGGCGCGAAGGTCGAGGACGTCGACAAGTCCGACGGTGGCGTGAAGCTCGTCGTCTCGAAGGGCAACAAGACGGAGAACATCGAGGTCGATACCGTCCTCGTCGCCGTCGGACGCGGGCCGTCCACCGACGGGCTCGATCTCGAGCGCTGGGGCGTCCGCACCGATCGCGGCTACATCGTGATCGACGGCGAGAACCGTGCGGCCGAGAACGTCTGGTCGATCGGCGATTGCACGGCCGGGACGCCGCAGCTCGCGCACGTCGCGTTCGGCATGGGGATGGCGACCGCCGAGCGCATCGCCGGCGGCACACCCATCACCGTCGACTTCCAGCGCCACGTTCCGCGCGCGATCTACTGCGCGCCGGAGGTGGCCGCCGTCGGCCTGACCGAGGCACAGGCGAAAGAGCAGGGGTACGACGTCAAGGTGACGAAGCACTCGTTCGCGGGTAACGCGAAAGCGCAGATGATGCACGCGGCGCGTGGATTCGCGAAGGTCGTCGTCGCCAAGGACGGCCCGATCCTCGGAATGCATCTCATCGGTCCCCGAGTGACCGAGCTTCTCGCCGAGTCGCTGCTCACCGTCGGCTGGGAAGCGATGCCCGCCGAGGTTGCCGCGTTCGTCCATCCCCACCCGACGTTGTCGGAGGTCGTCGGCGAGGCGGCGCTCGAAGCCATCGGCAAGCCGCTGCACGGTTAGGAGGGATCGTTGGCCACGAAGGTCGACATGCCGCAGAGGGGGTTCGGGGGAGTAGCACAGCCGCGGCCTCGGCCCGCGGTGACGGTCCCTCGGAGGTTATGGCCGCGGCGTTGTGCGATCCCCCGATCCAACAACGGGAGGTAGGGCGCGCAGATGGCCACGAAGGTCGACATGCCGCAGATGGGGGAGTCGGTCGTCGAGGGGACGATCCTCACTTGGCTCAAGAAGGAAGGCGATTCCGTCGACGTCGACGACGCGCTCGTCGAGGTCTCGACGGACAAGGTCGACACCGAGATCCCGTCGCCCGTTGCAGGCACGCTCGTGAAGATCCTCGTGCAGGAAGGCGACACCGTCGAGGTCGGAACTGGGCTCTGCGAGATCGAAGAAGGGGGCGCCGGAGCCAAGGCGGAGGAGAAGCCGAGGGAAGGCAAAGAGGAAAAGCCGAGGGAAGACAAAGAGGCGGAACCGGAGCCCGAGAAACCCAAGGCAGAAGAGCCTCCCGAAGAACCTTCCAAGGAAGAAGCTCCGAAGAAGGAGAAGGAGCCGGAACCCGAACCCGAAGCCGAGCCCGAGCCTCAGAAGGAGCAGCGCCCGGCGGCGGCCGCCGCTCCGGCTCCCGCGAAAGCCCAGGCCGAAGCGCCGGCCGGACAAGTCCTCTCACCGCTCGTGCGCAAGCTCGCCCGCGAGCACAACGTCGACGTTTCGCAGGTTCGCGGGACCGGCGCCGGTGGACGCGTGACGAAGGAGGACATCCTCGCCTTCGTCGAGACCAAACCGGCGGCCCCTGCAACGGCTCCGGCCGGCGACGGCCGGCGCGCGGGAGCCGCCGCGACCGCCGAACGAGCCGCGCCTCCGCCGGCGCGCGAAGCGGCCGGGGAGCGGACCGAAGCCCAGCCGCTCACCCATATCCGGAAGCGCATCGCCGAGCACATGCGGTCCTCGCTCGATACGTCCGCGCGTGCGTGGAACGTCATCGAGGTCGACATGGAGGAGATTGCGCGCCTGCGCGCCGCCGTCGGGGGCGAGTTCCGCAAGCGCGAGGGCTTCTCGTTGACCTATTTGCCCTTCATCTCACGCGCGGTGTGCGATGCGCTCGCTGCGTTCCCCGTGGCGAACGCCAGCGTTGCCGAAGACCTTTCGGAGGCGACGTACCACCACTACGTGAACCTCGGCATCGCGGTAGCGACCGACTACGGGCTCATCGTTCCCGTTATCAAGGGGGCCGAGGCCCTCAACGTCGTCGGTCTCGCCCGCGCGATCCGCGATCTCGGCGAGCGCGCTCGTGACAAGAAGCTCAATCCGGACGACGTCGGCGGATCGACGTTCTCGATCACCAACCCCGGCCCCTTCGGGTCGTACGTCTCGCTGCCGGTCATCAACCAGCCGAACGTCGCGATCCTGTCGACGGAGGTCGTCGAGAAGCGCGTCGTTGTGGTTGACGACATGATCGCCGTCCGGCATCGCACGTTCCTGTCGATGTCGTGGGACCACCGGTTGCTCGACGGCGCCGACGCGATGCGCTTCCTCCAGCGGCTCAAGGAGAACTTGGAGACGTGGGACTTCTCGCACGAGCTGTAACCGAGCTCCACGTCGAACGTCTCGGCCTCGTCCCGTACTCGGAAGCCTGGGCGCTGCAGACGGAGCTTCACGGGCGGCGCGCCCGCCGTGAGATCCCGGACACCCTGCTCCTGCTCGAGCACCCGCACGTGTACACGATCGGGCGCCGCGGAGCAGCCGACGACGTGCTGTGGGACGACGAAACGCTGCGAGCCCGCGGTGTCGAGGTCGTCGAGACCGACCGCGGCGGGCAGGTCACGTACCACGGCCCGGGACAACTGGTGGGCTATCCGATCATCGACCTCGGCCCGGGAGCCGATCTCGTCGCCTACGTGCGCCGGCTGGAGGACGTCCTGATGGCGACACTTACTCGCTTCGGCATCGCGGGAACGCGCGATCCGGGCAACACCGGCGTATGGGTCGGCGCCGCGAAGATCGCCGCCATCGGCGTCCGGGTGACGCGCTCCGTCACGAAGCACGGATTTGCGCTGAACGTTTCCCCCGACCTTTCGTACTTCGCCGGCATCGTGCCGTGCGGGATCTTCGACAAGGGCGTGACGTCGATCCAGGCCGAGCTCGGCGAGGCGCCGCCGATCGATGCCGTCGCCGATGTGGTCGCCGAGGTGTTTAGGTGAGACGCCTACCGATCACCAACGGCGGCGGGGGCGGCATGGGGTGCGCGTCGGGAGCCGGACGGTTGTCCGGCTCGCGGGCGCGGCTGCGCGACGGACGGAGCACCGGCCCGCAGCCCAAGCCGCCGTGGCTGAAGGTCAAGGTGCGGCAAGGTCCGAACTTTCTCGAGCTGCGCAAGCTCATGCGCGAGCACGGACTCCACACGGTCTGCGAGGAGTCCGGACCGTGTCCCAACATCTACGAGTGCTGGGAACAGCGCACGGCGACGTTCCTGATCCTGGGAAACGTGTGCACGCGGCGTTGCACTTTCTGCGACGTGATCACCGGCCGCCCGCCGGAGCTCGACGAGCACGAGCCGGAACGTGTGGCGAGGGCGGTCGCTGCCGTCGGGCTGGAGTACGCGGTCGTGACCGGTGTTGCACGGGACGACATCCGGGCCGACGGCGGGGCGTCCATCTGGGCGCGGACGATTCGCGCCATCCGGCGTCTGAATCCGGGATGCGGGATCGAGGTCCTGACTCCCGACTTCCGGGGCGATCCGGACGCTATCGGCGCCGTCGTGGGGGCCGAGCCCGACGTCTTTGCGCACAACCTCGAGACGGTCAGGCGACTGCACCGCAAGGTGCGCACCGGCTTCGACTACGAGCGGTCGCTGGACGTCCTTCGCATCGCCAAGCGGTCCCGGCCCGGGCAGATCACGAAGGCCGGGATCATCCTCGGCATGGGCGAGACGAGGACCGAGGTCCATGAATCGCTGGACGACCTCCGCCGCGCCGGCGTCGATCTCGTCACGCTGGGCCAGTACCTCTCGCCGTCCCGCGCGCACCCGGCGGTCGACCGCTACGTGCCGCCGGAGGAGTTCGACGAGCTCGGCGACCACGCGCGCTCGCTCGGATTCCGCCACGTGACGTCTGGTCCGCTGGTCAGGTCTTCGTATCATGCGAAGCAACAAGAGGCCGCCGGCCGGGCGTGCTAGGGCCCGGGCCGGTCTAGAGGAGACGTTTGATGCGACGAGCGTTCGTACAGGTCTTCGCCGCAATCGTTGCGGCCGGGATCATCGGGACCGCCCTCACCGTGCTGTTGTGGGACGACGACAGCGACCTTGCTCTGGGCACGCCGACGCCCTCGGCGACCTCGCGGGCTCCGGCAACGACTGGGCCGGCGCTGACGCTTCCTCCCAGTGCGTCCCCGACGGCGTCCGCCCCCTCACCAACCGGTACGGCCGGGCCGACGTCGGGCCCGACATCCGGACCTTCGACCGGGTCGACGCCGCCCCCGTCGCAACCGGCGTCGAGCGTCAACTGCGATCGCACGCCGTCCTTCTGCACCAACACGACCGGGACGATGGAGATCCGAAACGACAAGCTCGTGACGTCCGGGTCGCAGTCGCACTCCATCGATTACTCGAGCGTCCCGAATACCACCATGACCTGGCAGATCACGAAGGAAGGCGGCGGGACCGCGCAAAACGGCGACGACGTCGACAGGCTGCTGGTGACGGTCACGGTCACCAACGACACGAGCAGCACGTGGGTCATTCCGAGACGCGAGGTCGTCCTCGTCGTGAGGCTCGATGGAGATGAGCTGCACAAGCTCGTGACCAGCGGCCCCGACTTCGAGATGCGGCCGGGCGGGAAGCTGACCGCCAACTACACGATCCCGCTGGCGTTCGAGGGCAAGTACACCTGGCGAGGGAACACGTCGTTCTACAAGAAGTAACCAAGTCGGTTGGGGGGCACATGAGAAAGCGCCTTGCGTTCCTTTTGCTCGCGTTGGTCGCGCTGCTTGCTGCGGCGTGCGGTCGGGAAACGCCCGAGACGAGCGGCGGCGACGAACAGGCCGACCTGAGCGAGACATCCATCCCCGCCTGTGTCACGAATCAGGGCACGATTGCTCCGGCCGCGGCCGACGGCGGCGCCCTCGAGCTGCTGACGCCCGGCAAGCTGGTCGTCGGTTCGGACACAGCGTTCCCGCCGTTCGAATCGATCGAGAACGGCAAGGCGGTTGGATTCGACGTCGATCTCATCACGGAGATCGGCAAGCGGCTCAACCTGCAAGTCGACGTCCAGACGGCCGTGTTCGACACGATCTTCACGTCCCTTGCCGCAAAGAAGTTCGACGCAGTGATCTCGGCCGTCACGATCAAGGAGGAACGCAAGCGGACTGTCGACTTCACGGATCCCTACTTCACCTCCGATCTGTCGCTGTCCGTGCGCGCCGGCGACGCGGGAAAGTTCAAGGGAGTGGACGACCTCGAGGGCGAGACGATCGGTGTCCAGGCAGGAACGACGAGTGAGGACTGCGCGAAGAGCGCCCTCAAGGACAAGGGGAAGGTCGCGGACATTCGTGCCTACGACACGATTCCGGACGCGTTCACCGATCTCGCGGCCGGTCGAGTCGCCGCCGTCCTCATCGATCTGCCGACGGCCAAGCAGATCACCGAGGAACGCAGCGGGATAAACGTCGTTCAGGTGATCAAGACGGCGGAGGACTACGGGATCGCCGTGGGCAAGCACGCGCCGAACCTGCGCGTGGCGATCAACGACGCGCTGAAGAAGATCAAGGACGACGGCGCCTACGCCAAGCTCTTCGTGAAGTGGTTCAAGACCCAGCCGCCCGAGTAACAGATCGCCCCCTTCGGCGGGGCTGGTATGGAATCGCGGCGCTGGGCTTCGGCATTGTCGCCCTTGCTCTTTCCCTGTTCGCGAAGGGCCCGGCCGTCGCATTCGCCTTTGTCGGAGCAGCTTCGGCCGGACTCGAGCTGGTCGAGGTTCACCGCGTCCGTGCCCGCGAAGCGTTCGCGGGGCTCATCGCCTCGGCCGCGGCACTCGGGGTCGTGGTCGTGGCAGCGGCTCGCGAGACCCTCGACCTTCGTTTCATCGCCGACCAGTACCTGAATCCGGACGCCCTGCGCGGCTTGTGGCCGTTCCTCGCGCGCGGAGCGTTCAACACGCTGCGGCTGGCGATCATCGGCGAGATCGCGGGAATCGTCTTCGGACTCGCGATTGCGCTGCTCGTGATCTCCAAACGCCGCTGGGTCCGGGCCCCCGGCATTGCCTTCGTCGACGTGTTCCGCGGGACGCCGCTGCTCATGCAGCTCTCGTTCATCTACCTCGCGCTGCCGTTCGTCGGGATCCGGCTGAACGTCTTCACGGCCGGTGCGACGGGGCTCGCCCTGAACAGCGCCGCCTACGTCGCCGAGATCTTCCGGGCCGGGATCCAGTCGGTCGAGCGCGGTCAGATGGAGGCTGCGCGCGGTCTCGGTATGCCCTACCGGGCCGCGATGCGGTACGTGATCATCCCGCAGGCGGTTCGCCGGACGATCCCGCCGTTGGTCAACGAGTTCATCGCGCTGCTGAAGGACTCGTCGCTCGTGTCCGCGCTCGGTGCGACGGTCGCCAGCCGCGAGCTTCTGCGTGTCGCGCGCGACGCGTACGCGCAGACGGCGAACGCAACTCCGTTCGTCGCTGCGAGCCTCATCTACCTGTTGTTGACACTGCCGTTGACGCGGGTCGTGAACCGGCTCGAGCGCGGCCTGCGAGCGGCGTCGTGAGCTTCGTCGTCGAGCTCCGCGGTCTGCGCAAGAGCTTCGATGATCTCGTCGTCCTCGACGGTGTCGATCTCGCACTGAAAGCGCACGAGGTGGTGTGCGTGATCGGGCCGTCCGGTTCGGGGAAGAGCACACTGCTGCGCTGCGTGAACCTTCTCACCGAGCCCGACGACGGCGAAGTGCTGATCGACGGCGAGCGGATCAACGTGCGAGGTGTCGACATCGATCGGGTGCGCACGAACGTCGGCATCGTCTTCCAGTCGTTCAATCTGTTCCCGCACCTGACGGCTTTGGGCAACGTGTGCCTTGCGCTCGAGAAAGTTCTCGGATTGTCCCGGGACGAAGCGCGACGCCGAAGCCTGGAACAGCTCTCGCACGTCGGCATTTCGGGGAAGGCGGAGTCCTTCCCGTCGCAGCTCTCCGGCGGTCAGCAGCAACGCGTTGCGATTGCGAGGGCGCTCGCGATGGGCCCAAAGGTGATGCTCTTCGACGAAGTCACCTCTGCCCTCGATCCGGAGCTCGTCAAGGAGGTGCTCGACGTCATGCGAACGCTCGCGACCGAGGGAATGACGATGCTCGTCGTGACCCACGAGATGGGCTTCGCGCGTGAGGTGTCGGACCGCGTGGTCTTTCTGGACAACGGCAAGATCGTCGAGGCGGGGACGCCGGCGACAATCTTCGGAGCTCCCACGCACCCGCGCACGCGCGAGTTCCTCTCGCGCGTGCTGTAGACGTCGGTGGTGGCCGGTACGGTGAAGTTCCTTCCCTATTACGATGGAGGAAGGCATGGACGCTGCTGCGGCCCTCGTGAACGCAATCCCGCTCCTAGTAGTGACTGTGCTTGGCGGCTGGCTTCTGAAGGACCGCTTCGATCGACTCGAGTCCAGGATCGAAGCGCTTGATGTCAAGATCGAGGCCCGCCCCACCCGTGATGAGATGAACGCTCGATTCGAGCGTGTGGAGTCCGAGGTCGCCGCCCTCCGATCGGATCTGACGCTCGTGGCTCTGGCTGTGGGCGCGCAGACGCGCCCGCAGACCGGTTAGGGCTTCCCGAGCTCGGCGCGGATCGCGAGAGCGATCCGATCCCTTTCGGCCTCCGGGACTTGTTCTTCCTCAGGAACGCCGAGCATGCTGAAGACGTTCGGCCCTCGCTGCTCCTCGGCGAAGTCGTCCATGCGCGGGACGACGTGGAAGTGCACATGGGCGAAGCCCTCGGCCTCCGCGAACTGCACGACGTAGGTCTTGCGGCACCCGGTGAGAGTCCGCAGCGCGATCGAGAGCGACCGGATCAGGGGGCCGAGCCCGGCGGCTTCTTCGTCTGTGAGCTCGTGGATCGCCTCGATATGGCGGCGTGGGAGCACTACGACCCAGCCGGGAAGCGACGTGTTGAACGCGTGGCACGCGCGCCAGAGTTCGTCGGCAACGATGTCTTCTCGAGGCGGCAGATCCGCGCGCGCCGTCTGCTCGCAGCTGAAGCAGCGATCCGTCAGTCTTCGTCGGCTCCCGCGCGTGCTGCGGCCTTGTCGCGGATCTCCTCGACGACGGTCTCGTTGGCAAGTGTGGTGACGTCGCCGAGCGGCCGTCCCTCGGCGACGTCTCGCAGGAGCCGGCGCATGATCTTGCCCGACCGCGTCTTCGGCAGATCGTCGGTGAAGATGATCATGGCCGGCCGCGCGATCTTCCCGATCTTGCGCGCCACGTGCTCGCGGAGCTCCGTCAGGAGCGACTCGTCGCCTTCGACGCTCGCCTTGAGGGTGACGAACGCGACGATGTTCTCGGCCTTGTCCTCGCCCACGCGCCCGACGACGGCCGACTCGGCGACCGTCTCGTGGTCGACGAGGGCCGACTCGACCTCGTAGGTCGAGATGCGGTGTCCGGCGACGTTCATGACGTCGTCGACGCGTCCGAGGAACCAAAAATAGCCTTCCTCGTCGCGTTTGCAGCCGTCGCCGGGGAAGTACATCCCCGGGAACTTCGACCAGTACGTCTCCTTGTAGCGCTCGTCGTCGCCCCAGATCGTGCGGAGCATGGCCGGCCACGGGCGCGTGAGCACGATGTATCCCGCGCCGCCGAGCGGCTGGGACTCGCCTTGGTCGTTGACGACGTCGGCGCCGACGCCCGGAAAAGGATGAGTGGCGGAGCCCGGCTTGAGCGTCGTGATGCCGGGCAGGGGAGTGATCATGATCATCCCGGTCTCCGTCTGCCACCACGTATCGACGATCGGGCAGCGGCCGCCGCCGATGTAGGTGTGGTACCAGACCCATGCCTCCGGGTTGATCGGCTCGCCGACGGTGCCGAGCAGGCGCAGCGAGGACAGGTCGTGGGCCTCCGGGTACTGCGTTCCCCACTTCATGAAGGCGCGGATGGCCGTGGGGGCGGTGTACAGGATGGTCGCCTTGTACCGCTCGGCGATCGCCCAGAGCCGGTCCTTGTCGGGCCAGTCGGGCGCGCCTTCGTAGAGGATCGACGTGGCGCCGTTGCACAGCGGGCCGTACACGATGTAGCTGTGACCGGTCACCCAGCCGACGTCGGCGGCGCACCAGTACACGTCCTCGTTGCGCTTGAGATCGAAGATGAAGTGATGCGTCGTGGACGTCCCGACGAGGTAGCCGCCGGTCGTGTGCAGGATGCCCTTCGGCTTGGCGGTCGTCCCGGACGTGTAGAGCAGGTAGAGCGGATGCTCGGCGTCGAGCTCCTCGGCCGGACATTCCGTCGACTGCTTCGGGACGATGTCGTGGTACCAGACGTCCCGGCCTTGCGTCATCGACACGTCGTTCTCGGTGCGCTTCAGCACGAGCGCCTTGGAGATCGTCGGTGTGTCCTTGAGCGCTTCGTCGGAGTTCTCCTTCAACGGGACGATCTGTCCGCGGCGCCAGCCGCCGTCGGCGGTCACGAGCACCTTGGCCCCCGCGTCGTTGATGCGTCCGGACAGTGAATCGGCAGAGAAGCCGGCAAAGACGACGGTGTGCGGCGCGCCGATGCGCGCGCACGCCAGCATCACGGCCGGAAGCTCCGGAACCATCGGCAGATAGATGGCGACGCGATCGCCGGTTTGGACGCCGAGCTCCTTGAGCGCGTTGGCGACGCGGCACGTCTCGTCGAGGAGCCATTTGTACGTGACCGTCTTCGTATCGCCGGGCTCGCCTTCCCAGTGATAGGCGACCTTGTCGCCGAAGCCCGCCTCGACGTGACGGTCGAGGCAGTTGTACGCGATGTTCAGCTTGCCGCCGACGAACCACTTCGCGAACGGCGCGTTCCACTCGAGGACCGTGTCCCACTTACGAAACCAGGTGACGTGCTCGGCGGCCTGCTCGGCCCAGAAGCCCTCGAAGTCCGTGTCGGCTTCGGCATAGATCTCGTCGGACGAGACGACCGCCTGGCGTCTGAACTCCTCCGGCGGATCGAACGTGCGCAGCTCTTCGAGAAGGTTCTCGATGTCCGGCATGACCGTCAATCTACCCGTCCGGACGGGGGTCTTGACGATTCGTAAGGCTCTCGATATATTTCGTAAGTGATTCGTAAGTGACGAGGCGATTCGGCCACGGAGAGCTTCACCTCGCGCTCCTCGCCTTGCTTGGGCTCAAGCCCATGCACGGCTACGAGCTCATGGGGGAGCTGACGGCGCGGATGGGACGGTCGTATCGCGCCTCGCCGGGGAGTATCTACCCGGCGATTCAGGCCCTCGAGGACGAGGGGCTGATCTCCGGGAACGAGGAAGACGACCGTCGCGTCTACGAGCTGACGAAGGCGGGCGCGAAGGCCCTGAGTGCGCGGGTCGACAGGCTCGCGGCCATCGAGGCCCGTCTGGGGGTGCGGTTTGCGTCCGGCATCGAAGCATCGCTGGGCCGTTTCATCGAGTGCGTGCGCTCCGCTGCCGAACGGGCCGATACGGCCGCCATCGAGGCCGTGCTCGATCGTGCGGCGGACGAGTTGAGAGCGATCGGAAGAAGGAGGAGGTAGATGGACGCGTTCGAACGCGCGGCGCAGCGGGAGCTCGACGCGCCCAAGCTGGGGTTCCGTATCCACTTCGCCGTCTACATCGGCGTACAAGTGCTGCTCATCGCGACCTGGGCGCTCGTCTCGAATTGGGACGACGGCATCCCCTTTCCGTGGCCGATCTTTCCGCTGCTCGGGTGGGGAATCGGCGTGGCCGCGCACTACGTCGGGTACGCCGCGCAACGACGGCACTACCTCAGGGAGCAGCCTCCAGCCGCTTGAGCGCGTCCTCGAACTCGTCGTAGGACGCGATGACCTCATCGGCGTCGTGGAACGGTGCTTCTTCGGTCGTGTCCCGGCGCTCGCGAACGGCGCTCTCGTCCCACGAGAAGCCTTGCCGGACGTCGTCGTTCACGGCGGTGATGCGGATCGTTTTCATCCCATAGGCGCGTCCGCCGTCGACGTCGGTGCGCAACAGGTCTCCGACGTGCACGGCTTCATGCGGCTCGACGACGATCGCCGTCAGCGCCGCTTCGAACATCTTGGCGGACGGCTTGGGCACACCGATCTCGTCGGAGAAGGCGCAGAACTCGAGGTGCTCGAGGAGTCCGACATTGCTCAAGAGGTCGCGAACGACCCGACCGGGTGTCATGCCCGCGTCGCACACGAGCGCCGTGCGGATGCCGCGTTCGCGCAAGCGAATGAGCGTGTCGCGCGCGCCGGCGACCGCTCCGGTCGTTCCGTGGCGTCCGGCGTCCTCGAAGGCTTCTTGCAGCAGACCGATCACGGCGTCGTTGCCGAGTTCCTGTGCGACGTAACGCGCAATCCCGGGGGAGCCGTACTGACGACCGCCCAGCCACTCGAGGTGATGCTCTCGCCAGGCTGCGTCGAGCAGTTCCTGGGCCTGCTCGGGCGACAGGTCTCCGTCGGCTGCTTCGGCGATCGCACGCACTCGCGCTGCGGTCGACGCTGCGACGTCGGGCTCGGCGAGAAGCGTTCCCCAGCAATCGAACGTGACGGCGCGGATGGTCACAGCGAGAGCACGGCCCGGACGGCGACGATCCCGATGAACAGCGTCGCCACGGAGAACACGAGCAGGCGCGTGCGCGGGCTCTCGCTTCGGATCGGGAATACGGCGACGGTGATGATCGCGAACAGGAAGCCGTAGAAGTGGTGCTTGAACGGCGGTTTGTAGCGCTGGAACATCGTCAGCCCGAGCAGGCCTTGGACGTAGATCGTCCCCCACGCGATCCCGAGGGCCGTCCAGTAGGTGCGTGTCGCCTCGCGGTTGCGGCGCCACAGGGCGAGTCCCCAGGCGCCGACGATCAGATTGGCGGCGACGACGACGTAGGCGAATTGCGAATGAAACGCGCGCATGACGTCAGCGTAAAGGCTGCCAATGCCATGCGAGGCCGAGGAGGCCCGGCCCGGTGTGCGATGCGAGGGACGCGGCAACCTCGCAGACGGCCGTCTCCGATTCGGGCGCGCGATCAAGAATCCGGCGTTCGAGATCGCTCGCTTCCTCTCCGCGCGCGCTGTGGAAGGCCACCACGGTGACCTTCGCACCCGCGCGGATCGACCGTTGCCAA
>DASQWC010000215.1:0-73570 GCA_035640475.1 Actinomycetota bacterium | reverse complement strand
TACGCAATCGGGTCGTGTCACGGCCCGTGCACGGGCCGTGACACGACCCGATTGCGTACAGGGCACACGGCTCGTGCGGCGTCCCGTTCAGCCGGAGCGTGCAGGTGCGCAGGCCGTGCAGGCCGCTCAAGGTCCCGGCGGCCGACCGGGCCCGGGCCGTGGACGAGAACGGGCCGATATAGGTGGAGCCGTCATCCCGGTGGGTCTTCGAAACGGCGATGCGTGGATGCCGGTCGTCGGTGAGCTTGAGATAGACGGGTGCGCGGCGACGGACGCCGGCGCGGTTGTACCTGGGGGAGTAGCGCTCGATCAGCCGCGCCTCGACGGCGGCGGCTTCAACGTCGGTGCCGCAGTGCCGGACGCGCACGGAATCGATCTCGGCCCGGAGATCACCCATGCGTTTGCGCTCGTCGGCGGTGAAGTAGGAGCGGACGCGCGCGCGCAGGTTCGCCGCTTTCCCGACGTAGATCACCTCGCGCTGTGCGTTCTCGAACACGTAGACCCCGCGCGTCGTGGGCAGCGACCGCGCGAGCTTCACCTTCTCGAAATGCGGGTTGGATCGAACGCTCTGGATCTGCAGCAGATCGGCGAGGGTCGTGATCCCATACGCCGCTCCGCGCTCGATGAGCGCCCACAGCACTTCCAGACACGCGGCCGCGTCCGGAAAGGCGCGGTGACAGGGCTTGTGGGCTGTTTGAAAGTGGCGGGAGAGCGAGGCCAACCCGCAGCTGCGCACCTCGTTGCGCAGGATGCGACGAGCCAGCCGGACGGTGTCGACGATCGGTGCGGCCGAGATCTCGTAGTCGAGCCGGCGGCACGCAGCGTCGAGGAACGATTTGTCGAACCGGGCGTTGTGCGCGACGAAGACCGACGTCCCGCAGAACTCGACGAACGCCGGCAGCACGGCCGGCAGCGGGAGAGCGTCCGAGAGCATGATCGGCGTGATGCCCGTGAGGAGCTGGATCTCCACGGGCAGGTCGACCGACGGCTGCACGAAGGTCTCGAATGTGCCGAGCGTTTCGCCGCCGCGCGACTTGATCGCGCCGATCTCGACGATCTCGCCGGTCTTCCACGATCCGGACGTCGTCTCCAGGTCGACCGCGCAGAACGTGACGTCCCGAAGCGGGATCTCGAGCTCGTCGAAGCTGCGCTGTCGCGGCGCGGCCAGAGGGCGGGGAGGCATCTCCCCACCCTATCGAACGTATGTTCTAGGTCAAGGACTTCTGCTTTTCGACCTACGCCGGGGCGATGTTGTTGTTCATCCGGAAGAAGTTATTCGGGTCGTACTTCGCCTTGAGCTCGGCCAGCCGCTTGAGGTTGCGTCCGTGCGCGCTGTCGACGCCGACGTTGGTCGGTTCGTCGACGATGCTCGTGAAGTTCAGATACACCGATCCGGTTCCGAGCGCGTGGACTTCGGCCCACGCGTCGCGAACCCACGAGATCACCTTGTCGTCGTCCTTTTCCTTGTGCCAGTTGCCGTCGATCGACACCATCCAGTTCGCCGAGCGCTCGCTGTAGGCAGTGTCCTCCGGCCCGACGTCGTTGATCGCGCCGCCCATCATGAACGTGACGACGAAGACTCGCTCGTGGGGGCGGTTCTGCGCCTTGTTCACGACGACGTCGAGCACGTCGTCGGTCAGGTCGTTCACGTACGTCGACTTCCAGTAGCTGCGGAGCGAGCCCCGCTGAAAGAACTCGTCGAAGGCCGACTGAACGCCCGAGAACGGGATGATGTCCGAGATGTCGGCAATCGGGTTGCCGATCTCGCGCAGCGGTTGGATGACCTTCATCCCTTCTTCGGGATCGCCGGCGTAGACGGCGCCGGTGACGATCATCGGCGTGTTGTGGATCTCCGGCGGCGTGTGCTCGCTCGCCGGCAGCGTCGTGCAGCCGATGAGTGTCGAGATCTCGTTGGGTACGGTCTTCGCCCAGTCGCGATAGGCACGGTAGACCTCTGGTGCGTTGTCGACCGAGTGGAAGACCCCGGCGAAGGCAACCATCGGGCCGAGCGGGTGGACCTTGAACGTGAACGACGTGACGACGCCGAAGTTGCCGCCGCCGCCGCGAATCCCCCAGAAGAGGTCGGGGTTCGTGTCCGCCGATGCGGTGAGAAGTCGCCCGTCGGCGGTGACGACCTGGGCCGAAACGAGATTGTCGATCGACAGCCCGTACTTGCGTCGCACCCACCCTTCGCCGCCGCCCAGTGTGAGCCCGGCGACACCCGTGTCGGACACGACGCCGCACGGAGCGACGAGCCCGTGGATCTGCGTCTCGCGATCCATGTCGCCGACGAGAGCGCCGCCCTGCACGCGCACCGTCTTGTTCTCGAGGTCGACGTCCACACCGTTCATCGCCGCGAGGTCGATGAGCAGACCGCCGTCGATGCTTGAGAGGCCGGCAACGGAGTGACCGCCGCCGCGCACGGCGACGATGAGCCCGTTGGTTCGCGCGAAGTTCACCGCGTCGATGACGTCGGCAGCGCCGGTTGCCTGGATGACGATGCTCGGACGACCGGGGTACATGGCGTTGTAGGCCGCGCGGACGCCCGCGTAGCCGGGGTCGTCTGGAGTGAGGACCGCGCCGCGGATCGTCATGCGGAGCTCTTCGAGAGCCTCGTCGCTGATCTTGGCTGCGGATCCTGCCAGCGTCGTCACACTCGTCGCCATCGCTGCCCCTTTCCTCACGCGCGGATCTGGCTCAGACAGAGTAGAGCGCCTCGTCCATTTCTGTGCCAGAACGGCCAGTACGCGTTTAGCCGGACTTGAGCGCGTAGAGAGCCCAGCGCCCAGGGACGCCCTTCAGCTCATGCTCGCCGCGGTCCTCGAACTCCAGACCGGAGCCGGTGACGAGGTCGACCACCGTGCGGGACGCCCATACCTCGCCGGGAGCCGCCGCCGACTGCACCCGCGCCGCAATGTGGACGCCGATGCCGGCGACGTCTTCGCCGACGATCTCGATCTCGCCCGTGTGCACGCCGGCCCGGACGTCGATATCCAAACCGCGGACGGCCCGGCCGATCGCGACTGCGCACTCGACGGCGTCGGTGGGCATTTCGAATGTGGCCAAGAACCCGTCGCCAGCTGTTGAAATCCGCCGTCCACCCTGTCGGTCGATCTCACGGAGGATCACTTCGTTATAGGTCTCGAGCAGCTCGGTCCACCTCTTGTCGCCCATTCCTACGGCCCGCTGCGTCGACTCCACGACGTCGATGAACAGCACCGTCGCCAGTGCCCGGCGCGCGCTTCGTCGCCGGCCTTCGGTCAGGAAGAGCTCGATCTCATCGGCGATCGGATGGAAGTCGCCGACGAACCAAACGATGTCGGGTCCGGGAAGCTCGACCAACTTCGCTCCCGGGATGTGGTCGGCCAAGTAGCGGCCGTGCCCGACGGGGAGCATCTCGACGTCGGTGCGCTGAATCACGAGCGTCGGTGCCTTGACGGACGGAAGTAAGGTGCGCATGTCGAGTTCGGTGCGCTCCGTGAGCACCGCTGCCGCCATTGCGGGGCTCGCGCGGCGGTGGCCGGCGCGTTCCCACCAGCGCAGGTAGGCGGGATCGGCGGCGGCGCTTGGGGCGGGGTCGAACGGAAGCGGATCGTCATCCGCCGGATTGGGCTCCACAACTCGCCGCGTCGCGGTGGTGACCGTATCCGGCGTCCATCCGAAGGGGTAGTCCTCCGCCCAAATCCAACGCGCTCTGCCGTTGCACAGCACGAGGGCGCGAGTTCGTTCCGGACGACGGACCGCGAAGTCGATCGCAACGTGCGCCATGAACGAGAACCCGAGCAGTGCGGCCTTGTCGGATCCGAGCGCATCGAGAACGGCGACCGCATCGTCGAGGCGCTCGTCGAAGGTGGGCGGTCCGGGCCGGCCGAGCGGGTCGGACAGACCCAAACCGCGAGGATTGAACGAGATCAAGCGACCGATCGACGACAAGCGATTGATTGCCGCGGCGAGACGCGGCTCGTCTTCGACATGTCGACCGGGATCTCTTCGAAGTACAGAAGGTCGATCGGCCCGTCGCCCCACGTGTGATAGGCAACGTGAGCATCTCCGACCTTCGTGAAGCGCGTCGGCATCTAGTCGTCCCGGACCGCGTACAGCGCCCAGCGGCCCGGAACACCTTTGAGCTCGTGGTCCCCACGATCGTCGAAGGCAAGTTCTGAGCCGGTGACCAGATCGGCGACGGTCCTCGACACCCACACCTCACCAGCCGCAGCTGCTGATTGCACGCGCGCAGCGATGTGAACGCCGACCCCGGCCACGTCGTCGCCCATGATCTCGATCTCGCCGGTGTGGACGCCCGCGCGGACGTCGATCTCAAGCGCTCGCACGCTGTCGGCGATCTGCTTCGCGCACCGGACGGCGTCCGCGGGCATATCGAAGGTCGCCGTGAAGCCGTCGCCCGCCGTCCCGACCTCCACGCCTCCCCAGCGGATCAGCTCGCGCTGAGCGAGCTCCTGATATGTGGCGAGCAGCTCACGCCAGCGGCGGTCGCCGAGCGCGACGGCTCGCTCGGTCGAACCGACGACGTCGACGAACAATACGGTCGCGAGTTTGCGCGTGGGGCGAAATTGGATTCCGGTGCCCGTAATGAACGACTCGACCTCGTCGAGGATCGAGTCGGCGTCTCCCACCCACCACATGAGGTCGGATCCCGGCAGCTCCACGTATCTCGCTCCGGATATGTGGTCGGCGATGTACCGCGCACCGTCGGCGAACGACTCTCGCGCGACGACGAGCGTCGGCGTCGCCACGCGTGCAAGCTCGTCGCGGACGTCCGTCGACGCGAGAAGCTTCCACAGCTCACGTGCTCTCGTCGGACTCGCGCCTCGATTCCCGGCCTGGTCCCACCACGCGCGAAACCGCGCATCATTGGCGACGCTCGGCGCCAGCAGTGACAGAAAGTCGAACTCGACCGGTTCGACCGCCGTCGTGCCTTCGGCGGTCGCTTCGAAGATCTCGCGCGGCTGTCCGGCCTCGTAGTCGGTCGTATTGATGTACCGCGCCGTCGCGTTCACGAGGACGAGACCGCATGTGCGCTCCGGATGGTTGGCGGCGAAGAGGACGGCCGCGGGCGCCCCGACGTTCGCTCCGAACACGACGGCCTGCTCGAGGCCGACCTCATCGGCAACGGCGACGGCGTCCTCGACTTGTTGATCCTGCGTCAGCGGGCCGGGTGGGGCATCGGACAACCCGACGCCACGCCTGTTGAACATGACGACGCGCGCGATGGACGACAACCTGCGCATCGATCGAGCCAGCCGTGGCTCCTCGTCGAACGCGTCGACCGGTATGTACTCGCTGAGGAAGTACAGGACGTCCGTCGGGCCGTCCCCGACGACTCGATACGCGACGTGCGCGTCGCCGACTCGCGCGAATCTTGTTTCCACGAAATGGAGGGTATTCCCAGGGTGTTAACGTTTGCCGGAGGAGGTGGGAGATGACCACGAACGGAACGCTCAAGGTGTGGATCGATTTTCTGTGCCCGTGGGCCCGGATCGGCGCGTTTTGGATCAGCAACGTCCAGGAGGCGGGTGCACTAGACCTCGACATCGAATGGAAGACGTTCTCGCTGGAGAACGTGAACCTTCCCGAGGACGCTTCGGCCGACGAGCTGTGGGCGACTGCTCCAGAGCGCCGCGGTCTGTTCCCGGCGGCAGCGGCAAAGTGGATCCAGACGCAGGCTCCAGAATCGTTCGAGTCCTACATGCGGACGATGTTCGATGCCCGGCACGTCGACAAAGAGAAGGTCGGCAAGCCCGAGGTAACCGAGAAGATCCTCACGTCGGTCGGCCTCGACGGCGCGGCCATCGTCGGCGATATCTCCGCCGATTCCAAGTGGCTGGAAGCGGCCCGCGCCGACTACGACGAAGCGGCCGAACTCAAGATCTTCGGTGTGCCGACGTTCGTGTTCCCGGGCGCAGCCCCGGTCTTCACGCGGTTGCTCGAGATCACCGAAGGCGATCGGGCCGTCGAGGTGTACAAGCACGTCCGCGCATCGGCCGAGGATCCGCTGGTCCACGAGATGAAGAGGCCCAGCCTCTGGTAGAGCAACCAACGCGATACCGCTGCACGCTCTGCGGCAACCTGACGCGCTTCGACGTGGTCGAACGCAAGCGCGCGCGCTCCTTCTATCACTACACGCTCGGCGGCATGCTCTCGGTCGAGGAAGAAGAAGTGCTCGAGCGCGAGATCGAAGAGGTCCGCTGCCGCTGGTGCAACTCCGCGCAAAACGTCGAGGAGGTTCCAGCCCTTGAGATTGAGAAGTCGTCCGGCTAGTCGCCGATGAGTTGGACGGCGATCGTCCGGTCCCTCGGACGGTCGTCGAAGTCCACGAGAATCACTTGCTGCCAGGTTCCCAGCGTCAGCTCGCCGTCCACGAACGGGATCGACAACTGGGGGCCGAGCAGCGACGCGCGCATGTGCGAGTGCCCGTTGTGATCGCCCCAGCGCTCGTGGTGTCTGTAGTCGCCGTCTCGCGGCGCGATCCGTTCGAACAGCCGTCCGAGGTCGTGGACACACCCCGGCTCGAACTCGATCGTCGTGAGTCCGGCCGTGGAGCCGGTCACGAACAGGTGAGCCATGCCGTTGCGGAGTCCGGACTCCGAGACGGTACCGGCCACGTTCGAGGTGATATCGAGGCAGTCAGCGTCGCCCCGAGTGGACAGCCGGAGCGTGGCCGAGACGACGGTCATGGCCCGGGATCGTACCGCCGGTGGGTGTCCTTCGGCCCGGCTATCATGCGAACATGTGTTCCACTCAGGCGGGAGCCGAGCGGCCGTGCTGATCTCCTGCGATGCCTGCGCCATGCAGCACACCGACCACTGCCGCGACTGCGTGGTCTCTGCGCTCCTCGAGCCGAGCCCAAGACGCCGCGGAGTGGTCGTCGACGCCGAGGAGGAACGCGCGCTCCGCGAACTGGCGCACGCCGGGCTGATTCCGGAGATCCGCATGCGCCCACGGCGGCGCACCGCGTAGCACGACGCAGATCTTTGTAGCCCCAGCTCCCACATCGTTATGCTCGTTGCGCTTCAAACGCACTGGGAGCGCTCGATGAATCGCTTGTATCTCCTCGGGTTCACGCACGACCTCAAGGGTGTCGTCTTCAGCCAGCGCAAGGGCGCCAAGAACGCCACGCTCTGGATTCCCGTTGACGCCACGTTCGTCAAGGCCATCGAAAAGCTCGAGCGCGCGCGCGCTGAAGCGGCGGGTGGGAAGAAAGGCAAGGGCAAGGGGGCCAAGGCTGCTCGCGAGCCCGAACAGCCCGCCAAGCGTGTGATCTTGCCGCCGGTCGGACGCTCGCAGTCGACCAGCCGGATTCCGGCCAGCGAGATCCAGCAGCTCCTTCGCGAGGGCCGGACGGTCAGGTCGGTCGTCGAGGTATCGAAGGCTCCCCAAGCGTGGGTCGAACGTCTCCTGGAGCCCGTGCTCACCGAGCGCGGCGGAGTCATTCGCCTCGCCCAAAACGCAATGATGTCCCGTCCGCGACTCGGAAAGTCCGGACTACCGCTCGGTGAAGCGGTCCTGCGCAACCTCGAGGATCGCCGTGCCACGGCCGACACGATCGAGGGTATTGACGACGCGTGGGACGCCCGCGCCTCGCATACTGGCCGCTGGCGCATTTGGGTCAAGTTCAATCACCGCGGCAAGCGCCGGACGGCCGAGTGGAACTTCAACAAGAGCACGCGTGCCGTGACGCCGCGCAACCGCCTCGGCGCCCAGCTCGGCTGGTGGCCGGCGGAGCCGGGTGCGGCACCCGAGCCGATCCCGGCGCTCGAGGGAGCGGAGACCGAGGCCTCGGAGAACGGCGAAGCGGAAGCCCGCAAGTCCGCTCGAAAACCGGCGAAGCGCAAGCGTCCGAGAAAGCCGGCGCCGAAGACGCGCCGTCCGGCGAAGAAGAGCGCGCAACGAGGGCCGAAGCGGAAGCCGGCCCGCCGTCCGTAGCAGTCGCTGGGATACGCTTGATTCCAGTGACGCGCGGGAATGACGCGCATGTGGATTCGGTTTCTCTCCCCCAGACGTGTATGGCCAGGCGTGTATGGATGAGGTAAGGGCGTGAGCGAGAGCACCGAACGATTCGAGGCGGTCGTCCAGCAACGGGCGGAGCTCGATCTCGACGAGGTCCGTCGCTACTCGAGGCACCTGATCATGCCCGAGGTCGCGATGGAGGGCCAGACGCGACTGAAAGCGGCCAAGGTGTTGTGCATCGGTGCCGGCGGCCTCGGCTCCCCGGTCGCGATGTACCTCGCCGCCGCCGGCGTCGGGACGCTGGGCATCGTCGAGTTCGACGTCGTCGACGAGACGAACCTCCAGCGACAGATCATCCACGGACAGTCCGACGTCGGCCGCTCGAAAGCCGAGTCGGCACGCGACTCGATCGCCGAGATCAACCCGAACGTGAACGTCGTCCTGCACGAGACGCGGCTGGACTCGTCCAACGCGCTCGAGATCCTGAAGGACTACGACCTGATCGTCGACGGAACCGACAACTTCCCCACACGCTACCTCGTCAACGATGCGTGCGTACTGCTCGGTAAGCCGTACGTGTGGGGATCGATCTTCCGCTTCGAGGGTCAGGTCTCGGTCTTCTGGGCCGAGCGCGGACCGTGCTACCGGTGCCTGTACCCGGAGCCGCCGCCGCCGGGCATGGTTCCGTCCTGTGCGGAGGGGGGTGTCCTCGGGGTGTTGTGCGCGACGATCGGCTCGGTGCAAGCGACGGAAGCTGTGAAGCTCCTCATCGGGCGAGGAAGTCCGCTCATCGGACGGCTCAAGCTCTACGACGCGCTGGAGATGGAGTTCAAGTCCATCAAGGTGCGCAAGGATCCCTCCTGCCCGATCTGCGGTGAGAACCCCACCGTGACCGAGCTCATCGACTACGAGGAGTTCTGCGGGATCCGGGGGGCCGAGCCGGAGATCGAGGGCGTTGTGCCGGCCGTCACGCCCGAGGAACTCGCCGCGCTTATGAAGACCGACACGCCGCCCGTGCTCGTCGACGTGCGCGAGCCCTTCGAGCTCGAGATCTCGACGCTGCCGTGGGACTACAAGCTCATGCCGATGAACGAGGTCGTGAACCGCGTGCACGAGCTCTCGACGGCCGACGACATCGTCGTCGTGTGCCGCACAGGCGCACGGAGCGCACAGGCGACGCAGTTCCTGAACTCAATCGGTTACTCGAAGGTGAAGAATCTCGCCGGCGGCATCAACGCCTTCGCGCAAGAGGTCGATCCCTCCATTCCCGTTTACTGATCAGGATGGCGCGTACGCGCCCCCGTGCGACTGGTGACGGCGAAGGCGCCGTCTTTCTGATTACGGGAATCCAAGCATCGGGCAAGTCCACGATCGGGCAATGCCTCGCGCAGCGCTTTCCAAGATCTGCGCACGTACGCGACGTGTTCAGTCAGATGTTCGTTGTCGGCCGCATTCCAATGGAGCCCAATGCCGGTCCCGAGGCGCTCGAGCAGCTCGATCTGCGCTATCGGCTTGCGGCACAGACTGCGGATGCATTCGCGGATGCCGGGTACGTCACGATCGTTCAGGACAACGTGTACGGCGATTACCTGACGAGGTTCGTCGAGCGAATCCGATTTCGCCCATTGCACGTCGTTGTCCTGGTACCAAGACCGGATGTGGTCGCAGCGCGCGAAGCCGGGCGTGCAAAGACTGCGTACCGACCGGGCAGCTGGTCGATCGAAGGTCTCGACGAGGAGCTCCGCGAGAGAACACCGCGAATCGGACTCTGGCTCGACACGTCCGATCAGACACCCGAGGAGACGGTCGACGTGATCCTGCAGCGGCGGAACGAGGCGCGCGTCTAGAATCTGCTCGCGTTGAGAGCGGGGAGGCTCATGAGGCGTCGCTTGCTGCCGTTGGCCGTCGCGCTGGCCGTGTCGTTGTTCGTTCCACCGGCCGGCGCCGATCACGACGAGTTGCCGAAGGAGCAGGACAACGGCGCACAAGGCCGCAACACCTTCAACGACCCCGGGCACCAACCGCCGATCAAAGCGTGCAAGGACAAGCTGAAGGCGACGAAAGGCTCGCTCGTCATTCGGCGTCTTCCGCGCGGGCCGCTCGCGCCGGACGGCTCGCTCGCGTTCCAGTCGGGCGTGTGCGTCTACCTTCCGCCGAACTACGTGCGCAGCGGCCTCCGCTACCCCGTTCTCTATCTGCTCCACGGCGGCGGCGGTGACCAGGCGGCTTGGGTGTCGCTGGGCGGCATCAGGTCGATGATCGACACGCTGACGAAGAAGGACCCGCGGAACGCGCTCATCGTCGTCATGCCGGACGGCCGCGACGCGCAGTGGTACGACAGCTACGACAGGACCATCCTCAATGAGCGCTACGTCCTCGACTACGTCATGCCGTACGTCGATCATCACTTCCGCACGATCGCCGACCGCCGGGGCCGCGCGATCGCCGGATTGTCCAACGGCGGCTACGGGGCGCTGCACTACGCGGCCAAAGCGCCCGACCGGTTCGTCGCGGCGGGGTCGATGTCCGGCAACGTCGGGGGCCGTTCGTTCGGCGGCCTCGGTACGCCGATAGCGGCGGGGCTGCAAGCACAGGAGGCCGGCACGTACTACTACGGCAACGTCCCGGTCGAGCTCGCGCCGAACCTCGATGGCCTCGATCTCGTCGTCAACTGGGGCGCTACCTGCTCGAGCGACGCGTCGATCGACCTCTGCGCCTCGTGGGGGTTCGAGCAAGCCTTTCGATTCGACAACCAGTACCTGCGCGACCGGCTCGAAGCCATCGGTCACACCGGGGGGCTGACCTACAGCGAGGACGAGGGCGGCCATGCGTGGCGCTGGTGGCCGAAGTGGTTGCTCGAAAAGCACCTGCCGGTCTTCTACGAGCACCTCGCCAAGCCGATGCGGTCTTCACTCCCCGTCGTGGCGTCCCGCCCGCGCTTTCCCTTCCGGTTCCGCTCGATCGCGCCCTCGTTCTCGGTCTACGGCTACGACGTCGCCGTCGCCCGTGAGACGAGTGAGTTTCTCGACATGACGAACGTCTCGCCCAAGGGCTTCACGCTCACGGGCTCGGGCAGGGCAACCGTCACGACCGCGCCGCTGTACCGTCCGGGCCGCAGCTACAAGATCGGCGGTGGAGCGACGAAGGTCGCGCGCGCCGACTCACGCGGACGCCTGCGGATCGGCGTCGACCTCGGACCGTCGCACACGTCCGAGCAGTACTCGCCCCAGGGCCGCGCCATGCAACAGACGCCCGGCTACATGACCACGCGCTCGGTAACGATCGCCTAGCGAATCCCCGTATCGCAGGTGATCCGCACCGGCGTGTACTGATGGTCCCGCACGGTGACCTCGTGGGTGTCGCAGCTCATCACAGACGGCGAGCTCGCCGTCACCGTGTAGGTCCCCGGTGCGAGACGGAGCGTGTACTTGCCGTTGGAGTCGGTCCGGGCCGACCCCTTGACGTCGTCACCTTGCTTGGCCGTCACCTCGGCATCGGGCACGGGCCGTTCCGGACAGGGGCTGTTCGCTTCCTCGACCGGGCACGAGGGCCGGGCGACGACGCTTCCGAAGATGCCCGCATTGGCGGCGCCGGGTGCCGCACTCGACGTCTCCGAAGGGGCGGTCTGGGTGGCCTGGGGACTCGACGTCGGCTCCGCGGTCGGCGATTCGGTCGGCGCAGCTGTCTCCGCGGGAGCTGTGGTCTCCGGCGGCGCCGACGCCACCGTCGTCCCCACGAGGTTTCCTTCCCGGCCGCACGCGGCGAGAGCCATGAGCAGCACGAGGGCGCCGAGTAGTCGTCGCATCATTTCCCTTCCTCCTTCGTGGCTTGCAGCCGCCGGTCACGTCCCTGCGGAATCTTCTTGAAATCCCACGACACAATCTCGTCGGGTTTCAACGCGAACCAGGTGTGGCTCTTCACTTCTGGGATATCGATGCCGTTCCAGTACTTCTCGCCGAAGAGCTTGCGCACGCGAGCGCTCAGGTCTGGATCGTCCAGCGGGCGGAGCGTTCCATACAACACTGCGCCGTGAAGCTCACCGTACTCGTGGCCGCCGTCAAGACACGCCGCGACACGAGAGCCGTGGGCGAGATCCCGGCCGCGCCGCGAGCGCTTGAGCGAGTTGAAGTACATCGTTCCGTCGTCCCAGACGAACCAAAGCGGCGCGACGTGCGGTGCGCCGTCCGGAGACACCGTGCCGAGCCGGACGGTGCGCTCGCGCTGCAGGAACGACTCGAGCTCATCGTCGCTCATCCGAAGCACCGAACGGGGTAGCGGCAAAGCTCCTCCTCGTCTTGGGCGCGTAGATACTACGCCGCGCTAGTCTCCAGACTCATGGCAGAGGGCGCGACGCGACAGATCGCCGAGTGGTCGTCGACGCTCGGCTACGCCGACATCCCGGCCCGGCTGCACGACAAGACGAAAGCGCAGATCCTGTCCGTTCTCGGCGCCGTTCATGCCGGCCGTCATTCGGAAGGCGCCATGTCGGGGGCCGAGGTCGCGCGGTCGTGGGGCGGTCCGGGCGAGTCGACGGTCTTCGTCGGCGGAGACAAGCTCCCGCGGCACAACGCGATCTTCGCGAACACCATCGCTTCGGTTGCCTTCGACTTCGACGACTACCTCTGCTTCGGGCACACCGGACACTCGGCCGTGTGCGCCGCGTTCGCGTACGGCGAGCTCGAGGGCGCGTCGGGTAAGGACGTGCTCACGGCGATCACCGTCGGCAACGAGGTCGGTGGACGGCTCGGCGGCGCGCTGCTACTCGGCCCCCAGAACGGACAGATGTGGTCCTACATCCACCTCCTCGAAGGAGCCTGCGTCGCCGGCCGCTTCGTCGGTCTGGACGCCGGACGAATGGCCAATGCCATCGGCGTCGCTTTCACGCAGCCGCCCTATCCGCTCATGCCCGCCTTCATGGGCCCGGACTCGAAGCTGATGATCCCCGCTTCGACGACGATCGACGGCTGCCGCGCCGCCGAGCTCGCCGCCCGCGGCTGGACGGGCAACCAGTCGATCCTCGAGGACCGCCAGGGCTTCCTGCGCAGGTTCAACGAACAGAACTTCGGCTGGATGCTGACGGGCCTGGGAGAAGCCTGGGTCACCGACTCGCTGTGCTACAAGGTCGTCCCGGGGTGCGCGTACATCGACACCGCCGTGGATGCGTTCACTGAGATTTCCCGGCGGTTCGAAGCCGACAACGGACGGCGTCCGGCGCCGGAAGAGGTCGGCGAGATCACCGTGCGCTGCGGGCTTCTGACTTCGGGCATGGAAGGCTTCGCGCAGACGTATCGCTCGGACGAGCGCCTCGAGCCGATCTCGATCAACTTCTCGGTGGCGTTGTCCTTCGGTGTGATGCTCAACGCCGGAGCGCTCGGTCCGGAGTTCCTGTCACACAAGTATCTCGACGCCAACCGCGAGGCGATCGAGGCCGTCGCGGCAAAGGTGCAGATGTCGCACGACGCGGAGATGGACAAGCGCGCCGGCGAGATCGGCGAACGCGGGAGCGTGTCGGTTCGTTCACTGCTCGGCGGCCAGACGCTAGCCGGCCGGTCGTTCGAGGATTACGTCATGACGTTCCCGACCGAGGTGACGCTCCGGACGACCGCGGGGGCCGAGTACACCGAGCTCCAGGACATCCCGCTGGGCGGCGCCGGACGGCCGTGGGACGAGACGACCGCTCTCGTTCGAGAGAAGTTCCTCACGAACTTCTCCGGCGATGAATCACGGGGGAAGGACGCGCTCGATGCCGTTCAGCGCATCGAAGAGCTGGACGACGTTCGCGAGCTGACGGCGCTGCTCACTGGCTAGGAGACCAGCCTCGCGGCGAGCGTGATCTCGATAGCGCCGAGAGCTCTCGAGACGATGCAGTTCTTCTTCGCGTTCTCGGCGAACTCGAGAAACGTCGCCTCGTCGATGCCGGGGACCTCGCCTTCGCACTCCAGTGCGCTGCCGGTGATCGTCATCGCGTCACCGACCTTCTCGAGCTTTACCCTGGCGGTCGTTTGGACGCGCGTCGGGGTGTGTCCTTCGCGAGCCAATGCCGCAGCCAGCGCCATCGAGAAGCAACCTGCATGCGCAGCTCCGATCAGCTCTTCGGGATTCGTCCCAGTTCCTTCTTCGAAGCGCGACGAGAACGAGTACTGGCCATCGAAGGCGCCGCTTCCGAGACGAAGCGTGCCCTTGCCGTCCTGGAGGTCGCCTTCCCAAACGGCTTCAGCTGAACGGACGGGCATGGTTGCTCCTTTCCCGAGCTAGACCCGGTTCGTGTAGTAGCCGCGCAGTACCTCGACGAGCTCAGGCGGAGCCTTGTCCGGCGAGCCGGCGTCGAACGGAGGCTGCGGGTCGTACTCGATCCCGAGCTGGATTCCGCGCGCGAAATCCTCGCCGGCGACGCGCGCGGCGAGGGTCAGTCCCATGTCGATACCGGAGGAGACGCCGGCGGCGGTAATCACCTTTCCGTCCTCGACGACTCGCTCGGACACCGGTGTCGCACCGAACTCGGCGAGCCGATCCATGGCGAACCAATGCGTCGTGGCCTTCAATCCCTTGAGAATTCCCGACGCCGCGAGGATCAGGGAGCCGGTGCAGACCGACGTGGTCCACGTCGTCGTCTCGTGGGCCGAGCGGAGCCAGTCGAGCAGACGTTCGTCGGACGCGGGGCCGCGCTCGTCGCCGCCGGGGACGACGACGATGTCCGGCGACGACACATCGTCGATCGCCTCGTCGGCTGTGAGGCCGAGGTTCTGGTCGGTGCGCTTCACGCCGGGCTCCACTGCGACAAAGTGCACGTCGGCTCCCGGGAGCCGTCCGACCACCTCGTACGGCCCGATCATGTCGAGCGCCGTCATGTTGTCGTAGAGAAGGAATGCGATTTTCACGCGGCCGAGTCTATGCGGTCGGGTTCGCCGACCGCGCCGGCGAGCGCGACCACCGTCTGATGAGCCACGCCACGACGATCGCTCCGATGAACAACAACGCGATCGGGACGGCCCACACGGCACCCGAGCTCGGCCGGGCCAGCGCCTCCTGACCGTGATTGAGCCGTATCCAGTCGAGTACTCGAGCGGTCGAGTCTCCGCGCTGCAGCCTCCGGACGATGTCGGTTCGCAATTCGCGCGCCTGACTGGTCGTGCAATCGATGAGCAATCGTCCGGGGCAGTACGGAGACCACACTTGCGCTTCGATCGCTTGCGCGCGCTCGGCGACAGTCTGGGTGTCATGCCTGCACGACGAGAGCAATGCTGCGACGGCGAGCAGAACGAAAGCGATGCGTTGCATCGGCGCCAGCTTATCGGGACCGGTTGGTACCATCGCGACGATGCGCGTCAAGGTGATCGCCGACGTTCACGGAGACCTCGAAACCGTTCGTTCGGAGGCGGCGTCCTGCGACGTGCTCCTGCTT
Organism: Actinomycetota bacterium; assembly: GCA_035640475.1. Taxonomy (GTDB): domain Bacteria; phylum Actinomycetota; class JAICYB01; order JAICYB01; family JAICYB01; genus DASQWC01. The sequence continues at coordinate 58,200 of DASQWC010000215.1, read as the reverse complement.
CTCGGCGATCTGATCAACGTCATCGACTATGAGAATGCCGGAGGCATCCTCGCCGAGGTCTACGGCTCCGAAGCCGTCCGCGCCTGGTCGTCGCTTCGCGCCGAGGGAAAGTTCGATGAGTCTCGTGAGGTTCTCCGGAAGGTTTCGGCGGGCCGCGAGCAGGAGCTGCGCACTCTGTTCTTCACCCAGATCGACAAGGCGACAGAGGCCTTCTGTACCGAAGTTCCGACCAACGTCGTCGTCACCTTCGGCAACGTCGACGTTCCCGATCTGATCCGGAAGTACCTGCCCGAAGGTGTTCGATTCGCCGACGCCGAGGTGATCACGTTCGAGGGCATTCGGTACGGATTCGTCGGCGGCGGCCTCCCGAAAGTCGGGATCCCGGGCGAAGTCCGGCTCGACGCATACGCGGAGAAGGTCGCGGGCCTCGGCCCGGTCGATGTTCTCTGCGCCCACGTGCCGCCGGCCATCGAGGACCTGACCTACGACGTCATCGCCGACTTCAATGAGCCGGGGAGCGAAGCGCTCCTCGAGTACATCGCTCGGCACCGCCCATCGCACATGTACTACGGGCACGTGCACAACCCGAAGGTTGCAGAGACGCAGGTCGGCCCGACGCGCATCGTGAACGTGGGTTCCTACTACCGCTCGACCGGGCAGGCGTGGGTGCACGCGTGACGGAGACGGTCGCGAGCGACATCGACGTCGATGCCGGCACCGACCAGGTGCTCGGAGTGCTGTGCGATTTCGAGTCGTATCCGCAATGGGCTCGCTCCGTGAAGGAAGCGCGCATCCTCGAGCGGGACGACGACGGCCGGGCGGCTACCGTCGAGTTCCGCGTGTCTCCGGGGCCCCTGCCTGAAGTTCGCTACGTCCTTCGCTACAGCTACTCACCACATGGGATCTCGTGGGATTACGTCGAAGGCGATCTCAAGGAGGTGCGCGGTTCCTACGCGCTCGAGGAGTCCGACGGGCGCACCCACGTGACCTACAACCTCGCGATCGATCCAGGACGCCTTCCGTTGCCCGGGTTTGTGAAGGCCCGTGCCGCGCGTGAGATCACGCGCGTCGCGCTCAAAGAGCTGAAGCGTCGCGTGGAGGCTCGCTAGGAGCGTCTTCGTGGTCGGCGAAGAACTCGACCGCGTTCTGCAGGGCCTTGCGATGGAGGAGCGCAACGAGCTGCTGGAACACGCTCGACATCTCCCGGTAGCCCTCCAGAAGTAACCGCTGTGTCTCTTCCGGCGTATGTTCCTCGGCGGCCAGCGGCGCGGCGACACTTTCGTTGAAGGCCTTGACCTGCATCTTCGAGATTGCGTCGAGGCTTTCTCGGTAGAGCTTGCCGAGATCGCGGGGAATCCCGAGATCGAGCCACCGCTTTGCGACGCCGAGCATCTGCACGTCATCCGCTGTGTAGCGGCGATCGCGGCCGCGTCCGACCGGGAACAGGAACCCCATTTCTTCGGCCGCGTCGACAACCGAGGCGTCGACGCCCGCCGTCTTCGCGAGTTCGCTGCGCGTGAAGTCGCGATGCTCGAGCGCCGCGTCCCAGCGCGGCTGGAAGACCCAGTCCAGCGGTGCGAGCATCGTCTCGAGATCGGCGCCGGCTTCGAAGTGACGCACGACCGACCGGATCACGCTGAGCGGCAGGAAGCGTTTCTCCTGGAGCTCCTTGATCAGCCGAAGACGGTCGAGGTGGCCCTCGTCGTAATAGCCGACGCGGCCTCGGAGCCGCGGCGACGGCAGCAGACCCTGCTGCGTGTAATAGCGAATCGTGCGCGTCGGAACGCCCGCGCGTTGTGCCAGCTCATCGATGCGCATGTCCATGTGACACCGGGAGTGTAACATCGGCGCCCTTCTATACTTGGGGCCCACTTCACGACGGGATTTCTGCGTGCGCATCATCGTTTTCACAGGTAAAGGCGGCGTGGGAAAGACCTCCGTCGCCGCGGCAACCGCCCTCGGAATCTCGCGCCAGGGCGCGCGAACGCTCGTCATGTCGACCGACCCCGCGCACAGTCTGGGCGACGCCTTTGAGTCGGAAATCGCGTCTGAATTGACGGAGATCTCACCCGGATTGTTCGCCCAGCAGATCGATGCACAACAGCGGCTCGAAGAGCAGTGGCGCGACATCCAGCAGTTCATGACGGAGTTCCTATCGTGGGCGGGCGCCGATCCGGTAGCCGCCGAGGAGATCATCGCGCTTCCGGGGATCGAGGAGGTCTTCAGCCTCACCGACCTTCGCCGGCACGCGGACGAGGGCAACTTCGATTGCATCGTCGTCGACTGCGCACCAACCGCGGAAACGCTGCGCTTGCTCTCGTTGCCGGAGATCGCGCGGTGGTACATCGAGCGTGTCTTTCCCATCGAGCGTCGGGTCGTGAAGGTCGTCCGGCCCGTCCTCGAGCGCGTCACATCGATGCCGATGGCGAGCGACCGTGTCTACAAAGCAGTCGAGCGTCTCTATACCAACCTCGATCAGGTGGGCCGGATCCTCACCGACGGGTCCCACTCGTCGATTCGGATCGTTGTGAACCCGGAGAAGATGGTCATCGCGGAGGCGCGGCGTCTGTTCACGTATCTCGCGCTTTTCGGCTACCGCGTCGACGCCGTCGTCGCCAACCGACTACTGCCGGAAACCGTCGAGGATCCCTACTTCGCGAAGTGGAAGAAGATCCAGGCCGCGCACCTCGACACGATTCGCGAGTCGTTTGCGCCGGTCCCCGTTCTGACGTCCCGACTCTACGAAGAAGAGATGGTGGGGCAGGAGCTCCTCGCCGAACTCTGCACCGAGGTCTACGAAGGCGTGGATCCGAAGGCGGTCCTGCATTCGGACGAGCCGATGCGGGTACACAGCGACGGGCGCGGCCGAATGGTGCTCGAGCTTCGGCTGCCGTATGCGGAGGACAGATTCGATCTCTCGCGGAAGGAGGACGACCTCATCGTGACGGTCGGCTCGTATCGCCGGTCGATCATGCTTCCGCAATCGCTGCGCCGGCGGCACATCGTCGACGCAGCGTTCGAAGGTCCACTGCTCAAAATCGTGTTCGAAGGAGAAGACCATGGCTGACAAGTCGCAAGGCGAGGCGCGCCAGTACGTCCCCGAGTGCTACGCGTGCCCGATCGGGACGGCGTCGATGGCCGTCCAGGGGGCGGCGCCGGAGGCGACCGAGCACCTGATCCGCGCCGGGCGCGAGCTGCTCGGAGCGTTCAAAAGCATGATCGAGGGGCTCGACGCGTTCCTCAACATCATGGAGGAGCGCAGCTCGGGTGCCCGCAAACAGGCGACGGTGCAGCAGATTCCCGTTCGACGGACGACCCGTCGCAAGTGACGCCGGTCGCCGTCGGTGTCGACCTCGGCGGCACCAAGATCTCCGCCGGCGTCGTCTCATCCGAGGGCCGAATCCTCGAGCGCCGCGAGCTCCCATCCGACATCGACGACCCGACCTCGGTCGTGTCTCAGATCGGTGAGCTCGTTCAGCAGCTGGCGCCGGAGGGAGCCGTTGGGCTTGGTATCGGCGCGGCGGGGATCGTGGACTACGAGTCCGGTCACTACTTGTACGGACCGAACACCGGTCTTCGTGACGTCCGGCTGTGTGAGCTCGTTCAGGATGCCGTCCACCTTCCGACTCGCCTCGACAACGATGCGAACTGCGCGGCATGGGCCGAGCATCGCTTCGGCGTCGGCAAAGGGACGACAAACTTCTTGTGCGTGACGCTGGGAACCGGCATCGGCGGCGGTCTCGTCGTGGACGGCCGCCCGTACCGCGGCGCGCACGGGGGCGCTGCGGAGATCGGGCACATGATGGTCGATCCCGACGGGCTGCCGTGCGGCTGTGGGCGCAAGGGCTGCTGGGAGCAGTACGCGTCGGGTCTCGCGCTCGAGCGGATGGCGACGGCCGAGCTCGGGACGAGGCCGGACAGCGCGCTGAACGATCTGATCGTCGACGGACGGGTTCCCGGTAAGGCCATTACGGGCGGGGCGCGCAACGGCGACGCGTTCGCCGAACATCTCGTCGAGCGTCTCGCCACGTGGGTCGGCTGGGGACTCGGGTCCCTCGTGAACATCCTCGAGCCCGAGCGCATCGCGATCGCAGGCGGTGTGGCCAACGATTGGGATCTGCTCGAGACACGAGCCGTCGCCGCGATGCGCGAGCGCGTCGAGGCTTCCGACCGGCGTCCGCTTCCCGAGGTGCGCAAGGCGGAGCTCGGCTCCGATGCCGGGATCGTGGGCGCAGCGCTGCTCGCGCTCGACGCCCGGTCCGATCGTTAGCTCAGCGCGTCGTCGTCTCGAGTCCCGCGGGCCCACAGGCGCGGGCTTCTGACCCGCCGGAAGATCGACGTCCTCACGCCGAAGATCATGAGGGCGAAATCGTCCCGGGCCTGGCCCTCCTGGAGCTCGAGCACCCGGCGTTCGATGAGGTCGGCCGCCGAGTTCGCTCCGCGTTTGGCGCACGCAGCGAACAACTGCTCGAGCTGCGGCTGGCCGAAGCGAGAGTCCCGCGGCCGGACATCGAGGATTCCGTCGGTGTACAGGATCAGCTTGTCACCGAAGTCGAGCTCGACGGAGATGTCGGTGAGCTGCGGATCAGCCACTACGCCGAGCAAGGTTCCCTCGGCGGCGATCGCCTCGATCGCTCCATTGGACCGGACGACGTACGGAAGCGGATGCCCGCCGCACGACACGGTCACGTTGACGTGACCGAAGCGTGGCTCGACGAGCGCGTACACGGCCGTGCAAAAGCGGTCTTGGTCCGTCTGGTCGAGGAGCGCAGCGTTGAGCACGGACAGGATCTCCGACGGCCGCTGGCTTGCCATCGTCGCGGCGCGAAGGGTGTGCCGGGCGAGCGAGGTGACCGCCGCCGCTTCGACACCTTTGCCGCTCACGTCACCCAGCGCGACGCCCCAGCTCCGCTCTCCCGCCGGGAACACGTCGTAGAAGTCCCCGCCCACATCCGCTGTGCGCATCACCGCGTGGTATCGGGCGGCAACCTCGATGCCGGGAATCTCGGGGAGCTCGGGCGGCAGCAGGCTCTCCTGCAAGGTTTGCGCAACTCGCGAGTGCTGCTCGTAGAGGCGAACATTGTCGATCGGAAACGCAACACGGGCTGCCAAGTCTTCGGCGAGCCGCAGATCTTCCTTCGTGTAACGCCGTCCGGAATCGGACGCGAGCAGAGTCAGTGTCCCGAGGACGCGGTCACGACAAACGAGCGGGACGACCATCGCCGACGTGAAGCCGAGCGATCGCAGCTGTGCGAACTGCTCGGCGTCCGGGGCTACCGATTCGAGCACGTCGTCGCGAATCTCCTCGAACAAGAGCGGCGTTCCCGAATTCACTGCCGCCGCGAGACCGATCTCGCTGCTGGGGTCGACGGGGAACGTCTCCTGTAAGCGCTGCGCGAGCGAGAGCCTGTTCGGGTCGCTGTGCGCGAGTGCAACCGGCTCGATGTCTCCCTGGTCGTCCACGATGTGGATCGCGCACCAGTCGGCGAGCATGGGCACAGCCATACGAGCGAGACGGTTCAGATTGGCGCGGTAGTCGAGCGTTTGAGACATGACGCTGGACACTTCCGCAAGGAACGAGTACCAGCGCTCGTTCTCGCGCAGTCGTTGTTCGGTCCGCTTCTGTGTTGTGACGTCGCGGTAGTACATCGCCCGGCCCAGAAGCGAGCCGTCCGGGCCCTTGACCGGAGCCGTCCACCGATCGATGACCCGGCCGTCGGCGAGTGCGATCTCATCGCGCCTGCTCGCCTCCGGATCGTCGAAGACGGCGAGCGTTATTCGTTTGAAGTAATCGGGATCCACGGCCAGGCGGGCTTTACGCTCGACGACCGGCCGGCGATCGCGGCCCGGCTCGACGAGCTCCTCCGGGACGTCCCAAATCTCCAGGAACCGCCGGTTGCTATAGAGGACCTTGTCGTCGGTTGAGACGACGAGGATCCCGTCGATCGCAGCCTCTCCCTGCGACTCGAGCAGGGCCGCGTGGAAGACCAGCCGCCGGCCGAGCTGTTCGCGCTCGACGAAGTGACCGATTTGTATCCCGATGCGCTCGAGCGTGCCGAGCAGTCCGTCGTCGGGTTCAAGAGCGCTGTGTGAGAAGAACTCCATGACCGCGAAGATGTCGCCGTTGACGACGATCGGAAAGCCGACGGCGCCGTGAAGGTCGGATTCGGCGGCGACGTTGGCTCGTGGGAAGTTCCGGTCCTGGACGACGTCGCTGATCCACTCGGCCCGGCGGTTCTCCCACACACGTCCGGGAAGCCCGATCCCGCGCTCGAATAGCAGTGCCCGACTCGCGCGCTCGAACGGACTGAGCGGGTCGTCGCCCCGGCGCCAGACCTCCGCACAGCGCAGCCGGTCGCCGTGCGGCGACGGACTGACGACCCAGCGCACGCCGACCTGCCAATCGAGGGCCCGGCAGATCCCCTCGAGGATCTGCGGATAGGCCTCGTCGACCGTGTGTGCGTCGGCAAGCACACGCACCGCGGCATGCTCAACGTCGTGCAATTGGTCGGTCAGGCGCCTCCCCCTGCCCTACATCGCTGCTTCTTCGAGTATGCACTCGTCCGGTGTTTTGTCCGAACGCAGTCCTTTGAACGACGGGGCACGCAGCTTTCCTCCGGCAGTGATCTCCAGGTACTCGACGGCGCAGACGAGCTCGGGACGGACGAAGTGAGCTCCGCGGACGGCGCCGAGCTCGGGGTCGGAGATCGGCGGCTCCGGGATCTCCAGCGGCGCCAGGACGTCGTGGAGCTCGCCGAGGAGCTTCGCCGTGAAGCCCGTCCCGACTTGGCCGATCCACGCAAGCGCGCCGTCGCGGTATGCGCCGACGAGCAGCGCTCCAAATGCGTCAGACCGCGATCCTCCCCCCGGCGTCCAACCGAGAACGATGCAGTCCTGCGTCCGGAGCGCCTTGACCTTCCGCCAATCCTTCGTGCGCCGTCCGGAGACGTACTGACTGTCCAGACGCTTGGCGATCATGCCCTCGAGTCCGAGCTGCTTGACGGCCTCGAAGAAGGCGCGGCCCTGGCCGTCCGACGAATACGTGAGCGAGACGGGACCGGTCTCCGTGACGGTCTCGGCGAGCTTCGCTCGCCGTTCGGTGAGCGGCAGCTGCGTCAGGTCCTCGCCGTCCAGCCACAGGATGTCGAAGGCGTATAGGTGCGCCGGGAGCCGCTCGCGGGCGCGCGCGATCTCGGCCGCCGACGACAGGTTGAGCCGCTGCTGGAGCATCTGGAACGAGGGACGGCCGTCCCGGTCGAGGACGACGATCTCGCCGTCGATGACCGCGTTGATCGCGTTGACGTACGTCGCGAGGTTGCCTAGCTCCGGGTAGCTCGCCGTCTGGTCGCGGCCCGTACGCGAGTGCAGGGTCGTGCCGTCGGTTGTGACGTACGCGAGCGTTCTCACGCCGTCGAACTTGGGCTCGAACGTCCACGCATCGTCGTCGAAAGGCCGATGACCCGGCTCGGCGAGCATCGGTTTCATGGGCGGCGGCGGTGCTGCTTGTTCGGCGGCCGATCGCTTCGAGAGAAAGATCAGCCAGCCTTGTGACGTCTGGACGAGGTGGTACTCGCCGCGCACGCGCTCGCCGTGCAGGCGAACGGTGATCTTCCTGGGCTCCCACTCGGGCGCCTCGTAGGTGCCGCGGTCGAAGATTCGCATCTCTCCGCCGCCGTACTCGCCCTTCGGGATCCACGCCTCGAAGTCGAGGTACTCCATCGGGTGGTCCTCCGTGCGGACGGCGAGCCGGCGTTCGCCCGCCACCGTCGGAAGTCCCCGGGGGACCGCCCACGAGCACAGCACGCCGTCGCGCTCGAGCCGGAGGTCGTAATGCAAGCGCCGGGCGGCGTGCTTCTGGATGACGAAACGCGAGCCGTGCACCGAGATCGACCCGCCTTCGGGCTCCGGCGTCTTCGTGAAATCGCGCTTGGCATCGTAGGCGGCGAGCTTCTCACCGACGTCCGGGACGAGCTCGGGGACCGGCAGGCCGAGCGCTTCCATCGCCGGGCGAAGATCGACGGGTTTGGTTTGCAGCCCCTCGAACAGATCGCCGGTGCGCGCGAACCGCTCGTGAACGTTCACCATTGTGAAGTCCTCCGGCGTGACGGTCCCGCCGGCGATCTCGTCCACCGTCAGGGGTGTCGAGACCGTTGCCTCGGGCCGCGGTCGCAGGGAATAGACGGCCGCGATGTTGGCGCCGAAGCGGTTCATGTTGTGGTCGATGAAGACCTTGCCGGTGCGCTTCGACTTGTCGTGTTCCATCGTTACCCGGTCCGGATCGGCGTCGCGGATCGCACGCCCGATTGCCGCGACGAAGTTACGGACGTCCTCATACGTCGGTCCGTGCAGGATCGGAACGTAGATCTGCATGCCGTGCCGCCCCGACGTCTTCGCGTAATACGGGAGCGACAGCGCGTCGAGCGCAGCCGTCACGTGATGAGCAACGGCGAGCACGTCGGCGAACTCGATGGGGGGATTCGGGTCGAGGTCGAAGAAGAGGTAGTCGGGCAGGTCGATGCGATCGCAGCGCGAATGCAGCGGATGGAACTCGATGCAGCCCAGGTTCACGACGTACATCAGCGCGGCGACGCCGTCTGCCATCAGGAAGTCGTTGCGGCTGCCCGTGGTCTCCACGAGACAGCGGGGGACCCAGTCGGGCGTGTGCGACGGGGCGTTCTTTTCGTAGAACTCGTGGCCCTCGACGCCGTCGGGCATCCGCTTCATCGTCAGCGGACGCCCGGCGAGGTGCGGAAGGATCAGCTCGCCGACGTTGTAGTAGTACGCGAGCAGGTCGCCCTTGGTGTAGCCGGCTCCGGGCCAGTACACCTTTCCCAGGTTCGACAGCCGAACCGTCCGGTCCTCGGCCTCGAAGAGCCAGTGGTCGGGGCCCTGGCGCTCAACGGGCAGCTGGAGGGGCGTCGGAATTGTGAACTCAGAGGTCACCCATCGATGCTGACACGCGCCTCACGCAACTGTTTCCGCGGGGGGTTCGGGGGGCGCAGCGGCCCCCACGCCGGAGCGAAGCGGAGGCGCGAATGGGGGCCGCGTGAGCGCCCCCGATCTGAGCGGAGCGCGCGGGAGCGCGCAATTGCCTGCCCAGAATGGCCCGCAAGAACAAAAAGGCCCCCGAAGAGGGGGCAGGGGAGGGAGCCCGCGGGAACGAGCTCCCTCCCACGCGATGAGACGCTGCCAGCTACATTCCCAGTTGCTTTATTCCTAAACCTCTCCGCCGGGGGAGAGGGCAGCGCGGAGCTTGCGCAGGGCCCTGGCCAGCAGTCTCGACACGTGCATCTGCGACACCCCGACCAGCTCGGCGATCTCGGTCTGGGTCAGGCCTTTGAAGAAGCGCAGGGCGATGATTCGCTGCTCGCGCTCGGGCAACCGGGCCAGGTGGGGGCCGAGGTCGGCCCAGCCCTCCGCCCCCTCGATGTCGGACTCGGTGACGGAAAGGGTGTCCGCGAGCGTGACGTCGTCTCCGACCGGAGCATCGAGCGACGTCGTCGAGTACGCCAGGAGCGCGTCACCGGCCTCCAGGACGTCGTCCTCGCTCATGCCCGTGTCCTCGGCGAGCTCGGCGACCGTGGGCGAGCGGCCCTGCTTCTGGGTCAGGTCCGACAGAGACCGGCGGAACTTGAGGGTGTTCTCCTGCAGCCGCCGCGGCATCCGCACGGCCCAGCCGCGGTCCCGGAAGTGACGCTTCAGCTCGCCGACGATCGTCGGTGTGGCGAAGGCTGCGAAGCCGACACCCCTGCCGGGGTCGAAGCGATCGATGGCGTTCAGCAGGCCGATACTCGCGACCTGCACGAGATCGTCGATCGGCTCCCCGTAGCCCTGATACCGGCGGGCGAGGCTCTCGGCCAGCGGGTGATAACGACCGACGATCTCCTCCAGCGCCGCCTGATCGGTCTTGGCGCGGGTGAACAGCTCTGCGGGTTCCTCGGAGTCCTGGGGGTCGAGGTCGTGCGCTTCGGGCTTTCTCCGGGTCATGGAACGGGCGCGGCACCCGTTCCGTGACGCTTGGCGAACCGGATCGCCGGGCCGTGATCACTTTGCTCGAACGACGCGTCGTCGGCGAGTGCGCGCAAGATCAGCGTCGTGAGAGAGTGCCGGGCTCCGGTCGGTGGCCACGCCTTCGTGCCCGTCGTGCGCGAGGCCTCGACCTCGATGCCGGTCTCCGTCTCGTGCACCTCGACGACAAGAGCTTCGGGCGGCGGGTTCTCCTCGAGCAGGTGGGCGACGATCTCACTGGTGGCAAGACGCACGTCGTCGACCTGGTCGTAGGGGAAGCCGAGCCGGGAGGCAATGCTCCCGACAACCGTCCGGACGACCTGGACGACATCGGGTCGGGCCGGGACGGTCAGGATGACCCCGCGCCCGACCGATCCAACCTGTGGCTCTCCTACCGAGGCTGCCATCCGGCCCTCCCACGAGGTAGATTCGGCTCGGTTTGCTGGATCCGGCCGCCGGGTATCTCGCGCGAAAGGAACAGTATCAAGTTCGAATTGCACACCAAACCCGATGGTGACTGGATGGTCGTCCACCTCCAAGGTGAGGTCGATCTCGCGTCGGCTCCACAATTGCGCCGCGGTATCTACGACCTGATCGATCAGGGAAACCACCGCATCGCGATCGACCTCACGGGAGTCGAGTTCATGGATTCGACCGGTCTCGGCGTGCTGATCGGCGCCCTCAAGCGGCTGCGCGAAGCCGGGGGCGCCATGGTGCTCGCCGGTATTCGTCCCGCCGTCGGTCGCGTGCTCGAAATCACCGGCCTCGACCGCATTTTCACCATCCACGGCTCGCTGAGCGAAATCGGGGTGGCGTCGGCTGGTGGGTCGTAGTGGTGGCACCGGCAGTTAGCGAGGACCAGTTCCGCCTCGAGTTCAGCTCCGAGCCGGATTTCATCTCGACGGCCCGCCTGTTTGCCGGCGCCGCCGCGCGCTATTACGGGTGCGACGAGGACGTCGTTCAGGACGTAAAGATCGCGATCTCCGAGGCGTGCACGAATGCCGTCAAGGCGCACGGCAATGCGCTCGTCACAATGCCCGTCCGGGTGATCGTGCAGCCTGCCGACCAACGCGTGGAGTTTCAAGTCATCGATGCCGGCGGCGGATTCGAGCGCTCCGGCGGAAACGGGGAGCGCAGCGTGGTACCGGATGACGTCCTCCTGGAGAGCGGTATCGGGCTCCACATCATCCAGTCGCTCTTTCCGGACGCGGAAGTCGGTCCGAACGCGGAAGGCGGGACGACCGTCCGCTTTACCGTCGCTCGCGCCGGGTAGCTATCGCCCCTGGAAGTGCGGGGGACGCCGCTCGCGAACGGCCCGAAGTCCCTCCTGGACGTCCTCGGTTGCCATCGTGACCGGTTGCGCGAATGTCTCCCAGGCTGAAGCCTGCTCCATCAGCTGACGGAACTGGAGCCGCAGGCCTTCCTTCACGTAGCGCAGCGCGATCGGCGCGTTGGATGCGATCTGCTCGGCGAGGGCGTGCGCTTCGGGGAGCACGCGATCGCTCGTTACGGCGCGGTTGACCAAGCCCATGTGCAGTGCTTCTGCCCCGGTCACGATTCTCCCCGTGTACAGAAGCTCGGTTGCCCAGGTTTGGGTCACGGCTCGCGACAGCAGCGCCGTCGCGAGCATGCCCGGGTGCAGTCCGATGCGTACGAACGTCATCCCCAACGGAGCATCGGCGGCCGCCACGCGCAGGTCGCACATCAGCGCGAGACACAGTCCCGCGCCGATGGCCGGACCGTTGATCGCGGCGATCGTGGGGACGTCGACGTCGAGGAGGCACGAAAAGCTGGGATAGAACGCCGACATCTTCTCGCGCAGCGCCGTGACTTCCCGTTCTCCGGTGTGCAGGAAGTCGAGATCTCCGCCCGCACAGAACGCCGCGCCGGCGCCGGTGACGATGACCGCCCGCGCATCGCTCAGCGATTTGAGTTGATCGACGGCGCGCGGAAACGCGTCCGTCATCTCGGCCGACATCGCGTTGCGCTTGTCGGGCACGTTCAACGTGAGCGTCGCGATGTGACCGTCGAGAGAAACGAGAACCGGCTCGGACATACTCGGCGAGAGTAGCAGGATGGAGCGTAGCGACTCGATGAACGGTACGAGAACGCTTATCGCCGGTGAAGGTGGGTCGGTGCTCGTCGCCGCGGCGACGACCACCGGCGTCGTGGCTCTGGCGTGCGAAGGCCTCGGCCTTCGCACGCACACACCCTCCGGCATCCCGGTCTATCCCGTCGATGCACTGCCCGGCGCCGACGATATCGACGAAGTTGTCGTCGTCTCGTGTGAGCGCGCGACGCTCGAGCTGATCGTCGCGTGGGCGGATGCGGGCGGGAAACCGCTCAGCGCAAGGTCGGTGGACGTGCTCCCGGCACCCGAGGGCGTTCGTGTCGTTGCCGTCAGCGGGCTTTCGACCGGTTCGGGCAAGACCGCAACGACGCGGAGGGTCGCGCGCGCCCTGCGTGCATCGGGCGTCTCCGTCGCCGTCGCTCGGCACCCGATCGCGAATCTGCTGTTGTGGGGACGATTCGCCCCATCCGTTGTCCGCTCACCCGAGGAGCTGGCATTGTCCCGGCCGCTCGAGGAGCGAGAGGAGCTCGCGCCGATCACCGGTACGGGAATACCGGTCGCGACGGGCCTCGACGGCGACGGCGTCCTGCGCGCGGCAGCACGGGAAGCCGGAGCGGGGGGCGTAGTTGTATGGGACGGCGGCGGTGCTGCCGCGCCGTGGGTTGTCGCCGACCTGCATCTGGTCGTCATCGATGTCTTGCGGCCGCCGCTCGAAGATGTGGACGGACGTATCGCGGGGGCCGACGCGATCGTGCTCGCGAAGGCCGACTCGGGGGATCCGGCCTCGATGCGTGAGACCGAGGAGCGCGTCCGTGCTTGGAATTCCCACGCACCGGTTGTGCTGGCAGACCTATCTGTCGGCGTCGGTCCGACCGGCATCCTCAACGACAGTGCCGTCGTGTGTGTCGAGGACTGGTCATCGCTGGCGATCGGCGGACTGAAGGCCGGTGCCGGCACCGTTGCGGCGCGCCGTTTTCGCTGCGGCATGGTCGACCCGCGCCCGTTCGCGGTCGGCAGCGTGCACGACGCGCTGGTTGCGCACGGTCACATCGGCCCGGTCATCCCGTCGCTCGGGCGCACGGAGCAGGAGATCGATGATCTTGCCGCCTCCGTGTACGCGACACCCGGCGACGTCGTGCTGTGGGCGTCCAACGCCGATCCGGCGGCGATTATCCCCGGCGAGCAGCGTCCGATCGTGCGCGCGTTCGGCGAGCTGGCCGAGGTCTCCGGGCCGTCGCTGCAAGAGGTTCTGGCGCCCCTTCTGCCCGGGCACCGAGTCCCGTAGGGCACCACCGCAGCAGCGGGCATGCCTCGTGGTCGGGATTGCGTGCTTTGCAAGGTCCGCGTCCGAGAAGGATCAGCGCGTGCGGGACGTCAACCCAGGCGCTTTTCGGAAGCAACTCCATGAGCTGCCGCTCGATCTTCACCGGATCCTCCTGGTCGGTGAACGCCAGCCGCTGGCTGATCCGCCTGATGTGCGTGTCGACGAAGATCCCGTGGTCGGATTGCGGCCGCGGATAACAGTTGGCGAGGACGACGTTCGCGGTCTTTCGCGCGACACCGCGCAGGGTCGTGAGTTCCGCGACCGTGCGCGGCACGTCACCGCCGAAGCGATCGACGATGTCGCGCGACGTGGCAATGATCGACCTGGTCTTCTGACGGAAAAATCCCGTCGGTTTGATGATCGCTTCGACATCGGTGGGCCCGGCCGACGCGAGCGCTTCGGGTGTCGGGTAGCGCTCGAAGAGCCTCGGAGTCACCTTATTGACGACCTCGTCGGTGCACTGCGCCGACAGGATCGTCGCGATCAAGAGCTCCCACGCATCGTGGTGCGTGAGGGCCGTCCGGGCCTCCGGATAGGAGCGTCGTAACGCTCTGACGACGGGCCGGGTCCGTTTCTTCGCGTCGGCCTGGTCGTAGCCAGTCGAGGGTAGGAACCTGGGCGGCGGCATACACTCTTAGTTCTACAGGGGGTAGGGGTGCGCGAACCGGTCGAGGAGCTCTTCCCGCAATACAGCCGCGGTGCTTACCGTGCCATCAAGCTCGTCCTGGGCGGGCTCATGAACCGGCTGTACAACGTTCGCATCGAAGGTCTTGAGAACGTGCCCGCTTCGGGCAACGGCATCGTCGCCGCGAACCACATCTCGTTTCTCGATTCCTTGTTCATCCCGCTGGCGCTTCCGCGGCGTGTCACGTATCTGGCCAAGGCCGAGTACTGGGAGTCGTGGAAGACGCGCTGGTTCTTCGATCTCGTCGGACAGATTCCTGTGAAGCGCGACGACTCGGCGAAGGCGCAGCAAGCGCTCGAAGCCGGGTTCCGCGTGCTCAGCCGCGAGGGACTGCTCGGGATCTACCCGGAAGGAACGCGCTCGCCGGACGGATGCCTGTACCGGGGCAAGACGGGCGTCGCGCGGATGGCCGCGCAGGCGTCGGCTCCCGTGATTCCCGTCGGGCTGATCGGGACGCGCGAGATCATGGCGAAGGAAGCGAAGCTTCCGCGCATGCGCGGCAACGTCACCGTCCGCTTCGGAGAGCCGATGCGGATCACGACGCAAGATGTCGAGTCGGACCCGTTGGCCATGCGCTCCTTCGTGGACGGCCTGATGTTCGAGATCTGCCGTCTATCGGGTCAGGAGTACCGCGACGAGTACGCCGGAAAGAAGGCGAAGACCGAGCAGCCCGCCGTCGCCGCGGCCTAGCCTTCCCAGTTCCGCGATCGTTCCACCGCCTTGCGCCAGCGCGCGCGATCGGCGTCGCGGGTCGCGACGTCCGCGCCCGGCTCGAAGCGGCGATCGAGCCCCCAGGCGTGCTCGAGGTCGTCGAACCCGTTCCACACGCCTTCTGCAAGACCGGCGAGAAACGCGGCGCCGAGCGCGGTCGTCTCCCTGACGACCGGCCGGAGAACGGGAATGCCGGACAGATCGGCCTGCAGCTTGCACAGCAGGTCCATCCGGACGGCGCCGCCGTCGACGCGGAGCTCGGTGGGGGCCGATCCAACGGCGCGCGCCATCGCCTCGACGACGTCCTGGGACTGATGGGCCATCGCTTCTACGGCCGCTCGCACGAGATGCGCCTTGGTCGTCCCTCGCGTGAGGCCGATGATCGTTCCACGCGCATACGGATCCCAGTACGGGGAGCCGAGGCCGACGAACGCGGGGACGAATGCGACGCCGCCGGTGTCGGGCACCGACATCGCGAGGGGTTCGGTTTGTGAGAAGTCGTCGATGAGCCCGAGTCCGTCCCGGAGCCAGTTGAGAGCTGCGCCGGTGATGAATATCGATCCCTCGAGCGCATAGTCGGTCCTTCCGTTGATTGTCCACGCGACGGTTGAGAGCAGTCCTTCATGAGCGGACGGTGCCGTGGAACCCGTGTTGAGCAACAGAAAGGAGCCGGTGCCGTACGTATTCTTCGACCGGCCGGGCGCAAAACAACCTTGGCCGAACAGCGCTGCTTGCTGGTCGCCGGCGACTCCGCCGATGGGAAGCGCGCCGCCGAGGAACGCCTCCGGCGCGGTCACACCGAAACGGCCGCTCGATGCCTCGACGGTCGGAAGGACGTCCTTCGGGACGCGGAGAAGCTCGAGCAGCTCACCCGACCAGTCGAGTCGGTTGATGTCGTAGAGCATCGTGCGCGACGCGTTGGACGGGTCGGTCGCGTGCACGGCGCCGCCGGTGAGCTTCCAGATGAGCCAGCTGTCGACGGTTCCGAAGGCCAGCTCGCCTCGCTCGGCCGCAACGCGAGCGCCGTTCACGTTGTCGAGCAGCCATTCAACCTTCGTTCCGGAGAAGTACGCGTCGGTGACGAGTCCTGTGAGCTCCCTGATGCGGGGTTCGGCTCCCTGTGCTCGCAGCTCGTCGCAGCGCGCAGCCGTCCGGCGGCACTGCCACACGATGGCGTTGGCGATCGGCCGCGATGTCGAGCGTTCCCACACGACGGCCGTCTCACGCTGGTTCGTGATACCGACGGCGGCGACGTCGTTCATGCGGATGCCGCCGGCGCCCAGCGCATCCTCGACGGCGCCGAGCGTCGCCGTCCAGATCTCGTCGGGGTCGTGCTCAACCCACCCCGGCTGCGGAAAGTGCTGTGGGAACTCCCGATAACCGGTCGCGTGTACGCGCGCATCGTCGCCGATGACGAGTGCTGTGACGCCGGTCGTCCCCGCGTCGATCGACAGGACGTTGGTCAAGTGTTCAGAACTCGGAGCCCCGCCTGTCGGGCTGCTTTGCGAGCGCGTCGCTCGAGTCTTCGAGCAGCGCCTCGTACGACGCGCGCTTGTCGTCGAACGTGCGGACGTGCTCAAGTGCGGCCCTCGCGATCCGGACGACGTCGGTATGTTGCTCACGCGCGAGGTAGATGGCGATGAGTCGATCGTACGGTCCCGCCGAATCGAATCCCGCCGTGACGGCGTGCTCGTAGAGCTCGACGGCTTCGTCGGTGCGGCGCACCTGTTCGAGGTTCTGTGCACGCAGGTACAAAGCGACGACGTCCTGCGGCGTCTGGGTCATCACGTCCACCCTACCTTTGAGAGAATGAACGGCCGGTTACAAGGGGCGCCCGACGGCGCATCCTGAAAGCGGGGTGGTGCCGTGCGTGTAGGTGTGTTGACTGGAGGCGGCGACGCGCCGGGGCTGAACGCCGTCATCCGCGCAATTGTTCGCAAGGGTATCGATACTTACGGCCACGTCATCCTCGGGTTCAAGGACGGCTGGCGCGGTCCGCTCGAGTCCGACGTCGAGGAGCTCTCGATCGAATCGACGCGCGGCATCCTTCCGCGCGGCGGCACGATCCTCGGTACGTCTCGCACGAATCCCTTCAAGACCGATGACGGCGCCCAGCGTGTTATCGAAAACCTGCAGGCGCACAACGTCGACGCGCTCATTCCGATCGGCGGCGAGGACACGCTCGGCGCCGCCGCGAAGCTGGCGGCCGAGGGACTCAATATCGTCGGCGTGCCGAAGACGATCGACAACGACCTCTCGGGCACCGACTACACGTTCGGATTCGACACGGCCGTGCAGATCGCGACGGAAGCGATCGACCGGCTGCACACCACGGCCGAGTCGCACCATCGCGTGATGGTCGTCGAGGTCATGGGACGCCACGCCGGCTGGATCGCGACGTACGCGGGGATCGCCGGCGGCGCCGACATCATTCTCGTCCCCGAGCGTCCCTTCGACATCGACAAGGTCGCCAAGCACATTCGCAAACGGACGGCCCGCGGGCGGTACTTCTCAATCGTCGTCGTTGCCGAGGGGGCCGAGCCCGCGGAGGGCACGATCGTCGTCCAGCCCGGAGAGACCGATGCGTTCGGGCACGTCCGGCTCGGAGGCATCGGCAACCTCGTCGCGCAGGAGCTCGAGGCGCGCACGGGGCACGAGACACGGGTGACCGCGCTCGGTCACGTACAGCGAGGCGGCACACCCACAGCGTTCGATCGCGTCTTGGCGACGCGTTTCGGGGTTGCCGCCATCGACGCCGTTCACCGGGGTGAGTACGGCGTGATGGTTGCGCTTCGCGGACTCGAGGTCGTCACCGTCCCGATCGAAGAGGCAACGGCCGAGCTCAAGACGCTCGATCCGAAGCTTCACGACGTTGCAGAAGTCTTCTTCGGCTGACGCGCGCCGCGTTGCGTTCCGTGCGGCCGCCGTCCTATTCGCCGGGACCACGATCTTCGTCACCGTGCTCTTCGTGCGTGCGCTCGGGGACAACGAGATACGCACCGGCCTCGCGACCTACGGGCTGTTCACCGGCGCCGCTGCCGTTGGGCTGTGGCTGCGCCGGCGTTGGGGGCGCGGACTGGCGCTCGTGATCGCCATGGGAAACATGGGACTCGGAACGCTCGCGCTCCTTTCTGTGATCATGCTGCGCCGCGGCAATGCGGCCGGACCCGCGATCCTGCTCGCATCGAGCGTGCTCCTCGGGTACCTCCTGTCGAGACGGATCTTCTCCCTCCCCGATGAGTAGCGACGGATTCATCGATCTCCGGTCGGACACCGTCACGCTGCCGACCGAAGCAATGCGGCGCGCAATGGCTGCGGCCGATCTCGGCGACGACTGCTACGGCGAGGATCCAACGGTGAACGGATTGCAAGAGCTCGCCGCGGACCTCCTGGGGTGTGAGGCGGCCATCTACGTGCCGACGGGGACGATGGCGAATCAGATCGCGCTCAAGGTGCTCTCGTCGCCGGGCGGGGAGGTCATCTGCGAGCAGGACTGTCATCTCGTCCACTTCGAATCGGGCGCTTCGGCGGTGCTTTCGCAAGTCCAGCTTCGAGGGCTGCGCGGAGCCGCCGGAGTGCTGGATCCCTCCGACGTGGAGCAGGCACTTCGTCCGTCTGATCCCTTCCAGCCGCAAACATCGATGGTGGCGGTCGAGAACACGCACAACGGCGCGGGCGGGACGACGTGGAGTCTGGATGCGTTTGCTTCCGTCTCCGCCGTCGCTCGCACGGCCGGCGTCCCCTTGTTCTGCGACGGCGCCCGCCTGTTCAACGCGTGCGTCGCGACGCAAACCAAAGCGAGCGACTATTCGGCGCTGTGTGAACTGATCACGGTGTCCCTCTACAAGGGACTCGCAGCGCCGATGGGCTCCCTTCTGTGCGGCTCGCGGGAACTGATCGAGCGTGCCTGGCTCTTCCGGCGGATCTTCGGGGGCGCGCTGCGGCAGGCCGGTGTCGTGGCGGCGGCCGGTGTCGTGGCTCTCCAGACCATGATCGACAGGCTCGGCGCGGACCACGAGCACGCCCGGCGCCTCGGGGAGGGCCTCGCGGCGTCGGCGCCGCCGGGTACCGTGCCCCTGGATCGGGTCCAGACCAACATGGTGATCTTCGACGCGGCGGCGGCCGGAATCGACCATTCGGTCCTCCTTGGGCTCCTCAAGGAGCAGGGAATCTTGGCCGGTCTGAACCTGCCCGGCCCGGTCGTCCGGTTCGTGACCCACAAGGACATCGCTGCTTCGGACGTCGACCGGGCGATCTCGGCCTTCGCGAGTTCGTTGAAGACGCTGCGATAAGTCCCGATACTAGTTACAAAGCGGTCGAAGAGTTGTATTTTGGCTGCTAGAGCCGCTAACGACGGCGTGGCGGTGTTTGGATGAGTCGAGTAGGGTGTCTCGACTTTACGCAAGGCGGGAGGCGTTCCATGCGCAAGCGACTCAGTACCTACGTTGTTGCATTCCTCGCCGGAGTGCTGTTGGTGGGCTCCAGCGTCATGCCGGCCGGGGGAGCCGAGCTGGCTCCGAATCTCGGATCGTTCGTCGGTGCGGCGGGCAGCCACGCCGTCAAGGTGACCATCGGCGACCTCGAGCTGACGGTCGGCGGCGGCGAGAGCCGGGCGGGATACGCCCGGGTCAAGCACTCGCCCATCCAGATCCTCGACCAGATCGCGAAGGCAGACGCCCGCGGCGTCGTCATTCCCGGCCTCGCGGACACGAGTGTCTCCTGCGCTCCTCCGAAGCTCGAGGACGAAGTCACCGCGATCTCGACGCCGGAATCGCTTGCGCCTCTGCTGACGGCCAAGCTCGGTCTGGCCAGCTGCGCACTCGCGATGGGCTCTCTGCCGAAGGCCGACCACGCGGCCGGTGAGGTGCTCGCGGAGATTCGACTCACGAACGCCGTCGTGGACAGCGTGCCGCAGGTCAACGAGTTCCTCGACACCGTTCAGGGCGTCCTCACCGCACTTCCCGAGGGGACACGGGGTCAGGTCGACAGCGTGATCGACTCGATCCAGTCCAAGCTCAGCTCGGCCCCGCTGCTCAAGATCAGCGTTGCGCCGAATCACGGCACGGTGACGTCGACGACGCCCGGCATCGCTTCGGTGTCGCCGGGCACGGCGTTGACGATCGACGTGCTCGGCGGCGTGCTGACGATCGAAGTTGCCGTCGCGAAGGCCGCGGCGGCGCTCGTCGACGGCAAGCCGGAAGCAACCGCCGACGTCTCGCTTATCCACGTGCGTGCGCTGAACCTCCTCACGCCGGCTGCGGATGACGCACTGATCGACCAGACCATCACGGCGCCGCAGGATCTTTCGATCCTGGACGGCACGCCGCTGGCGACGAGCATCGCGACCGAGCGCGGCCTCACCGACACGACGTGCGCCGGTGATCTGGCTCGCTACGACGCGTGCGCCAAGGCCACGGCCGACGCGGTTGCGCTGAACCTGCTGGGCGCGCCGCTGCCGAACATCGGCGTCGAGCTCGTCCACACCGAGGTGCTGTCGGCCGGTAACTTCCAGGACCCGATCGCGAAGAAGAACAATCCTCAGCTTCCGCGTACGGGTGCCGGAGTCGGCGCGGCGGTGATCGGCGGTCTCGGTCTGGCGTTCGGCGGCTTCGGTCTTCGCCGCCGGCTCATGCGCTAGCAGCCGCGCGCTACGCGGGTCGGACGTCCGCTCCCTGTGATGCGAGCGCGTCCCAGACTTTGTTGATCTGCGACTGGTAGTAGACGAAGGCGAACGTGTTGAGGAAGATCACCAGCACGAGCCCGACCAGCGGACTCATGCGCTCGCTCGCACCGGCGTTCTCCTGCGCGTTCTGGATGCGCGCGGCCGTCCGGTAGTAGGACACGAACGGCGGGACGATGACGGTCGCGCCGAGCGTCACGGCGAGCAGCGCGACCACCGGGTCGTTGCGGACGCCGAAGTTCTTCAGCTCGTTGTTGACTTTGTAGTACCAGACCAGCCCGTAGATCCCGAGCGTGATGAAGGTCAGCAGGAACACGCCCCACGGATTGCGCCGCTTGTAGCCGATGCCGTCCGGTGTGACGACGAGGTCGGCCACGGCTATGACTCGAGCCCGACGGCTTTGCGCGCCCGCGACGTGACGGCGTTCGTGACCTGTCTCGCCCGGCGAGCGCCGTCGGCGAGGACCTCTTCGATGCGAGTGCGGTCGGACATGAGCGCATCGTATCGATCGCGCGGCGCGGCGAAGACGTCCTCGAGGATGCCGGCCAGCTCTTCTTTGACCTCGCCGTAGCCCAGGCCGCCCGCGATGTACCGCTCGCGCATGGCTTCGACGCGCTCGGGCGGGGCGACGCTCGCGTAGATCTGAAACAGGTTGTCTGTTTCCGGATCCTTCGGCTCCTCCGGGGGCCGCGAGTCGGTGACGATCCTCTTGACGAGCTTTCGCTGCTCGGCGGGCGAGCCGAAGATCGGGATCACGTTGCCGTAGCTCTTCGACATCTTGCGGCCGTCGAGGCCCGTGATCGTCGCGACCGAGTCGTCGATGAGAGGCTCGGGTAGGACGAACACCTCACCGTAGGCGCGATTGAACGCCTCGGCCATGTCGCGCGCCATCTCGACATGCTGGCGCTGATCGGAGCCGACTGGGACGACGTTCGCGTCGACGATCAAAATGTCGGCCGCCATCAGCACGGGGTACGAGAACAAGCCCATGGAGACGCCGTCGTCTGCAGGACGCCCGGCGGCTTCGTTCTCCGCGACGGCGTCCTTGTAGGCGTGGGCTCGATTGAGTAGGCCCTTGGGTGTGACGGAGCTCAGTATCCAAGCCAGCTCGAAGACCTCGCGGATGTCCGACTGCCTGTAGAGGACGACGCGTTCGGGATCGAGGCCGAGCGCGAGCATGACGGCGGCAATCTCATATGTCTGATCGCGCAGGAGCTGCGGATCGCGAACGGTCGTCAGCGCGTGACCGTCGGCGATGAAGTAGTAGGCGTCGTAGTCGCGCGCCAGCTCCAGGGCAGGCCGGATCATCCCGAGGTAATTGCCGATGTGCGGCGTTCCCGAGGGCTGAATCCCCGTGAGCGCGACCTTGCGACCCGGCATCTCAGCCCCGCGCCGCGTGTGTTGCCGGCTTCTTGCCGACGGCTTCGGCGATCGCGAAGAGCTCGCCGGAGAGCTCCGCCAGGTCGTCGCGCGTCAGGGCTTGCGGGCCGTCGCACAGAGCCGTCCGGGGGTCGGGATGGACGTCGATCATGACCGCGTCGGCCCCAGCCGCCACGGCGGCTCGAGCCAGCGGAGCGACGAGCTCGCGGCGTCCGCCCGAGTGCGAAGGGTCGACGATCACCGGCAGATGCGTCAGTGCTTTCGTCGCCGGGACGGCGGACACGTCGAGCGTGTTCCGGTAGGCGTCCTCGTACGTTCGAATGCCGCGCTCGCAGAGCACGATGTCGTTGTTGCCTTCACGGGCAACGTACTCGGCCGCCATCAGCCATTCCTCGATCGTGGAGGCCATGCCGCGCTTGAGCATGACGGGCTTGCCGGACCGGCCGCACTCGCGCAGGAGCGGGAAGTTCTGGCTGTTCCGCGTGCCGACGCGGAGCATGTCGGCGTATTCGGCGACGAGCTCGACGTCCCCGGGCTCGAGAACCTCCGTGACGGTCGGCATGCCCGTCTCGATGGACATCTGCTTGAGGATCTCGAGGCCCCGCTTCGCGAGTCCTTGGAAGGAGTACGGGGAAGATCGGTGCTTGTAGGCGTCGCCGCGGAGAATGTGGGCGCCGACCTCCTGCGCCATGCGCGCCGCTTCGAGCGCTTGCGACTCGTTCTCGATCGCGCACGGTCCCGCGATGACGGTCACGGTTCCCTCGCCTATGGCGACGCCGCCGACGTTCACGATCGTCGCCTCCTGGTGCAGCTCGCGGGCGACGAGCTTGTACGGCTTGCCGACGCGGATGACTTGCTCGACGTGCGGCAGCGTGGCGAGCGGCAGCTCCATGAACCGAGCGGTATCGCCGACGAGTCCGATGACAGTGCGGAGCTTGCCCGGAGACACGAAGGCCTGGCCCCCGACCGCCTCCACCTCGTGCACGACACGTTCGATGTCGGCGGATCGCGCTTTCGTATCCATCACGACGACCATCTCGATGTCACCCCTTTTCGCCATCTTGCCTCACAAAAAAAACCCCGGGTCTTCGCCCCGGGGCTCCCGATTCGCTTGCTCTGCCGCTATGACAGACGCGCGCTGGCCGGGCGCCGCAGGGCGCCAAAAAAGCCGAAATACCAGCTCGCGTACGTCATCAGCGCAACGAGCGTACGGGGGTGTTCGACCGACGTCAAGGCAAACGCGGCGGCAGCAGGTGGTTTGTCGCGAGGAACTCGTCGGTGATGTAGAAGCCTTCTCGCACCATGGCGCGCGTTCCTCGGCTGCGCACGCATGCGAGCTCGCGCCGTCCGTTCTCGTAGTGCAGGTACACCTTGATCGACTGAGCATCGACCTCGAGCTCGCTCCACGACGACGGCGTGAGACCGCGCAAGCGCTTGGTCGTTGCGGTTCCCGAGTTGCAAATGAGAAGACCCGTGATGCCCCAGAAGTACGGGACGTGCTTGTGTCCGGAAAGCACGACGTCGATCCCGAGCTGCGAGAGCTCGGCAAGCACGTCGCCGGCGTCGTTGATCGTGTTGCGCTCGCGTCCGGTGCCCGGGATCGCGACGAGATGGTGGTGGATGACGAAGATCTTCAGATCGTCCGGATGCGTGAACTGCTCACGGATCCACGGGTAACGCTCGCGTCCGATCTGTCCCTCGTTCAGGTCGGGCTCCGATGAGTCGACGGCGACAACCGTGACGCCGGGTGCACCGATGTGCTGTGCACGCCCACCGTGGAGGGCGATCCGGTGTGACGAGAAGCGGTCGCCAAAGTAGTGCTCGAAGTGCAGGTAGCCCACGTTGCGCGCGTCGTGGTTGCCCGGGACGACCACCATCGGGAACTCGAGCTGACCGAGCCAGTCGGCGGCCTCGGCGAACTCCCACTCGTAGCCGGCCGCCGTCAGATCGCCGACGACGATGACGAGATCCGGCGCCAGCTCGTTGACGTCCTGGACGATCGACTCCATGCGCTTGGCGTCGAAAGTCACCTCTCCGCAATGGATGTCGGAGAGCTGGACGATCCTCAGAGGCTGTGCGTCGGTACTCATCGGTTCTCGGACACTTCTCAGACGCTATACCCAGGATAGACGGGTCACTCGCGAAGCAGGTCGCGCTACACAGACGCGACGGCAAGCGCGAGGATGCCCGGTAACCGGACATTCGGCGTGTGCCACGTCTCACCCGCGTCACGGGTGAGAAGCACGACGCCGTCGCGCAGCCCGACGACGAGTGTCGAATGCTCGGGCGCGGCGAGCGCGTAGGGCATGCGCGTCAGCGCCGAGCTCACGCCGCCCAGGCCGTCGAGATCGAGCGGCTGCCACGACGCGCGGGCGGTCCGCCGGTACAGGCGCGCTTGCGCGTCGCCGTCGCCGTGCGCTTGCATCGGCCCGGTCGACGCGGACGCGTACCAGAGCTCCGGGTCCTCGGGGTCCACGGCAAGTCCCCAGCTGTAGAACCGATCCATGCCGTCGACGTCACGCTGCCATCCGTGACCCGTGTCGACGGAGAACGAGATGCCGTCGCCGCCGACCGCGTACACGCGGTCGGTTGCGACCGGATGGGTCCGGAGCACGTGCGGATCGATGACCGCTTCCGGATGCCTGTCGTCCCACGTTGCGCCGCCGTCGAGCGTGCGCAGGACGCCGCCGAGCTCGATGCCGACGAAGAGGATCTGGGCGTTCGTGTGATGCGGCGCAATCCAGCGCACGTGATGGGTCCACGGACGCGGCGGAAACGACCACGTCGGGGCGCTCGGTAGCTCACGCAGCGTCTCGAGGTCCTCCCATGACTCGCCGTCGTCCCGCGATCGGTAGACGCTGGACGGCTCGGTTCCCGCGTAGATGACCGATCGGCCGTTGCTTTGGTCGCACGGTGAGAACGCGGCCGACAGCACGCGCTTGTTGGGGATCGAACCGGTCACGTCGTCCCAGCTCCGGCCGGCGTCGCGGCTGAGAAAGATGCCGCGGTCCAACGTTCCGGCCACGATGCGGGCGGGATCGTTCGAATCGACGGCGACGCATTGCGCGCCCGATCCCTCGAGGCCGATCGACACATTGGGACGGTCCGGCACGCCGTCTACGACGGCCACCGAGTCGCCGGTCGCTGCCACGAGCCGAAGGGCCACGCCGACGACCGTACACCCGGGGGGCTGCCAATGATGACGAACGAGCGTATGTGATAGCATACGCAGACGATGACCGTTGTCGAGACGACGAGCGTGCTCGGTGAGCGCGTCCGGCGCCTGCGCGAGGCCAAAGGCCTCTCACTGCGCGAGCTCGCGCGCACGGCCGGCGTCAGTGCGCCGATGCTGTCGCAGGTCGAGCGCGGCGAGACGAGCCCTACCCTCGCCGTAGCGACGAAGATCGCCGGCGGGCTCGATCTCACGCTCTCGCGGCTGCTGCGGCTGGACGAAGAGCCGCACGTCGTGCTCGTCCGACGCGCGGAGCGACGCGATGTGCACCGGGACGGCCACCGCTTCGAGGAGCTCACGCCGCCGCTTCCCGGGCAGCCGCATTCCGTCACGCTGCACACGCTTCGTCCGAGCGCTGTGACCGGCGGTCCGGGTGATCCGCCCCTGCACGAGCCCGGAAGCCGGGAAACGGTCGTCGTGCAAACCGGAACCGTCGCGCTCGTATGCGGCGAGGATCGGTTCGTGCTGGAGGAGGGCGACGCGGTGACGTTCGACGCCGATCTCGCGCATCATTTCGAGAACGCCGGCAAGCGCTCGGCGGTCTTTCTCGCCGTCGTCACGTCCGGGTTGCGGAGGGCCTGATGCCGAAGACGTTGTTCGACAAGATCTGGGAGACGCACGAGGTCTCCGACGGTCTCATCTACATCGACCTGCACCTCGTGCACGAAGTCACTTCTCCGCAGGCGTTCGACGGTCTGCGAATAACCGGTCGTCGCGTGCGCAGGCCGGACCGAACCGTCGCGACGGCCGACCACAACGTGCCGACGGAATGGATTCCCGTCGCGCAGCAGATCTCCGATCAGCTTTCCCGACAGCAGGTCGAGGCGCTCGAGCGCAACTGTGAGGAGTTCGGCATCCCGGTGTATTCGGTCGGTTCGGACAAGCGCGGCATCGTCCACGTCATCGGACCCGAGCTCGGGTTCACCCAGCCGGGCATGACGATCGTCTGCGGCGACAGCCACACGGCGACGCACGGAGCGTTCGGTGCACTGGCCTTCGGCATCGGAACGTCGGAAGTGGAGCACGTGCTTGCGACGCAGTGCCTGGTACAGAAGCGGCCGCGTCAGCTCCGCATCAATTACTCGGGCGTCCTCGGCTTCGGCGTCACACCCAAGGACCTCATCCTCGCCACGATCGGACGGCTCGGCACCGATGGGTGCGTCGGGCACGTCGTCGAATATGCCGGACCGGCCATCGAGTCGCTGTCGATGGAAGGCCGCATGACGATCTGCAACATGACGATTGAGGGCGGCGGCCGTGCCGGCATGATCGCGCCCGACGACACGACATTCTCATACCTGGAGGGACGTCCCGCCGTGCCGAAGGAATGGAGTGACGCGGTGGCGCGCTGGCGCGAGCTGCCGACCGAGGAGGGGGCAACGTTCGACCGCGAGGAAACGATCGACGCGTCGAGTCTCGCGCCGATGGTGACGTGGGGCACGACGCCGGGCCAGGTCGTCGAAGTCACGGGCTCCGTGCCGCAGCCCGACGGCGAGACGGCCGAGCGTGCGCTGATCTACATGGGTGTGAAGCCCGGGACGGCCATGACGGACATTTCGTTGGATCGCGTGTTCATCGGTTCGTGCACGAACTCGCGCATCGAAGACCTGCGTGCGGCCGCGAAGGTGGTCGCGGGCAGGAAGGTCGCGTCGACGGTGCGCGCGATGGTCGTTCCCGGCTCCCAGCAGGTGAAGGCGGAGGCGGAGGCCGAGGGCCTCAACGAGGTGTTCACGGCGGCAGGATTCGAGTGGCGCGAATCGGGCTGCTCGATGTGCCTCGGCATGAACCCGGACATCTTGCAGCCGCAGGAACGGTGTGCGTCTACGTCGAACAGGAACTTCGAGGGCCGGCAGGGACGCGGTGGGCGAACGCACCTGTGCAGCCCGGAGATGGCCGCAGCAGCGGCGATCGAGGGGCACTTTGTCGACATACGCGAGTGGGAATGACGCAGCTGCCTTCGCGGGGGGTTCGGGGGGCGCAGCGGCCGAAGACCGCGTGAGCGCCCCCGATCAACTGGGAGCGCGCGGGAGCGCGCACGAGCCGAAAAGAGTACGCAACATGCAAGCGATCCGAACCATAGAAGGGAAGGTCGCGCCGCTCGACCGGGCCGACGTCGACACCGACCAGATCATTCCCAAGCAGTTCTTGAAGCGCATCGAGCGCACGGGCTTCGGCGAATTTCTGTTCTACGACTGGGTGCGCGACGGCGAGATCACGCTCGGGAAGGGCGAGGTTCTCGTCGCCGGGCGGAACTTCGGCTGCGGCTCGTCACGTGAGCACGCGGTGTGGGCAATCCAGCAAGCCGGCTACAAGGCGGTCGTTGCTCCTTCGTTCGCCGACATCTTCTACAACAACGCGACGAAGAACGGGCTGCTCCCGATCTCGCTGCCCGAGGAAGACGTGAGAGTCCTGATGAATGCCGAAGGATGCCATATCGACCTCCAAGCGCAGCTCGTCTCGTTCGGCGGCCGCGTCGTCCACTTCGATATCGACCCCGACATCAAGCATCGCTTGCTCAACGGCCTCGACGACATCGCGATCACGCTCGCATCGGAGGCGGCCATCGATGCCTACGAGCAGACGCGCGCGGGTCCGTCGCCCGAGACGCTGAAGCTACGCTGAGCCGACGGCGGCCGTAACGCGGTCGCCGAACGCTTTCGTTCCGAGGTGTTCGGCGAGTCCGAGGTCGGGGGTGCCCACTCCGGAGTCGACGACGTCGTGGACGGCGCTGCGCACCGCGTCTCCCGCATCGCGCCACCCGAGAAAGTCGAACAGCATCGCGCCGGACAGCATCAGGGCGATCGGATTGGCGGCGTCCTGTCCCGCGAGTGTCGGCGCCGTGCCGTGCGCGGGCTCGAAGATCCCACGGCCGGCTTCTTCGTTCACGTTCCCTCCCGGAGCGACGCCGATCCCTCCCACCTGTGCGGCCAGTGCCTCGGACATGTAGTCGCCGTTCAGATTCGTCGTTGCGATGACGTCGATGCGCTCTGGGTTGATGAGGATCTCCTGGAGGAAGGCGTCGGCGAGCAGATCGCGGACGATCACGCGGCCGTCGTCGGGGCCGACGTCGACGGCTTCGATGCGCGAGGTGTCGGCGAACTCTTCAACGGCGACTTCGTAGCCCCAGGCGCGGAACCTTCCCTCGGTGAACTTCTGGATGTTCCCCTTGTGGACGAGGGTGACCGAGCGCCGCTTCTCCCGGACGGCGAAACGCAGTGCCGCGCGCACGAGCCGCTTCGACGCCGACTCGGAGATCGGCTTCAGACCGACGCCCGCGTCGGCCGGGATCGGCCAGCGGAATCGTTCGCGGCAAAACGCTGCGAGCGCGAGCAGCTCGGGTGTGCCGGGCTCGAGCTCGTAGCCCGAGTAGACGTCCTCGGTGTTCTCCCGGAACAGCACCGCATTGATGCGCTCCGGGTGCCGGACTGGTGTGGCGATGCCCGGCAGCCAGCGGACGGGACGGATGTTCGCGTACAGGTCGAAGTGCAGTCGCAGCGCCACGTTGATCGAGCGGAACCCCGAGCCGACGGGTGTCGTCAGCGGTCCTTTGAGCGCGACGCGGTGGCGTCCGATGGCTTCGAGCGTCGTGCGCGGGAGCGGGTCGCCCGACTCCTCGAGCCCGCGCTCGCCGGCCGGCCACTCGTCCCAGACGACGGTCGTCCCGCTCGTGTGTTGGAGAGCCGCATCGAGAACCGGTCTCGTGGCGGCCCAAATCTCGGGACCGATCCCGTCACCGGGAATGACGACGACGGTCTTGGCTGTCGTCACGCGTTACAGGTCGAAGCTGGTCTCGAGCTCCCCGGCGGCGGACGAGACCTCACGTCGGACGGCGTCGGATCCGGCTGCACGACAGACGAGTACCCAATCTCCTGGTGTCGTGTGGAACTCGTACCCGCCGTCGGGACCGGTTCGGCGCTCGGCGATGAACGTCTCGCCTTGATTGAGCGTGATATAGGCGCCTTCGACCGGATCACCGCTGCGGCGGACTCGTCCGTGAATCTTCAGTGTGGAGGACATGGCGCCTTTGTACTGTAGCTCGATGGTCACGCGGGGATTCTGATGTACCCACAGCCTTCACGTCTGCTCGGAGGAGTCTGGCGGCGCCGCGGGCGGCTGATCGCCCAGCTCGCGCTCGTTCTGATCTCGATCATCGCCTCGCTCGGAGCCGCGTACCGCTTCCTCGAGCGCGGCGGCACGTCGAGTCTGTTCGGTGAGCAGGTCCAAGCCATCCCGCCGTCGGGTCCGGTCGGAATCAGCCCGTTCCTCGAGCTTCATGGATACGAGCGGGGGCAGCGCGTGCGTGTCTATCTGTGCCCGGACGCGACGGGTCCCATCAACGACTGCGTTGGGCTCGGCGAGGGTCAAGCGCCGAATCGCATCAGGTCGAACCCGATCCCGCAGGCCTTCCCGAACGCGGACGAGATCGTTCCGGCGACGTATGTGCTCCGCGCCGGACCGGACGGGAACGGCGACTTTCTCGTCCGCGGCAACTATCGGATCACGTTGTTCAAAGTCGGACCGAAACCTCGGCCGCGCTCGTTCGCCGGCGTCGTACCTCAGGCGATCGCCGTCGGTCAGCCGAAGGAGATCGCGCGCGGCGCCGATTGCCGACCGCCGCTCTTCCTGCCCGACGGAAGGCTGGCCGTCGGCACAACGGTCGTCGATCCTTCCAACGGCGTGACGATTCGCTTCAACATCGAGGCATCGGAGCTCGCGTGGTCGCCGGTCGGCGACAAGCTCGCGATTCTGACGGCGGACCGCAAGGAGATACGTCTTGCGGGGCCCGACGGCGAGGACGCCGTCACCGCCGTCCGCGAAGCGAGAGGCTTGCTGTCGAGCCTGTCGTGGGCGCCGCAAGGCGATCGGCTCGCCTATATCTCGCAGAACGATCCGAACACGCGAGGAGGGCCCGGCCCCCCGACTGTCCGCATCCTCAACGCCGTCAACGGCTCGGTTGCCGCGGCCGGACCGGGGATCGGTGTCACGTGGTCCTCTCGTCCGGACTTGCTTGCCGTCGAGCGCGCGGACGGCGTGATCGAAGCATCGACGGCGTCCGGAGGACGGCGCAGACTCGTCACCGGACACGGTGCGTCGTGGTCGCCGGACGGAAGCCTCATCGCGTTCGTCGCGAAGGTCGAAGGTGTAGACGACGGCTGGATTGCGCGCGCCGACGGCTCCGATGCGTCGCCGGAGGTCGGATCCAACGTGTGCGCGGTGTCCTTCTCTCCGTCGGGCGATTTCCTGGCCGTGGTCCAGGAGAAAGGTGGCGGCGCCACCTCACTCGTCCTGCGCCCGATCGAAGTCCAGCGGTGACGAAGCGCCTGCGCATCCGCGCCGGCGATGTCGAGCTTCTCGCTCGGCTTCGCGACACGCCGACCGCAGACATGCTGTGGATGCAACTTCCCGTGGCGGGACGAGCGGCGCGATGGGGCGACGAGTTCTACTTCACGGTCCCGTCGATGATGGCCGAGCGAGAGGACGACGCTCGCGACGTCATGGAGGTCGGTGAGATCGGCTACTGGGTCGAAGGGCAGGCGATTGCGATCTTTTTCGGGCCCACGCCGGCCTCCCGCGGCAACGAACCGCGCGCGGTCGTCCCCGTGAACGTCGTCGGTGCGATCGAGCGCAACGCGGACGCGCTTGCCCGGCTCCCCGACGGCATCGTGTTCAATCTCGAAGCCGCGTCGTAGCGGCTGCCTAGGCTTTCGGCGTGGCGGACATCATTCACGTCGACCTCGACGCGTTCTACGTGTCGGTGGAGCGCGGCAAGGATCCGGCCCTCGCGGGCCGCCCGGTGATCGTCGGCGGCGCCGGACGTCGCGGCGTCGTGCTGTCGTGCTCGTATGAAGCGCGCGAGAGAGGCGTCCGCAACGGAATGCCGTCGGCACGCGCCAAGCGGTTGTGTCCGGATGCCGTGTTCGTCCCACCGACTTTCGAGTCCTACACGTCGGCATCGAGGGTGTTTCGATCGCTCCTGGGGGAGTTCACGCCGACCGTCGAGCCGATCTCACTCGACGAAGCATTCTGCGACGTCTCGGGCGCGCATCGCCTGTACGGTACGACGCACGACCTCGCCGAGCAGCTCCGCGCACGTGTCCGTCATGAGCTCGGGCTCGTGTGCTCGGTCGGGGGCGGTGAGACAAAGCTCGTCGCGAAGATCGCGTCACGCGCAGCCAAGCCCGACGGTGTTCTCGTCGTCGATGATCCCGTTGCGTTCCTGCACCCCCTCCCCATCGAGGACTTATGGGGCGTCGGCGACGTCACCGCCGGCGTATTGCGCCGGCTGAGGATCACGACGATCGGGGAGCTCGCGAACACACCCGAGAGCGTGCTGCGACGGCAGGTGGGGACGGCGGCTGCCGCGCATCTCGCCGCCGTGGCGTGGGGGAAGGACCCAAGCCCGGTGGAGCCGAGAAGCGACGCGCGGAGCACGGGAGCGGAGGAGACCTATGAGAGCGATATCGACGCCGATGAGGCGATTGAAGCCGAGCTGCTGCGTCTATCCGATCGTGTCGCGTCCCGCCTCGTTGACGCCGGCCACCGCGCGCGAACGATCACCGTCAAGATCCGCCTCGCCGATTACCAGACCATCACGCGCTCGTGCACGCTGGCGACGCCGACCAGCGATGTGTGGACGATCTTCCGGACCGCCGCCGAAGCCTACAACCGCTTCCGGCGAGGCAGACGTTCGGTGCGGCTGCTGGGTGTAACGGCGTCCGGATTTGTGACCGGCGGCGTCACCGAACAACTCACCTTCGAGCGGAAGGCGGCCTTCGCCCAAGCCGAGGCTGCCGTCGAGCAAGTACGAGGGAAGTTCGGCAAGGAAGCGGTGCGAATGGCGCGACTGCTGCCGAAGAGGGACCCCGTCTAACCGTCGACCGCGTACAAGACCCAGTCGCCCGGCACTCCTTTGAGGGCGTGAATCCCTCGCGCCTCGAACTGGTAATCGGAACCGATGAGGAGCTGGCGAACGGTGTCGGATGCGAGCAATTCGCTCGGCTCGGCGAGGTCGCATACCCGTGCGCCGATGCTCATGGCCAGGCCGCTGGGCTTCGGACGGCCCGGCCGTTCGGCGACGAGCTCGAACTCACCGGCGTGCACGCCCGCGCGGAGATCGAGGCCGATCCATCGTACGGCCTCGATCGCCGCGCGGGCGCACGCGATCGCGTCGGACGGACCCGCGAAGGTCGCGACGAAGCCGTCGCCGGCCGTATCGACTTCGGAACCTCCGTAGCGGAGCAGCTCTCGGCGCACGAGCGCGTTGTGCGCTTCGAGGAGATCGCGCCAGCGCCGGTTCCCGAGCTCGGCCATGAGCATCGTGGAGTCGACGATGTCGGTGAACACGACGGCGCCCAGCGCGCGTCTGCGTTCGGTTCCCTCTCGGGAGCCGAGGACGACGGTCCGGACGTCCTCCGGAACGTCGCGGGCGTCGACGGCCCAGGGGAGGTAGTCGTCCCGAAGAGCCCCGGTATCACTCATGTGTACCGGGGGCTGCGCCCCCGAACCGCCACTGTGAGCGTCTCGAGCTCACTCGAGACGCTCGAGGGCCTCGCCGACATCGATCTCTCCTCTCGACAACGCTTCGAGCAGGTCGATTCTGTCGGGCTCTTCTTCGGATTCGAGGCCGAGGCGCGCGAGCAGCTTGTCGAAGCGCGCGCGAACGGTTGGGTAGCTCACGCCGAGGTGACGCTCGAGCTCCTTCATGTTTCCGCGCGAGCGCAGGAAGACGTGAAGCATGTCGCGATCGTCGGCGTCCAACGAGCAGAACTCGCAGGCCTCGAACACTCCGGAGAGCTCGGTGTCGCATTCGGGGCAGCCGAGTCGTGTCAGCGCAAGGCGCTCGCCGCACACGGGACACGAACGCGGCGCGAACCGTCGTTCGTTCATCACGCCGTCGAGACGTGGATGCTGCCCATGGCCGTTTCCACGCGCAGTGTTGCGTCGCCGTTGCCGACGGTTGCTTCGCGACGGGAGCCGAATTTGCGGCGCTCCGGTTCCTCGGAGCCGGGGAGAACGACTTTGCCCAGCGCCGCATCGGCGACGATGTGAACGCTCGACCCGGACTCGAGCTCGACGCGGACTGCACCCGCGTCGCTGCGGATGCGCGACTCGCCGTCGGTGAGGATACCGATCGCGCGTACGGCGCCCGCGTTGACCGCGACGTCGAGCGGACCGGAGAAATCCTCGATCGTGATGGGTCCGGCGGCGCAGCGAGCACGGATCGGGCCCTTGACGTCCGAGATCGAGAGTGGCCCGGCATCCAGGCGTGCTTCGAGAGCAAGCGCGGGGTTCATCCGAACGCGGAGGCTTGACGCGCTGCGTCCACCGACGCGCATATGACGCATTCTTCGGGCGCCGAGGTGAATCGAAAACCCGCCCGGCTGGACCGGATCGAGGTCGCCCCGGATGAGGAACGTGT
The DNA here is from genome assembly GCA_035640475.1 of Actinomycetota bacterium. Classification (GTDB taxonomy): domain Bacteria; phylum Actinomycetota; class JAICYB01; order JAICYB01; family JAICYB01; genus DASQWC01. The sequence goes on along the minus strand of DASQWC010000215.1, from coordinate 24,690 downwards.
CGCCTTCCACCGTTGCGGTGTGCGGCCCTTCTACCTCGGCTTCGGCGACCGAAGCGTCGCCGATCACGACGATTGCGCCGAAGCCGGCCGAGACCTTGATCTTGGCGACGGGGGAGGTCGGCTCGGGAGCCGGCCGATCCGGGGCGGCCCCTTCCTCGGCCCCGCGGAGGAGCGCGTCGGCCTCCTCGGGCGTGAGCTCGCCGCGGGCCACCTTTTCGAGAATTTCGCGCCGCCCCGGGCTCATCGACGGATTATAAACCCAATATGTTGATTTGGCGAGGTTCACTTGCCAGATGTTGACCTAGCCCTCCAGTTCCTTCAAGAAGGGTTCAACCACGGCGCGGAACGCGTCGGGCCGCTCGACCAGCGCCCCGTGGCCCGCTTCGGCGATGACCTGCAACTTCGCTCCCGGAATGAGCTCGACGAGCTCCTGGGAGTAGCGCCGCGGCACGAGGACGTCCTCATCGCCGACTACGACGAGCGTCGGCGACCGGATCCCGCCGAGACGGTCGCGCGCGTCGTGTGCTTGGTCGGCGCGCCACTGGCGGATGAACCCGTCTGGTCCGCGCTCGTTGGGAGCCGCGCGCGCCGACGCACGCAGCATCTCCAGCGGCGCCGGATCGGCGAAGAAGCGGTGCGTGTACAGCTCGAGGGCGCCGAGGTCGGTGATGGTATCCGGGGCCACCGCGGCGGCGATCCGTTCCCAGACCTCGAACCGCAGCCGGAGCCACGCATCCGTCGACGCCCATGTCGCGTACAGGACGAGCCCGCGAACGCGGTCGGGGACGGCGAGCGCGACCTCCTGTGCGATGGCTCCGCCGAGCGAGAAGCCGACGACGTCGGCGCGCTCGATCCCGAGCGCGTCCATGAGGCCGATGGCGTCACCCGCCATGTCGGTGGGTGTGTAGTCACCGGGCGCAGAGCCCGACGCACCGATGTCGCGGTTGTCGAACGCGACGACTCTTCGCTGCTCGGACAGCCACCCCACATGGAAGCCCCAGATCACGGCCGGGAGTCCGGTGCCGGCGATGAGGATGAGCGGGAATCCGTCACCGGTCACGTCGGCGTTGATGTCCAGTCCGTTGACGTTGTAGACGGGCATCGGGTCGATATCCTAGGCCCCGGCAACCGGGGAGGAAACTATGTCCGATGTCGTTCGCGTCGACGTCACGGACCGTCTCGCGACGGTCAGCCTGAATCGTCCAGACAAGCTCAACGCCGTATCCCCAGAAGTATTCGCCGGCTTGTACGAAGCGGGTAAGCGCATTCGGGACGACGCAGAGATCCGGGCGGTGCTGCTCCGCGGCGAAGGGCGTGCATTCTGCTCGGGTCTGGACCTCGCATCGCTGCAAGCGTTCGGTTCGGCGCCGGCACGGGAGCCGAGCGGCAACGGCGAGCGCTCCGACGTGGATCCCGGCCCGGCACAAGGCGGCTTCGCGATCTGGCAGCAGATGGACAAGCCCGTCGTCGCCGCCGTGCAGGGGTACGCGCTCGGCGCCGGCTTCCAGCTCGCGCTTGCGGCCGACATACGCTTCGCCGCACAGGGCGCGACGATGTCGGTCTTCGAGATCACCTACGGCCTCGTTCCCGACCTCGGAGGAACGCAGCTCTTGCCGCCGATCGTCGGTCCCGCGCGCGCGAAGGAGCTCATCTGGACGGCCCACCGCATCACAACCGACGAAGCGCTCGCGTGGGGCATCGTGAACCGCGTGGTTGCTCCCGAGCGCCTCGACGAAGAGGCTCGGGCGTTCGCGCTCGACCTCGCTTCGCGCCCCCCGATGCCGATTCGTTTCACGAAGGCGCTCGTCGCCAAGGCGGGAAAGGTCTCGCTCGAGGAAGGGATGCGCGGCGAGATCGAGGCGCAGATCAAATGCATCACCTCCAACGACATGAAGGAAGCGGTCGCAGCGGCCTTCGAAAAGCGGCCGGGCACCTACTCGGGCACATAGCACCGCGCGTCACCCTCGTCGCGTCGCTGTTCGTCGCCGGCTGCTCGCCCGGTCCCGCCTGGTCGACGCGCGCGCCGCTCCCGACGCCGCGGACCGAGGTAACCGCAGCCGTCCTCGACGGCCGGGTCTATGTGGCCGGCGGCTTTGCCGGAGACGGGTCGACCTCGGCGCGCGTCGAGGTGTACGCACCGGACGCCGACACGTGGTCGCAAGGCGTTGCTTTGCCGGAGGCGCTCAATCACGCCGCCCTGGCATCGGTCGGCGGGCGTCTGTATCTCGTCGGCGGTTACCGCTCGGACGGAAGCGCTTCCGATCGCACGTGGTCGTGGGCGGCGGGTGAACGCGAGTGGAGAGCCGAGCCCGACATGCCGAGCGCGCGGGGAGCCCTGGCCGTTGCCGTCTCGAGCGGAATGATCCATGCGCTCGGCGGAGCCGGGGGCGAGAAGGGAGAGCCGCGAAAGCTGGTGAAGGCCCACGAGATCTACGACCCGAAGGCGCGGCGCTGGTCGTCCTCGACACCACTGCCGCGTCCCCGCGATCACCTTGCGGCCGCATCGGTCGGCGGGCGGGTCTTCGTCGTCGGGGGCCGGGAGCTGACTCCCGCGCGGAACCGGGCGTGGCTCGATGTCTACAACCCGGAGAGCCATGAGTGGCGACGCGGTCCCGACATGCCGACGGCTCGCGGAGGGCTGGCGGCCGCATCCGTCGGAGGGCGGCTGGTCGTCTGTGGGGGTGAGGAACCCACGGGAACATTTGAGGAGGTCGAGGTGTACGACCCGTTCGAGCGCCGGTGGTCGTCATCCGACCCGCTTCCGACCCCTCGCCACGGCCTTTCGGCAGCGAGAATCGGCAAACGCATTTATGTTGTGGGCGGGGGACCCGAGCCGGGACTGTCGGTCTCGGGCGCGAACGAGACGCTAGAGGTTAGAAGCTAGTTGCGAAAGACCCTCGTGTTGGTCCTGTTGTGCTTCGGCGCGTGCGCGCAGCCGCGCATGCTCGCGTCGCAGCGCATCGTCTCCACGCCCGTCCCGGCCCCCTTGCCGACGGCGCCCCCGCTTCTGACACCCGACCCGACGCCGGGTGCGCCGGCGGCGAACGTGACGCGGCGCGCGGCGCCGCAACGCGTACTCGCCGCGCCGCCGGAGACGGTCGGGGCGTTCCGCGGTCTTGGGTCGTGGATCGATGTCTTCGATCACACCGACGATCCGGCGACCGTGGTCCCGCTCGTGCGTGACATGGCGTCGAATGGTGTCCAGACGCTGTATCTGGAGTCGGCGCGGTTCGGCTCGCCCGCCGACATCCAGTTCCCGACTGCGATGGGGGCGGCGCTCGACGAAGCCAAGTCGCTCGGGATGCGCGTTGTTGCCTGGTACCCGCCGGCGTTCAAGGACCCTGAGCTCGACTTTCGCCGGAGCATGACGGCGATCAACTACGTCTCGCCGAACGGCAACCGCTTCGACGCGTTCGGGGCGGACATCGAATATACGGAGGGCGTGCCCGACCACTCGACGCGCTCGCGTCTGGCCGTCGAGTACTCGCAGCGCCTGCGGACAACCGTCGGCGCCGGCTATCCGTTGGCGGCGATCGTGATCCCGCCGACCTCGCTGGAGTACAACAAGAAGCGCTGGCCGGGTTTCCCGTGGGCGGCCTTGCGCGACTTCTACGACGTCTTCATGCCCATGAACTATTGGACGGCGCGCAGCAAAGACCCGGCGACGGCTGCGAATCTCACCCAGCAGAACGCCGAGCAAGTTCGAGCGCTCACGGGGCGTCCCGTTCACGTGATCGGCGGGCTCGGGGAATCGGCCGACGAGGCGCAAGTCGGCGCATACGTCGCCGCCGCACGCGAGGGCGGCTCGCTCGGCGGCGGGCTCTACGACTTCACGACGACTCGTCCCGAGGTCTGGGACGAGCTGCAAATACTGCGGGAGTGAGCCGGGCGGTCACATGAGCACGTCCGAGGTCCGCGAGGAGCTCGTCCGGACCGTTCGCGAGTTCGTCGACAAAGAAGTGATCCCGGCGGCGCCGGCACTCGAGCGCGACGACGTCTATCCGGCCGAACTCGTCGAGCAGCTCGGCGCCATGGGGTTCTTCGGCGCGACGATCCCCGAGTCCTTCGGCGGTATGGGCCTCGATTTCGTCACGTACGCGATGTGCGTTGAGGAGCTGTGCCGCGGCTTCATGTCCCTGTCCGGCGTCTTCAACACCCACCTCATCTGCGCGCACATCGTTGGAAAGCACGGAACCGACGATCAGCGAGCGGAATGGCTGCCGAAGCTCGCGTCGGGTGAGCGGAGGTCGGGCCTTGCGCTCACCGAGCCCGGGTGTGGGAGCGATCTTCAGGCGATCCGGACGGTGGCCCGCCGCATCGACGGTGAATACGTCGTGCAAGGAAACAAGATGTTCATCACGAACGGCGAGCATGGCAACGTGTTCGCGACACTCGTGAAGACGAACCCGGACATCGAGCCCTCGCACCACGGCATGTCGTGCCTGCTGATGGAGAAGGGCGACGGCTTCGACATCTCGAAGCACATCGACAAGCTCGGTTACCGAGCCGTCGACACGGTCGAGCTGGTGCTGGACGGCGTCCGCGTTCCCGCTTCCGGCCTGGTCGGCGGCGACGAGGGAAACGGATTCGCCCAAGTGATGGACGGCCTCGAGACCGGACGCGTAAACATCGCCGCGCGCGCCGTCGGCGTCGCCCGAGCGGCCTTCGACGCAGCGATTCGCTACGCGCAGCAGCGCGAAACGTTCGGACGCCCGATCGCGGAGCACCAGGCGATCCAATTCATGCTCGCGGACATGGCGACGAAGATCGAAGCTGCGCGCCTGCTGTACCTCCGCGCGGCCGAGCTCAAGGACGCCGGCGAGCGCGCCGATCTCGAAGCGGGCATGGCGAAGCTCTTCGCGTCTGAGATGTGCCGGGAGGTTGCCGTCGATGCGATGCGTGTGCACGGCGGCTACGGCTACTCGGCCGAATTCCCCGTCGAGCGGTACTACCGCGATGCGCCGCTGATGATCATCGGCGAGGGCACGAACGAGATCCAGCGGCTGGTGATCGCCCGCCGTTTGCTTGACCGATACGCGCTCTAGCGGGCCCGGGACTTTCTGCGCAGACGCCGTCCGGCCTTGTGCTCGCCCGAGCGCATGATCGCCGCCTCGTTCGTCCCGAGATAGGACTCGACGACACGCGGATGGTTGAGGGTCTGCTTCGGCGTGCCTTCGGCGATGACCGCACCGGTCTCGAGCGCAACCATACGGTCGCAGATCGATGTGAGCAGCGGCATGTCGTGTTCGATGATCAGGATCGAGCAACCCGTGTACTCCTGGACGCGCTCCAGAAGCGGGCCCAGCGCTTCCGTCTCTCGTTGCGCGACGCCACCGGACGGCTCGTCCAGCAGGACGATTTCCGGATCCTGCGCGAGGATGCATGCGATGTCGACGATGCGGCGTGTTCCCGTCGACAGCTCGCCGGTGAGCTTCTCGCGGAAGGCATTCAGCCCCATCAGGTCGATCAGCTCGTCGACGCGAACCGATGCGGCGAGCTCCGATTCGTACGTGGCGGGCAAGTGCATCGCGGCGGCGACGATGTCCTTGGACTCGAGGTGCCGCTCGAGCGCGACGGCGACCGTTTCGGCCACGCTCAGCGACGGATACAGCCGTGCTTCCTGGAACGAGCGCCCGAGCCCGGCCAGCGCGCGTTCGTGGGGCGTGAGCTCGGTGACGTCTTTGTTGTTGACGATGACACGGCCGCCGTCGATGGGCAGGAATCCCGAGATGCAGTCGAACAGCGTGGTCTTGCCCGAGCCGTTTGGCCCGATGAGTCCCATGATCTCGCCGCGCTTGAGCTGGATGCTTACCTCATCGACCGCTCGGATGCCGCCGAACGTCTTTGATACGTCGATACATTCGAGGACGACCGGTGCGTCGGCCGGCGGCCGCTTGCGTTTTGTCTGTTTGCGCTTCGCCGACTTCTTTCCGTTCGACTGACCGTCCCTGGACGCGCTGGCGCCGGCGATGAAGACGGACCGAAGGATGTCGGGGCGTTCGAGGAGCTCTGCCGTCGGTCCCTCGAAACGAACTTCGCCTTTCTCCATGAAGGCCGCGCGCTTGGCGAGGGTGAGCGCGACGTTGACCGATTGCTCGACGACGATGATCGTGACGCCCGTCTGATCGTGCACGTGGTGGACGACGTCGATGAGCTCGCCGACGACGGTCGGTGCGAGGCCGAGTGAGAGCTCGTCGATCATGAGGACCGTCGGCTGGTTCATGAAGACTCCGGCGAGACTCATCATCTGCTGCTCGCCGCCGGAGAGGTTCCCGGCCATCTGGTTGTAGCGCTCTCGCAAACGGGGAAACATGTCGAGCACCTTCTCGAGCTCTTCGGCGACGCGCTGCTTCTCGCCGCGGAAGAGCCACGATGCGAGACGCAGGTTCTCTTCGACGGTGAGCGTCGGAAACACGCTCTTGCCGCCCGGCATCTGCAGCACGCCGAGAGCCGCCGTCCGGTTGGCGGCCATACCGGTGATGTTCTCGCCTTTGAACTCGATCTTCCCGGCCATCGGCTTCAAGAGTCCGGAGATGGCTTTCAGCAATGTCGACTTCCCGGCGCCGTTCGTGCCGAGCAGTGCGACGATCTCGCCCTGCTCGCACTCGAAGTCGACGCCGAACAACACCTGGACCGGCCCGTAGCCGACGTCGAGGTTCGTGCAGCGCAGGAACGGCGAGCCGTTGTCGCTCATCGCCGTCCCGCTTTCGCAGGCTCGGGCTCGAGGGCGCCCGAGAGCATTGCCGACTGATCGGCGTGTTGCTCTTCTTCCGTGACGCGGCGGTCGGCGACCAGGCTCGGCACGAGGATCCCGCGCCGGCTCGCGACGAGACGCAGCAGTCGATCGCGTAGCGCGAAGACCGCTTGCCCGAGGCCGCCGGGCAGCACGAGCAGGATGAGCAGGAGCCCGGTGCCGCTGACGGCGAGCCGCGCTTCACCGGAGAGCACGCGCTCGAGAAGCCGGAACGAGAACACGCCGAGCAGCGCGCCGACTATCGAGCCCAGGCCGCCGATCACGGCCGTCGAGAACACCTCGATACTCATGTCCGGCAGGAAGGTGCCCGCGCGCGCGCCGCGGAGAATCAGGATGAACAGGCCGCCGGCGATGCCGGCGACGACGCCGGAGAGAACGAAGCCGGAGAGCTTCGCCGCCGTGGTGGGAACTGCGGCCGCGCCGGCCGCGCGATAGTTGTCCCTCGTGGCGAGCAGTGCCCGTCCGGCGCGAGCCTTCCGTATTCCCAATGCGGCCAGGATCGTCACGACGAGAAACGCGAGAGTGAGGTAGTACATCGCCCACTCGCTTTCGAGATCGAAGCGCTCAAAGAGCGTGGGCCGAGGAACGCTTCCCGGGATGTAGTCGGGGAAGTTCGTCGGGTTGAGGAAGAACGCGTCGAGCGCGGCGGCGAACGCGAGAGTCGTCGCGGCGAGGAACAGGCCGCGGATGCGCAGTGCCGGAAGTCCGACGAGCAGCGCGATGATCCCTCCGGCCACACCGGCGCAGAGGAGGACGACGAACATGTCGATGTTGTGCCGCATCACGATGTTGCCGTAGGCGATCGCGCCGACTCCGACGATCGCGAACTGACCGAGGCTGATGTGTCCGCCCCACCCGGTGAGCTCGACGAGCGAGACGGCGACGATGCCCCACACGAGCCCGACGGCGATGAGATTCACGTCGCCGGCCTCCATCTGGAGGGGCAGCCAGATCGCGACGAACAAGCCGGCGAGGATGAGCGTCCACTTTGCGAAGCGAACTTCCGGCAGGTCCTTCAGCTCGTCAGGTGTCGGGCGGATGATCCCCGTCGAGCTCCACGTGCTGCCGTGCTCCATCGCACGCGACACCTTCTCCTTTTGGAGGAGCAGCGACAGGAGGATTACACCGAGAAACGCGACGGTGATAGCCGACGCCTTTTTTGTGTTCCAGAACACGACCTGCTCGACGATGCCGAGGCCGACACCGGCTGCAAACGCGCGCGGAAGTGACTCCATCTGCGCGACGACGGCGGCGGCGATCGCCGGCAGAAGCAGCGACGAGATGCTCCCCAGTGCTGTCGACGTCGATCCCGCAAACGGGGCTTTGAGAATGAACGTCAGTCCGGCCAGGCCCCCGGCGACGACCCACACGATTGTCGACAGCCGCTTGATGGGAATGCCGTAGAGCAATGCGCGATCGGCGTTGTCCGCTGCCGCCCGGACGGCAATCCCGACGTCGGTCCGGAGCATGAACCACGCGAGGCCGAACAGGATCGGCGGGACCGCGACGAGTATCGCGAGGTGGTCGCCGGTGAAGGTGACCGGCGAGATCTCGAATTTGAAGGAGAACGGCGTCTCGAAGCCGCCGACGATGCCGGCCGAGCCGAACCACGTCGGGATGTAGAGCTGGATGACGCCGAGCACTTGTGCGAGCCCGATCGTGGCGACGGTGAGGATCAGACGCGTCGCGTTGGCGAATCGCCGGATGACGAGGATCTCGACGACCCCGCCCACGACGAGACCGACGACGAGGCCGATCGCCATCGAGAGGTAGTAGTTCATCCCGGCCTCGACGAAGAGCATCACCGACAGCACACCCGCAACGCCGCCCATCGAGCCGTAGGCGAAATTGATCATCTTGTTCGTGCGGTAGATCAGGACGAGCCCGATACCGAGCAGGCCGGTGACGGTGCCGAACACCACTCCCTGGAGCACGAGGCCGAGGGGAGCCGAGTTCGGCCAGATCATGGACGTGATCGCCCACAGCGCGGCGGCGAGTACGGCGACGGCCGCCGTGAGGACCGTCCGGCGCACGCTCGGCGAGAAGCGATCCAGCCGCAACCGCTCGTTCACGGTGTCGAGAGCCGTCACTTGAAGATGTCTGGCTCGCCCTTCGGCAGGTGATGGATGGCGAACCGCTTCCCGCCGTACCCGAGGACGTATGCACCCTTCTTGTTGTTGTAGATGGAGATCTTCTCCGGGTTCCACCACAGGATCGTGGCGTCGCGTGTCGGCGTGTATTCACCCGGTGCGAAGCCCCACGTTCCGTACAAACCGGTGCCGCCCGGATACGTGAACATCCCTTGCTCGAATGTTTCGGGCGTGAGGGTCGGCCCGGCGAGTTGTATGCCGAGCGCGAGCATGTACATCTGCGCGTAGATGATCTCGACGGAGAACGCAGGCTCGTCGCTGCGTACCGACTTGTACGCCGCATAACCGAGGCCGGCGCGCAGCGGCGTGATCGGACCTGCGTAGCTGACGCCGGCCGCGCGCGACCACTGTTCCTGGTCGTAGAGCTGTCCCACGAGGTCGTGATCGGTGAGCGCGACGCCGACGACGACCCATTCCGGGTTGTAGTTCTGCTCGGCCGCCTTGGTCGTCAGGAAGACCGGGAAGATGGGGTCGCAGCCGCAGAAGATCGTCGTCGCCTGCTCACTCTTCAATCGCGCGATCACATTCGCCGCCTGGTTCGACATGGAGTTGATGTCGAGCCGGTAGTTGGCGCGAACGGGGGGCTTGCGGCCGGTCTGCGTCTCGATGACCGTCTCGAAGTCGTCGTGGCATTCGGCGTACCACGGGTTCTCCGGTGAGAGCCCGGCGAGCTTGCGCGGCTTGTTCTGCAGGCCCGGCCCGGCCCACTTTGCCGGCTTGTTCGCAAGCAGGTTCACGTAATACTCAGCGGCCGTCTCGGCCACGATGGAGCAGTCGGTCGCGATGCTCCAGTTCCACGGCCTGTGCTCGACGTGCCATTTGCGCGAGAGGTACGGCGTCCCGAAGGCCAGCGTCTTCTGGCGCGAGAGCGCGTCGGCAAACGGCGCGGTCGCTCCGTTGAGCTCGGCAAAAGCTTTGATCGTGTTGGCGACGTGGATCGCGTCGGCTTGCGCCTCGGCCTGACCGCCGCCGAGAAGCTCGTCGGTCGAGGAGCCGCGGCCGTTGTAGAACGCGAACTTGATCTTGCGGCCGTAGAACTGGAATCGCTCGTTGAAGTACTGCTCGAACGCCGTCACGGTGCGCTTGATGTCCGACGGCCGGTCGGCGATCTCGGCTCCTGCGAGCGCGGCGAGTGTCTGCTGGAAGCCCTTCTCGTTCAGAACGCGGAAGGAGACCGTGATCTCGTCCTTGGTGACGCCGCGTGACGTGGCGCCGCCGTTCGGGCCGGAGAACGCGATGCACGGCGGCGAGTAGGGATCGCCGGGAACCTGCTTGTCGCGGTCGGGACAGCTGCCCTTTGCCGGAGCCACGGGGCCGCCGATCGTCGAGCTGCTTCCCTTGGTGCCGGCGGTCCCGGCCGTACCCTTCGTGCCTTTCGACCCTGCGCCGCCGCCGACCGTTCCGGGAGCCGAGCCGCCGGCCGCCACATCCGCCGTCCGGAGCTTGCTGGGAAGGAAGGCAGCCATCATGGCGAACAGGACGACAAACGCGACCAGCGGTCCGTACCCCTTCAGCACCCGGGCCAGCGAGACCGACGATTGCTCCGCGACCGTGCTCATAGGGCGCCTGTGATCTCGGCGGGCAGCGGCATGCTCTCGACGGGCACCGTGCGCTCTTTCTCCCGGACGAACAGCGCCATCAACAGGAAGGCAAGCGCGAGAAGGATCAAGAGTCCGTACGAGCGAATCAGACGGCGAGCCGTCGACCTGCGGTCGCTCTGCTGTTCTTCGACGTCTGTCATGTGATCACGCTGCCGCGCGCGTTGCCTTCATTCGCCGGTAGTCGGCGACCGCGAGGGCGACCGCTACCGCGAGGCCCGCGATGCCGACCGCGAGCGCGATGCCGCCTCGTCCACCGGGAATCGTCCGTTGCCCTCCGGCGCCGGGCTGCGCAGCGAGCACACCCTCCTCGCCCGGTGTTCCCGGGACACCGGGTTGGCCGGGCGTCCCCGGTGTGAAGACCGTTTGCCGCCCGGCCGGGGGAGGACGGAAATCGCCGAACCCGAACGGATTCTCGAATCGCTGGCCTTCGGTGTAGGCGTTGACGCCGCCGAGCTCGATGTGGAGCTCCGAGGAGCCGGCGGCAACGCCGATCCCGAGATCCGCGGCGAGGACGGCCACGCTCAAGTCGGGGACCGTCGTTTGATCGCAGTCATTCGGGTTGCCGCCGACGATCTCCTTCGGCTGCTTGAGGAGTGGAATCAGCTCGTCGGCGAGCGGCTCACGAATCGGTTGTGCCGCTGCGAGGATCGGGCCCAGGAACTGGCGCCCGAGAGGCGAGTTCGCGATCTGGATCTGGAGCGGCGACATCGCCGCGACTCCTGCGGCGGAGTCGTCGACCGGAAGCGAGATGGAGAATCCCGTCGGTGCGATCGCCTCGTTGATGGACCGCAGGGCCGAGGCGAGATCCGAGACCGGAATCGGAAGCGCGCCGATGGACGCTCCCTGCAGCGCGAAGCGTGCGGTCACTTTCGGCTTGTCGTCTCCTTTGGACCGCTGGACGGCTTCCCAATGCAGGCCGGTGAGCGTCACCATCCCGCCGAAAGAGAAGTCGGCGATGTCGACGACGGCCTTCGACTCCCGGATGCCCTTCGACACGATGCCGCTCGATGTGTAACCGACGCCCGCACCGATCGTCATGAGTCCGGGAACCTCGAAGTCGCCGAACTTGAAGCGCGACTCGGCAAACGGCGACTTCGTCGCGCGCGCGAACAATGTTCCGATCCCCGAGCCGGGGCTTCCGGCGAAGCTGTTGGTCACGCCCTTGTCTGCATCTTTGTCCTGCGATGACACCCTGACTCTGGGCACCTGTGCGTCGGTGCAGGGACTGGCGACGCCGATGGCCGCGAGATCCGCGTCCGCCGCCGCTCCACGAGCGACCGTGTCCGTGAAGTCGGCAAGCGTCAGTCCGATGACCGGGGCCAGACTCAGCCGCGCGGCCGTCGGTCCGACGCGAACGACCTGCGCGTACGCTTTGCCGCTCCCAGCGATGAAGTCTTCCGTGGCCCCGCCGGCAAGTCCGGTCGTCAGGCTCGCAAGCGCGATGCCGGCGATACAGGCCGCCGACAGGCGCAGAAGCCGACCTCTCCCTGCAACGTGTTGAGTTTTCATGAGGCCTCACTAAGAACAACGACCCCAGAGGCTGCGACGTTCCCTAGCATGCGCCCCCGAGCGCTGCCTTTCGAATTGTAGTCGCCGAGGTCGGAAACCTTACGGCCGGATAGGGCATGCTGTTGGTCATGACTGGACGGGGACGCAAACCACCGCCGCGCCGTTCGCAATCGCAAGCAGCGGGCGGCGGGTCGAACGTTCGCAAGCTCCGCGACCCGCAGGCGTCGTTTCCCGTCGCTCTCGCCGAGCTGCTCCGATCGCGGAAGATCCGGGTCCCCACGGGTCTGGAGAGCGCTCCGCGCCAGGCGTACGCGTCCCAGCCACCCTCGTTCATCGACCACCTTGCCGACCTCGGGAACGACGAGCTGCAGCAGTATGCGGCGCAGATCGCCGGCTACGCGCGCCGGCAGGCCAAGCGCGCAAAGGACGCGTGGGAGGCCTCGCCGCTGATCGGCGAGCTCAGAAAGCGCGGGCTCGCCGAGCCCCCGCCGCCTTCTCGCGTCGTCGGGGCGAGTGTGCCGCTCACGAAGCCGCTCGCCAAGTGGACGGACGGCGAGCTCGTCCGCGCTGCGAACGAATGGTCCCGCCTGGGACAAGCCTGAACGTCTGGGATTCTCTCGACGCAAACGGGCCGCCGCAGTTCATCTGGCACCGGCCGGTGGACGGTTCCCGTGTCGTCTTCCTGCTCGGCGCGTTCGACCCACCGACGCGCGCGCACGTCGCGATCCTCGATGCTGCGTCCCGGTCCGAGGGATTGCCCGGCGCGTTGTGTCTCACCAAGGAGCTGCTGGCGCGCGAAGGCGACGTGCTCATTCCTCCGCGTGATCGGGTCGAGTTGCTCGACCGGATTGCCGTCGTCCGTCACTTCGGACTGGGCATCGCGAATCGGGGCACGTACCTTGACGTTGGCCGCGCATGCCTGGTGCACGGCATCGAGCCGACATTCGTGATCGGCTCGGACAAGCTCGCACAGCTTGCCGATCCGTCCTTCTATCCGGATGGCATGCGCGGCGTCACCGCAACCTTCGAAGAGCTGTCCTTCCTGGTCGTCCCGCGCGAAGGATCGGCAGTCGATCGCGACGACGTTCGCGTGCTCGACGCGTCGGACGTGTTTCCGGACGACCGAACTATGGGCATCTCATCGACAGAAGTGAGGCGCCGTGCGCTCGCCGGAGGCGGATTGACCGGCCTCGTTCCACCAGAGGTTGTTGCGAGCGTTGAGGGATATACTGCTGCCAGATGACGGACGAGCCGTCCCTTTCCGAGCAAGAACAGCGGATTCTCGCGGAGATCGAGAAGAACCTCGCTGCTGAGGATCCCGATTTCGTTCGCCAGGTCTCCGAAGCGCGACCCACACGCAATGCGTCGCGTACGCTCCGTCTGAGCATCCTCGGGTTCGTCGCCGGGCTTGCTCTTCTGCTGGGTTACACGACGAATCTCATCCTCGGCGTACTGGGATTCCTGGTGATGCTGGCGTCGGTCATCGGTGTCGTCAGCTCGGTCCGGAGCCTGGCTGCGGTCGGCCGTTCGCCGTCGACGATGCTGCGGGATGCGTGGCGGCGCGCCGAAGATCGAATGCGAACGCGCCGGCGAGACCAGTAGCGCCCCCGCAGGATGCCCTACGTTCCGACACCGGATGAAGCGCGGCGGCTTCGTGCCGCCATCGATCGCGCTGCGTTCTCCGAAGCCGAACGCATCATGTGGCTTCTTGCCTTCGCCGGGCTCGTCGTGCTGGACGGCATCCTGCTTGCCGGCGGCGGCAGCTGGGTCGGCATCCTCGGTGCCATCGGAGGGTTCGCCGTGTTGTATTGGCGGCTCCGCGGCGGTCATCTCGTCGCGGTCGATCGTGAGCTCCACGGGATCGGGCTCCGGACGAGCGGGCAGCGCGCCTTCACGGCGCTGATGCTGCGCTCCGCCTTCACCGGACGGAATCCGCTACGCAAACGTGCCGAGCACGATCCCTTCGCGCGGTGGGGTCAGGTCGTCGAGCGTGCTCAGGTGTCCGAGGAAGCCGCCTCGGAGTGACGCGGGTTCGCGATCGCAAGCTTCTCTAAGATCGTCTCGTAGACGGCGGCGACGGTTTCGTCCCATCGGTCGTCCTGGCCGCCGGCGCGGATGCGGGAGCCGAGCTCCTTGTTCCATGCGACGACCTCGTCGCGAACTGCGCCGTAAGTCGGCGGAGCGTCGCTGTGCTTGTCGAGGAGTGTTCGGAGGCGGTTCCATTCGGCCCGGACGGCGTCCTCCTCGCCGGTCCACTCCCGTTGGAGGATGCCGAGGATGTTTTGCAAGACGCGTGCATGGAACCGAACGCGCCCGGACAGACTCGGCAGGAGATCTCGCTCGCAGAAGTTCTGCGCAACTTGCAGGAGTTCTTCAGCCGTAGGTCTGTCTTGCACCTTAGGTAACTCCAGGCGCGGGGGGTTCGGGGGGCGCAGCGCCCGAAGGGCGCGGAGCGCCCCCGATCAACTGGGAGCGCGCGGGAGCGCGCAACATGAGATTCAGAACGTCGTACTCCGTTTCAACCGTGCGGCGCCCGATCGCGGCGAGCTCGAGTGAGGGCACATGGCCCCACAGGTGCGTGAAGGCCTGGCCGATCGTCATGATTCCCCACTTCGCGTTCGACATGATCTCCCACCAGTGCACGGCCTCACGGTCGACCGGCACACCGGAGGACTCCTCGTACGCGATGTAGAGATCCTCGCGGCTCCCGAAACCGCCGACCTCGCCCGGGCCCCCGAACCGCCACGAGCGCATGCACAGCCACGCCAAGTCCTCCCACGGGTCGCCGAGATGCACGAGCTCCCAGTCGAGGACCGCGCGGAGCCCTTCCTCGCCGACGATCAGGTTTCCGTTCCGGAAGTCGCCGTGCACGACGGTGATGCGCTCCGTCGCGGGCGTCTCGCGAGCGAGCCAGCGCAACGCGAGCTCGAAGGCGGGATGCGGCTCACCGAAGGAGTCGAGCAACTGCGCGTACTGCTCGAGGACGGCTTCGGCCGGCTTGCGCTCGGGACGCGGTAGTCCCCGGAGGTCGTCCGGATCGATCGCGTGGATCTTGCCGAGGACGTCGCCGCATTGCGCTGCCATCACATTGCGAGCGTTCGCGTACTCGTCCTCGCGAAGGATGCGGCGGGCGATCGTTTCGCCGGGCACGTACTCCATGAAGTAGCCGGGGGAGCCGAGCTCGTCTGCGTCGGCCGTCCACACGACCTTCGGAACCGGCACGCCGGCGTCGGCCGCGATGCGCAGGATCTCGACCTCTGTTGCGCGATCACTCTTCGCCGGTGCTCCCGGCGGGTCGCGACGGAGAACCAGTCGGCGCTCGCCGTCGTCGGATTGGATCGCGAACGACCACATCTCCCGGGACGCTCCACCCGAGAGACGAGTGAGCTCCGAGATCGTTGCCGGCATTCCTATGCGCTTGGTGCAGAAGCTCGTCAGGCGGTCTTCGAGCTCACTCATGCGCGTATCGTGTCACACAGCCGATCGCGGAGGGCAAACGCATGCGCATCCGACTGGAACCGCAGGACGAGTACATGCACGAGCTCGAAAAGGCGGAGACCTTCAACGAGTCGATGTACTTCAACGTCTACGACCCGAAGGCCGACCTCGGCGGATGGTTCCGACTCGGCAACCGTGCCAACGAGCGCTACGCCGAGATGACGTGTTGCCTGTATCTGCCGGACGAAACGGTCGGGTTCATGTATGCGCGTCCGCACATCGACAACAACGACGCCTTCGACGCGGGCGGGATGCGGTTCGAGGTGATCGAGCCGTTCAAGAAGCAGCGTGTGACCTACGACGGCAAGGTCGCCGTCCTCAGCGACCCGCTGGCCATGAAGGACCCGCGCAAGGCGTTCACGGAAGCGCCGCACGTCGATGCGACGGTGGAGCTCGCGTACACGGGTCTGTCGCCGATGATGGGCGGCGAGCCCGAGTGGGACGAAGGCGACGTCGTCCCCGAGTCGATGCAGTTCGCGAAGGGCCATTACGAGCAGCACGTGGCCGCGTCCGGACGCGTCGCCGTCGGTGCCGACGCGTGGGACGTGGACGGGTTCGGACTCCGCGATCACTCGTGGGGGCCGAGGTCGTGGCAGGCGCCGTACTGGTACCGGTGGCTCACGTGCAACGCGGGCCCGGACGATGGGTTCATGGTCTCGGTGATCGCGAGTCGCGACGGCAAGGTGCGCCGGTCGGGCGTCGTCTTCGAGAAAGGTGGCTACACCCCGATCGTCGACGCCCAGATCGAGACATCGTGGTCGGAGGAGTTCGATCAGGAGACGTTGCGCTGTGTCGCGCGTACGCCGGACCGCGAGATCGAGATCACCGGTTCGGTCATGTCGTTCATTCCGCTGCGCAACCGGCGCGAAGGAAAGGTCACACGCATCGGCGAGGGGCTCACCGAGTACCGGTGGGAGGGCAAGACCGGGTACGGCCTGTCGGAGTACCTCGATCAGATCGAGGACGGCCGCCCGGTCGGCGTCTAGCTTCGCGCCAGGGCGCTGCCGAGCCGCACTCGAACGCGCCTGAACATTCGCTCCGGCAGGAACGGCGTGAGATCGATCGGAGCGAGGATGCGCCGCCACATCGGCGCCCGATTACGGAGCGCACGCACGGTCCGATCGAGCGCCGACCACGCGGCCGTTGCCTCTTGCTTCGTCGCTCCCGGAGGCCCGTAGAGCACGCGAGCGGCGAGCACACCGATATCGTCACCGTCGGTCCCGGTCGTCCTGCGCACGAACTCGCGTTGTGTCTCCGACGGCGCGGCCGACCAGCCGAGCTCCCGCGCACGATCCACGAGCTCCGCGTACGCACCGAGGATCACGTCGGGGGGATCGCCGACGCTTCGGACGTGCCGGCGCACGCGTTTGGCGACGGGAATCACAACGAGGAGCGCGATCGCGACGCAAAGCCAGATCACGGCCGCCGGAACGCCGGATTCTTGTCGTTGAACATCGGACGGAAATTCTTGCGGTTCCGGCGTCGACTCGAGGATCTCGGTCGGCTGAGGCGCGGGCGGCGCGGGTGCCGGCTCCGACTCCTCGGTCTCGTTGGGGGCCGGCGACGTATCTCCGCGTCCCGGCGTCGGGTCGAACGACGTCCATCCGGCCCCGGGGATGTCGGCCTCGACCCACGCGTGTGCCTCACGCGTCGAGACGATGAACTCACCTCCGCTCGACGCACCGGGCAGGAACCCAACGCCGACGCGCGCATCGTAGCCGAGGCCGCGAAGCATGAGTGTCATCGTGGCGGCGAACTGCTCGCAGTACCCGGTGCGATCGTTCAGGAACTGCTGGAGTCGCCGGACCGAGTGACCACCTTCGACGTCCTCGTTGTAGGTGTACGTCCGGAAGTGTGCTTCGAGCCGGCGAGCCGCGTCGAGCGGTGTCGCGGCGCCGGCGACCAGCGGCCGTGCGATGTCGCCCAGCAGCTTCTCGTTCGCGTCGCTCACGTCGCCGGCAACCGCGTACAGATTCGACGTGACCTGCGGCAGCTGCGATCGAACCGTGTAGGTCAGACCGGGGCTCGTCCTGTCGCGGAGCAACAAGGTTTGCGACGGCTCGTCGAGCTCCACGGTCGCCTGTGCGTCCACCGATCGGGCTGCGTACGCGGCCGGCATCCACGGCGACAGCAGCGACGTGAGGCGGAAGCGCTGCTCGAGGATCTCGCCGGTCGCCGGCGGAACGGGTGCCCGGACGACGCCGTCGCGCACCGGTCGCGGCCGCGCTTCGAGCACCCACTCGCGTCCGTCGTATTTGTCGAGCGCCGTCAGTCGCCAATAGGTAGAGCGCTCCGACGCGACGCGCATGACCTCGATCGGCGGATCGACCTTGAGCTGTCGCCGGATGTCGGACAGCGGTTTGATGATGACGAGCCTCGGCCGGATGGCCGAGCGCAGCTCGACGAGCGGTTTGTCGCCGAAGACGAACGGCGCGACGAGCGCGAACGCGCACGCCGCCATCAGCGTCGGTACGCCGAACCATGCCGGCACGCTGATGCGCCCCGACGCCCATCGCGAGATGCGTTGCCGGCCCTCGGCCAAGAAGAACGCGCCGGTCGCCGCGACGGCGGCAACTGCGTAGGCCGAGCGCCCCCCGCCGTCGCCGAGTGATCCGGTGAACGTCACGACACCGAGGGCCGAGACGATCGCGCCGACCGGACGGCGCACGACCACCCAAGCGGCGCCGAGGAATCCGAGGAACAGCAGTGCCGTCCAGACGAGGATCATGAAGCGCGGCTCTGTCTCCAGCGGCGGTACGGCCTTCGGAATGTCGGACAACCCGGAGCCGAGGAGCTTCCATGCCGTCCGGATCGCATGCGCAGTTGGGAAGCCCGAATCTGTTTCCGAGCGCACGAACAAGCCCGGCAACGTCAACAGCCATGCGACCGCCATCAGTCCGAAGCCGAGGCCCAGCGAACGGCGGCCGAACGCGAACGCGAAGACCGCGCCGATCACCACCGCCGGCAACGCCCACGCCAGATACTTCGGGTCGTCGAAGATCCGGCTCAGGCTTGCGACGGCGACGAGCGCGACAGCGACGAGCGAGGCGAGTGTCGCCGGCGACGGCTTCGGGTCATCTCGCCAGAGCGACACCGTAGACCCCAGCGTTCCAAACGGTGCGGAACGAGTCGCCTGCCCTCAGGTGCATCACCGGCAGCGAGAGCATGGCAAGGTCGGCCTCCGCGCTCCGGGAGATTCGTTGCGCTTTGCGCTCGAACGTCGACGCGTCGACGAGCACGACGGCTCCCGCCGCCGCGCCCTTCGCGCGAGAGGCCATCGCCCGCAGCTCGTCCTTGGTGAGGCCCGGCGTGATCACGACGACCAGTGCAGCCCGGCCGGGACGCCCCGCCGTTCGTTCGAGCGCGTTGGTCAGGCCGCGTCGCTTGCTGGCCTCGACGACGGCCAGCGCGTGCAGCAGCTGCCGTTCCGAGGGCGTTCGATGCCGCAGGAGCGGGCCGTCGGGAGTGAGTACGTCGATGCGCATACGCCGGCGGATCGCGAGGACTCCCACGGACGCGCACGCCGAGACCGCGGCTTCGAGCGACGAAGCGGCTCCGCGTCCCTTGTGCTTGGCCGCCGTCGTGTCCAGAACGATGAGCGCGCGCGGCTCCGCGAGCAATTCCTCCTGGCGGACGACGAGCTGGCCGATTTTGGCCGACGTCGGCCAATGGATCTTTCGGAGGTCGTCGCCTTCTTCGTACGCACGGAGCGCATAGAACTCGTCGCCCTGTCCGACGAGCGGCGAGTTCCTCACGATGCCGATGCGCTGGACGCCCGTCGGCAGCGCATTGATCTCTTCGAAGGCAGGTAGCACGAGCAGCGGCGACGCGCCGGGAGCGTTCACATGGCGCCGGACGGCCCCGAAGGGATCCGTGTGCGTGAGCTCCAGCGGACCGATCGTGTATCGGCCGCGCAATCGGGGTGTGATCGTGTACGCGACGGCACGGCGGCGTGCATGGCCGGCGCCGGGAAGAGCCAGGCGTGGGCTCGGCCCGACGGCACGGGGCACGCGATCGGCGAGGAGCAGTGGTCCGAACCCCAGGCGCCCGCCCGCTTCGACCGTGAGCTCGACGCGGACGCGCCCGCCCACGAACGCCTGCACAGGAACGACCTTGCGCTGTGCGCGCACGCGTCCTCCTCGAAGCCACACGAGCAAGAAGCCGAGGACGAGCACGAGCGCGAACGACGCGCCCGCCATGATCAGCTCGCGCATTCCGCCCAGCCGTCCGAAGACGAGCATCGAGGCGGCGAGGGCCGCCAGGGTTCGCCCGCGAGTGGTCACGCCCTGGCCGGCTTGGGCACTGGCGTTCGGCTCACCGCGTCGGCGACGACCGATTCAGCCGACACGCCGGCGAGCTGCGCTTCCGGGGTCGGGATGATGCGGTGCGACAGGACCGGCTCGGCCAGCTCTTTGACGTCGTCGGGGACGACGTACGCGCGCGCATCGGACGCCGCCGCGACCCGTGCCGCGCGAAGAAGCATCAGTCCCGCGCGCGGTGACGCGCCGAGATACGCGTGATCGTGCTCTCTCGTCGCCCCGAGCAAGTCGACGATGTACCCCTTGATCGCATCGGCAACGTGCACCTCGTGGGCCTGATCGATGAGCTTGCGGACCGAGGCGGCACTCGCGACTGCGTCGAGATCGTCGATGCGGCCGGGAAGGCCGTGAATCGACAGCACGTCGATTTCTGCCTCCGGAGCCGGGTAGCCGATGCGCACGCGCATCAAGAAGCGATCGAGCTCGGCTTCGGGCAGGGGGTAGGTCCCTTCGTGCTCGATGGGGTTCTGCGTTGCGACGACCATGAACGGACGCTCGAGCGGATAGGTGTGCCCGTCGAGCGTGACCTGGCGCTCTTCCATCGACTCCAGGAGCGCCGCCTGTGTCTTCGGCGACGCGCGATTGATCTCGTCGCCGAGGACCACCTGCGCGAAGACCGGGCCGGGCCGGAACTCGACGCCTCCACGCTGCCGAGCCCAGACGCGGACGCCGGTGATGTCGGTGGGGAGGAGGTCGGGGGTGAACTGGATACGGCGGAACGAGCAGCCGAGGGAGCGCGCGAGGGCCTTGGCGAGCATCGTCTTGCCGACGCCCGGGACGTCCTCGATCAGGACGTGACCCTCAGCGAACAGGGCGACGACGCAAAGCCGGACGGCGTCGGGCTTGCCCTGGATGACGTATTCCACGGAGTCGGTAATCCGCGCAAACGCGTCGGCAAAAGCATCGAACGACCGGGTAGCACGGGCCATGTGCCGAAAGATCATACGAGTCCGGATCGTGGTGCGGGCCTTGCGGCGGCCCATTGCGCGCTCCCGGGTAGTTCGGGGGGCGGCCGCGCTTCGCGCGGCGGCTCCGCTTCGCTCCGCGGCCCCCCGAACCCCCCCAATTGCGCGGCGGCTCCGCTTCGCTCCGCGGCCCCCCGAACCCCCCGGCGCGGTGGTGCCTTTACGCTGGTTGCGCTATGTCCTTGGAGCGCGTTCTCTTGGCTGCTCCGCGCGGATGGTGCGCGGGGGTCGATCGTGCCGTCGACATCGTCGAGCGGGCCATCGATCGTTTCGGCCCCCCGATTTACGTGCGTAAGCAAATCGTCCACAACCGCCACGTCGTCGAAGGACTCGAGCGCCGGGGAGCGATCTTCGTCGACGAGGTCACCGAGGTTCCCGACGGCTCGATTTGCGTGCTCTCCGCGCACGGCTCGGCTCCCACCGTCTACGAGACGGCAAAACAACGAGATCTCCACCTCATCGACGCGACGTGCCCGCTCGTCACGAAAGTGCACGTCGAAGCCATTCGGTTCGCAAAGCGCGAACGGACCATCGTGCTGATCGGCCATGCCGGTCACGAGGAAGTAGAAGGGACGATGGGGCAGGCGCCGACACGCACGGTGCTCGTTCAAGATGCCAAGGAGGCCGAGGAGCTCGAGGTCGCCGACCCCGACAACGTTTCGTACATCACACAAACGACGTTGTCGGTCGACGATACGAAGGAGATCGTCGCGACACTTCGACGCCGATTCCCGAACATCAAGGAACCGACGAAGTCCGACATCTGCTATGCGACGACAAACAGGCAAGCCGCGGTCAAGGTCCTCGCACGGCGCGCACCACTCGTCCTGGTCATCGGCGCTCCCAATTCGTCGAACTCGCTCCGCATGGTTGAGGTTGCAAAGCAGCACGGCGCGCAGTCCTACCTCATCGAGGACGAATCGCAAATCGATCCGGCTTGGCTCGAGGAAGTCGAGCTTGTCGGGCTCTCGTCGTCGGCGTCGGCTCCCGAGTGGCTCGTAGATCGTGTTCTCGATTACCTCACCGGATTCGGGCCGAGCGTGGTCGAAGAGGTTCGGGTCGTCGATGAGGACGTCCGGTTTCCGCTTCCGAAAGAGGTTGCGGGCGTCTCCTCGTAGCCCGCGGTCGATAATCGAGACATGAACGGCGCAGAGTTTCGCGCTCTCGTCGCCGACGAACCTCTGCTCGCCGACGGCGGGATCGGATCGTCGTTGATCGAGCGCGGCATCGTCGGACCCGACGACTGCGTCGAGATCCTCAACCTCGATCGTCCGGACGTCGTCCGCGCCGTGCACCGGGCGTTCGCCGACGCCGGTTCGAAGCTCGTCGAGACGAACACATTCGGTGCGAACCGATTCGCTCTCGGCAAGCTCGACCTCGAGGGACGCGTGGATGAGATCAATCGGCGCGGCGTCGAGCTCGCACGGGAAGCCGGAGTCCTGGTGGCCGGATCGGTCGGCCCGTTGCGCGTCCGGCTCGCACCGTATGGGCGCGTCAAGCGGAGCCAGGCGCGGAAGGCCTACGCCGAGCAGATCGGCGTTCTCGCTGCGGCAGGTGCCGACCTGATCTTGATCGAGACGCAGTCGGACCTGATCGAGATGGAGGAAGCCCTCCAAGCGGCACGGTCGGTGTGCGATCTGGCCGTGATCGTGACCGCAACCTTCACCCGAGACGACCGTACACTCCTCGGTTCGACACCGGAGAACGTCGCATCGCGCCTCGTCGAGCTCGGTGCCGATGCCGTCGGCGTGAACTGCTCGGAGGGGCCGGCGCAGGTGCTTCGCATCATCACGTTGATGCGCGACCTCGTCGGCTCGACGCCGCTCGTCGCCATGCCGAATGCCGGGGGGCCGGCGCGTGTCGGTGAACGGATCGTGTACCCGGCGACGCCCGAGTACTTGGGCGACTACGCGCGCGCGTTCGTGGCGAGCGGCGCGTCCATCGTCGGCGGCTGCTGCGGTACCGGCCCCGAGCACATCCGGTCGATGGCCGAGGCGCTGGCCGGACCGCGCCAGCTGCTGCTGGAGATCCTCCCGGCCGCGCCGGCGGAAGGCGGCGCCGACACGGCGTCATCCACGACGGCGCTCGGCGCCAAGCTCGCCGCCGGGCAATTCGTCGTCACCGTAGAGATGGATCCGCCGCGCAGCACCTCGACGGCGAAGATGCTCGCGGGAGCCGAAACGCTCTTCGACGCGGGTGCCGACGTCATCAACGTTGCCGACAGCCCAATGGCACGCATGCGCATGAGTCCGTGGGCGCCGGCCCGGCTGATCCACGAGCACGTCGGGATCGAGACGATCCTTCATTTCCCAATTCGCGGACGCAATCTCTTGCGCATTCAGGGAGATCTGCTCGCCGGGCACGCGCTGGGCATCCGCAATTTGTTCGTGTGCCTCGGCGACCCGACGCGCATCGGTGACTACCCGGACGCGACCGACAACGTCGACGTAGTCCCGACCGGCCTCATCTCGTTGATCACGGAGTCGCTGAACAGAGGAAAGGACCAAGTCGGCGCGTCGATCGGGGAGCCGACGAGCTTCGTCGTCGGATGCGCAGTGAACCTGGGCGCGGCCGATCTCGAGCGGGAATGCCGGCTTCTCGACAAGAAGATTCGTTCGGGTGCGGATTACGCACTGGCGATGCCCACGTTCTCGGCCGACGTACTTCGTGTGTTCCGCAAGAGCTTCGAGGAGCGCCACGGTCCGCTACGGCTGCCGGTTCTCGTCGGCGTTCTGCCGCTCGTCACGTCGCGCCATGCGGAGTTCCTGCACAACGAGCTCCCGGGTGTGTCGATCCCGGATGACATTCGTGCTCGGATGCGTGACGCGGGGAAGCGGGCAACGCGCGCGGGTGTCGAGATCGCCACGGAGCTGTCGAGGGAGCTGCGCGCCGAGGCCGCCGGTCTGTACGTCATGCCGCCCTTCGGGCGCTACGACCTTGCGGCGGAGATCGTCGAGGCCGTTCGGAAGCTGGACTGACCGTCTGAACGTTAGAATCCCCAGCAAGGCGATTCAGTTGGGAAGATCACTGATTCTCAACGCAAGTCTCGAACCGCTGGGAGTGGTTGCCCATCGGCGGGCGATCGTCCTCGTCCTCCACGAGAAGGCTGAGGTCGTCGAGCGCAACGGCGCTCTGTACCACTCGGAGCACCTGGCAATCGAGGCCCCGAGCGTGATCCGGCTCCGGTACTACGTCCGCGTACCGAGGCGCCTGCACGTTGCTCCCTCGCGAAAGGCCGTGTTCTTGCGGGACGGCCATTCGTGCCAGTACTGCGGCAGGCAGGCCGAGAACGTCGACCACGTGCTCCCGCGCAGCCGCGGGGGTCGCCACGCGTGGGACAACGTCGTCGCCGCCTGCCGGCGGTGCAACGCCCGCAAGGAGAACAGGCTTCCAAACGAGGTCGGCCTGCGCCTGGCGCGCCGTCCGAAGGCGCCGCCTGAGGGTTTCTGGCTGCGGCTCGTCGTCGGCCAGGCCGAGCCCGAGTGGCTGCCGTATCTGCCCATCGCTAGGGCACACTAAGCAACACCTGTCTTAAGAGGCCCCAAGCGGCCACAACAGGAAACACCTGTTCTACCTGCGCTTTTGGCGCCCAATTGCGTTGACCCGGTGGAGCGGTGTGGAGTAAAGTGGCGCAACTTGGAGGACGTGGGAGACCCGGTGGGCGTCCGGGGCCGCGGGGGGAGCAGCGCGGATGCCCCCGACGAATGCTCCGACTGGAGGCGGCGGGTTGTTCCTCGGAGAACATCGACACGCGCTGGACGCCAAGGGAAGAGTCATCTTCCCCGTACGGCTTCGAGAGTCCCTCGGCGCCCAGGTCGTCCTGCAGAAGGGCATCGACGCATGTCTGTACGTCGTGCCGCCCGAGGAATGGGAGCGCCTGGTCGCGCTTGTGTC
>DASQWC010000214.1:0-16789 GCA_035640475.1 Actinomycetota bacterium | reverse complement strand
CGCATCGCGACGAAGCCTTCGACGCCTGCCGTTACATCGTCGACGAGGTGAAGCGGCGCGTTCCCGTATGGAAGAAGGAGTCGGGTCCGTGGGGGGAGCGGTGGGTCGGTTGAGTCGAAGGCTCAACCGAAGACGCGGGGGGTCCGGGGGGCGCAGCGCCCCCGGTCGACAAGTAAGGGATCCCGAAGAGGAAGCGATCCTCCTCTCGATCGACGAGTACCGATCTCGTTTACTCGCGAGCATCGAGACACTTCCCGCGCGCCGGATCTCGCTCGATGACACATGGGGGTGCGTGCTCGCCGAGGATGTCGTCGCGCCGGCCGACCTTCCGGGATTCACTTCTTCCGCGATGGACGGCTACGCCGTTCGCAGCGCGGACGTCGCGTCGCCGCCGGCCGAGCTGCGTGTCACGGGTGAAGTTCGGATGGGGCAGTCGTTCGACGGGGCGGTCGGTGCCGGCGAAGCGATCGTCGTACCGACCGGCGGTGTCGTCCCCCACGGCGCCGACGCGGTCGTGCCGGTCGAGCTGTGCGATCGGCACGGCGACCGAGTGGTCGTTCTGCGCGCCGTGCCCTCGGGCAAGCACATCCGTCCGGCCGGTGAGGACGCCGGGGCCGGCGACGTTCTGGTGCGTGCGGGACGGCGTCTGGATGCACCCGATGTAGGAGCGCTCGCGGCCGCCGGTCTGGGCGCGGCCTCGGTGATCCCGCGCGCGCGCGTCGGCGTCGTGTCGACCGGGGACGAGCTCGTCCGGCCTGGGAATCCGTTGCGCGACGCGCAGATCTACGACGCGAACGCGACGATCCTCGCCGCGTGCGTGCGCGATGCCGGTGGGATCCCGGTCGACGGCGGCATCGGCCGCGACGATGCGGGCGCGCTCGTCGATGCGCTCGATCGCATCGCCGACGACGTGGACGCGTTCGTGTGCTCAGGCGGCGTGTCGGCGGGGGAGCGCGATCCGGTGAAGCGCGCCTTCGAAGCAACCGGCACGATGACGTTCGCCAACGTTGCGATGCAACCGGGACGCCCACAGGCGTTCGGCTCCCATCGTGGGAAGCCGGTGATCGCGCTCCCCGGGAACCCGGTATCGGTGTTCGTCTCGTTCGTGGTGTTCGCGTATCCGGCGCTGATGAAGCTGATGGGACGCGACGAGTCCTACCCGGACGTCGTCGCCACGCTCGAGGCCGCGATCGAGGCGCCGAAGACGCGCACGCGCTATGCGCGTGTGCGTCTTCGGCGGGACGGCGACCGATTGGTGGCCGCCCCGGAGGGCGGCCACCAATCCAACCTCCTGGCCACTTTTGCGCGGGCGGACGGTCTGGCGATCATCCCGGCCGGCGCGACGATGGCGGCCGGTGAGTCGTGCCGCGTACTCCCGGTTCGCGACCTGCCGTGAGCTTGAGCGCCGCCGTCCTCGCCGGCGGGCTGTCGACGCGCATGGGTCGCGACAAGGCGCTGATCGAGCTCGATCGCCGTCCGCTGATCGTTCGCGTGTTCGACCGCTTGAACGCCGTCTCCGACGATGTCTTCGCGGTCACCAAAGATGCGGAGCCGCTGGAGCCCCTCGGTGTGCGCGTGGTCGTCGACGACGACGAGGCGCAGACGCCGATCGCCGGAATCGCGAGAGCGCTGCGCGCCGCGAGGCATGAGCACGTGTTCGTGTGCGCGTGCGACACCCCGTTTCTGTCGCCGAAGCTGATCGTCCTGCTCGCGTCGCGTGCGGCGGGTGCGGACGCGGTCGTCCCGCGTCGTGATGGCCGGCCGGAGCCGTTGCACGGCGTGTGGTCGTCCGGCGCCGCGGACCGCGTCGAGGCGGCGCTCCGAAAGGGCGAGCGCGCCGTGCAACGGATGCTCGAGACGCTCGACGTCGTGTGGGTGGACGAAGACGAGTGGAGCGCCGTCGATCCGCGCGGCCGGTCGTTCGTGAACCTCAACACGCCGACGGACCTGACGAGCGCTTAACCGGCCGCGCGCACGGCAGCGGCCAGATCCTCGAGCGACGCTCCCTTCCCGACGGCAATCCCGAGCGCGTAGCAGAGCAGGGGAGCATTGATGCGCTCGCCGGATTCGTGCGACGCGATCCGGGCGAGATCGAGGATCTCTTGCGACGTCTCTTTGGAGAGCGTCAGCTCGCCGACGCCGATGTTCGCCGCCGTCGCGACGGCCTGCGTAACTCCTTCGAGCCAGCTCATCACGTGATTATCCTGCGCTCATGCCCTGGAAGCCCTCGCTGTGGGCGAGCCGCAAGCCGTTCGGCATCGGCGAGAAGCGTCCGAACAACTACCTCGAGATCTGGAAGGCGATTCGCGAGAACAAGCGTCAGCTTCCCTACGCGTGGCGGATCCTGCGCCACGGCGTCTGCGACGGCTGCGCGCTCGGCACCAAGGGTCTGCGCGACTGGACGATGGATGAGGTTCACCTGTGCAACGTGCGCCTGCGGCTGCTGAGCTTGAACACGATGCCGGCGCTCGATCCGGCGCTTCTTTCCGACGTCGAGCCACTAAAGCAAAAGCGTTCCGCGGAGCTGCGCGAGCTCGGACGCCTTCCCTACCCGATGATCCGGCCCGCCGGCGACCGCGGTTTCAAGCGAGCGTCCTGGGAAGAGGCGCTCGATCTCGTCGCGTCGCGCATCCGTGCCACCGATCCGCAGCGGGCTGCCTTCTATCTGACCAGCCGCGGCATGCCCAACGAGAGCTATTACGCGGCCGCCAAGGCCGTCCGGGCCATCGGAACAAACTCCATCGACAACGCCGCGCGCGTGTGCCACTCGCCGAGCACGTTCGCGCTCAAAGAGGGCCTCGGGGTGGCCGCGACGACGTGCTCGTACACCGACTGGATCGGCACCGACCTGATCGTGTTCATCGGCTCGAACGTCGCGAACAACCAGCCCGTGTCGATGAAGTACCTCTACCACGCGCGCAAGGCCGGGACGAAGGTCGTCTGCGTGAACCCGTACCGGGAGCCGGGAATGGACCGGTACTGGGTCCCCTCGAACCTCGAATCGGCGCTCTTCGGGACGAAGATCACCGACCGCTTCTTCCAGATCAACATCGGAGGCGACGTCGGCTTTCTGAACGGTGTCCTGCGGCACATGATCCAGCGCGACCTCGTCGACCGGTCGTTCATCGACGCTCACACGACCGGTTTCGACGAGCTGAGCACAGCGCTCGAAGCGCAGTCTTGGGACGACCTCGAACGCGCCGGCGGGTGCACTCGAGACGAGATGGCGGAGCTCGGCGACATGATCGGCGCCGCCTCAACCGCCGTCTTCGTCTGGAGCATGGGTGTCACGCAGCACGCGTACGGAGAGGACAACGTCCGCGCAATCGTCAACCTCGGACTGTCGAGAGGCTTCGTCGGGCGCGAACGATGCGGCCTGATGCCGATCCGCGGACACTCGGGCGTCCAGGGTGGCGCCGAGATGGGCGCGTACTCGACCGTCCTTCCCGGCGGCGTTCCGGTCACCGACGCGACTGCGGCGGAGATGACCGAGCAATGGGGGTTCCCCGTGCCGAGCGCGCGAGGTCTCACGGCGCCGGAGATGGTCGACGCGGCGCATGAGGGCAACCTGGACGTTCTGTTCTGCTCGGGCGGCAACTTCCTCGAGGTGCTCCCGGAGCCGCGCTACGTCGAGGAGGCGCTATCGCGCGTCCCGTTGCGCGTGCACATGGACATCGTGGCGTCGTCGCAGATGCTCGTCGGCGGCGGCGATGTCGTCCTGCTGCCGGCCGCCACGCGCTACGAGACGCCCGGCGGCGTCACGGAGACATCGACCGAACGACGGATCATCTACTCACCCGAGATCAAAGGCAGGCGCATCGGCGAAGCGAGGGCCGAGTGGGACGTCCTGTTCGATCTCGCGCGACGCGTGCGCCCCGAGCTGTCCGACCGCCTGTCGTTCGCCGACACGCACGGCGTGCGCGAGGAGATTGCGCGCGTCGTGCCGCTGTACGAAGGCATCCAGCAGCTCCGCGACGCGGGTGACTCGGTGCAGTACGGCGGACCGTTGCTGTGCGACGGATGGAGCTTCCCGACGTCCGACGGCAAGGCGCACTTCTCGGTCGTTCCGCTGCCGCTCGTCGAGGTGCCCGACGGCATGTTCCTGTGCGCGACGCGAAGAGGCAAGCAGTTCAACAGCATGGTTCATGAGCAGACCGATCCGCTGAACAAGGCCGTCCGCGATGCGGTGCTGATGAACGCGAGCGACGCGGAGGCGCTCGGCCTGCGCAACGGCGACGCCGTCACGCTGCGAAGCGACGCCGGTGAATACAACGGTCACGTGTTCTGCGCCCCGGTTCGGCCGCGAAACGTTCAGGTGCACTGGCCGGAAGGATCGGTGCTGATCGACCGGCGCGTCCGCTCGCCGCAGGCGGGAATTCCCGACTACAACGCAGTGGTGCGGATCGAGCGGACGACTTAGTTCGGCTCGGGATGGGAATGTGCGCCGAGGGCCAGAGCGATCTGCAATAGCTCAGACCTCATCTGATCCAAGCGCCGCTCGATTGCATCGAAGCGTCCTTCGATTGCATCGAAGCGTCCCTTGTTGATCCAGACCTGGATTCCGGTAAACGGCGCCAGGATCGCGCCGGTCAGCAGTGGGACGTGAAGATCCATCTCCTCCTCCATGGTACGCGCCATGGGGAAGGGGCCAGATCGTAGAGTGAGCCGACGACGTGAGTCATCGTCCTGGGAGTCAAGTGTCGACGACCGTACGCGCCGTGTCGCGGAACGGCGAGAAGACTCGTGCGGACACGCTGGCGACCGAAGAGCCGCTCGAGATTCGCGTACAGGCCGGCGGTGAGCGCAGGACCGTTGCCGTCACGATGCGCACGCCGGGCAACGACTTCGAGCTCGCGACGGGCTTTCTCTACGGCGAGGGCGTTATCGGCAAGCACGAAGATGTGTCGAGCGTTCGCTACTGTGTCGATCCCGACATCGGGCAGGAACAGCAGTTCAACGTCGTCACCGTCGATCTGGCGCTTCCGTCGCTGCCCGAGCTCGGCTCCCTCGAGCGCCACTTCTACACGACGAGCGCGTGCGGCGTGTGCGGCAAAGCGAGCCTCGACGCCGTCGAGTCACTCGGCGGCCCGCAACTGAGCGACGGCCCGATGGTCACACGCCATGTCGTCCTGTCGCTTCCGCATCGTTTGCGCGAAGCGCAACGCATCTTCTCGAAGACCGGTGGGCTCCACGCGGCTGCGCTCTTCGACGCGACCGGCGGGCTCGTTGAGATCCGTGAGGATGTCGGACGCCACAACGCGATGGACAAGCTTGCCGGCTGGGGCGTGCTCGAGAAGCGAGTTCCGTTCACCGACCACGCCGTCCTCGTGAGCGGACGAGCGAGCTTCGAGCTCTTGCAGAAGGCGTTGCGTGCGGGAGTGTCGTTCTTCTGTGCCGTCTCGGCGCCGTCTTCGCTGGCCGTTGACGTTGCGAACCGTTTCGGAATGACGCTCGTCGGCTTCCTGCGGGAGGAAGGATTCAACGTCTACGCCGGCGAGGAGCGCCTGAGGTGAGCTCACGCATCGTCGATGTCGGCGGGAAGGACGTCACGGAGCGGGAGGCGGTGGCCGAAGCAACGATCTCGATGACGCCGGAAGCGTGCGCCCGGGTCTGCGCGGGCACGCCGAAAGGCGACGCGCTCGAAGCCGCGCGCATCGCCGGGCTGCAAGCAGTGAAGCGCACGCCGGACCTGCTGCCGTTCTGTCACCCGGTCGCGCTCACGGGGGCCGAGGTCTCGGTGACGCCGAACGAAACCGATGGACGGATCGTCGTGCGCGCGACCGTTCGGGCGCGCGATCGCACCGGTGTCGAGATGGAGGCCTTGACGTCGGCCGCCGTCGGTGCGCTGTGCCTGTATGACACGACGAAGGCCTACGACCGCGCTGCTGTGATCACCGGCGTGCGGCTGGTCTCGAAGAGCGGCGGGCGCAGCGGCGACTTTCAGTCCGAATAAGGGCTGACCTGCACGGACACGAGGTCTTCACAGCGCCGTAACCGCCTGAAACATCCCTGAAAACGCGCGCCCATAACGTGTTGTGCGTGGCGATCTCCCTCGGTCCCCTCACGGTCGAGCGCGCCGGCGCACGCCTTCTCGGACGACCGCTGGCGCTTCGCCCGCTCGACCTGCGGGTTCTCGGATTGCTGGCCGGCAGTCCGCAACGAGCGCTGACTCGCGAAGCGATTGCCGAGCACATCTGGGGGCAGGACGCAACGGTCGACCCGCGCGCGATCGACGTGTGCGTGCGGCGGCTGCGCCGGGCGATGGACGGCGCTGGTCATGCCATCGTCACCGTGCGCCGCGTCGGCTACCGGCTGGATCTCGATCTCCTCATGGATGCGGCGGATGCCTAGGACGCGAGCACTCTGGCAGCAGAAGCCCGACGTCGAGGGACTGAAGTCCTCCGGCGATCTCGACGTCGACTTCGACCGGATCGTGCGCGAGGGCTATGAAGCGCTCACCGGGGAGGATTACTACCGCCTGAAGACGTGGGGAGTGTGCAGCCAGAACCAGGCAGGCGTGCACATGATGCGCATCAGGATCCCAGGCGGCGTTGCGTCGAGCGATCAGCTCGATCGCGTTGCGGAGCTGGCGCAACGATGCGCGGACGGAACGATCCACCTCACGACCCGGACGAACGTCGAGCTGCACGGAGTGCCGACGACAAAGCTCCTCGAGGTGATGGAGTCGCTTCACCAGGCCGGACTGACGACGCGTGCGGCGTGCGGCCATACCGTTCGAAACGTGCTCGGCTGCCCGGCCGCCGGCATCTGCGCCGAGGAAGTTCTGGACACCCGGCCGTGGGTGCGTGAGACGCACGATGCCGTCGTGCGGCGAGCCGCCGAATACAACACGAGACTTCCGCGCCGTCTGAACGTCTCTTTCGGCGGCTGCGGCGACTGTGCGCGTCACGCACAAGTAAACGACATCGGGTTCGTTGCGGTCCCCGGACCGGGTCGGGAGCCGGGCTTCGCCGTCTGGATCGCCGGAAGCCTTGCCACGACGCCGCGCGTCTCGCACGCGTTGTGCGCGTACGTTCGGGCCGAGCGCGCCGTGGCCGTCATGGACGCCGTCATCGACGTCTATTCCGAGCATGGGTTCCGCGACAACCGAGCGCGTCTGAAGTACCTCGTCGAGGCGTGGGGGATCGAGAAGTTCCGTGAAGCGTTTGCGGAGGCCTTCGAGGCGAAAACCGGCGAGCGCCCGCTGTTCGGTGAGCCGACGATGCCGCCCGAGCCGGCCGCACCCTCCGACGCTTCGGTGCTCCCGCAACGCCAGCCCGGGCGCTTCCGCGTTCGTGTCGGTGTACCTCTGGGCGATCTCACACCCGATCAGGTGCGCGCACTCGCTTCGCTCGCGCGCGACGAGGGGGACGGCTCCGTCAGGTTCAGCCCCGAACAGAACGCCGAGATCGCATGGGTGGCCGAGGACCGCATCGCTCGCGTGCTGTCGGCACTGAGCGCCGCGGGTCTGGCCGCCTTCGGTGCGGGAGATGTATCCGACGTTCGCGCTTGCCCGGGCACGACCCACTGCGTGCTTGCGGTCTCAGACTCGCAGGACGCCGCCCGGCGCATCGGCGATGTCTTCCGCTCATCCCCACCGGAGGACGACGCCGTGCGCAACATGCGCATCCACATCTCGGGATGTCCGAACAGCTGCGCGCAGCACCAGGCGTCGGACATCGGGCTGGCCGGGTGCCGGGTGAAGATCTGCGGGTCCGTTCGCGAGGGTTACCAGCTCTTCGTCGGCGGACGCCTCGGCCGCCGGGTGCGGATGGCCGACCGCATCGGGCGCATCGATGCCGCCGCGGCCGAGGACATCGTGCGCGCCCTCGTCGAGCTCTTCGTCGAACGGCGAGAGGACGGCGATGGGTTCCCGGACGTCGTCGAGCGGCTGCGACCGGCCGGGGTTGCCGCCTATCTCGGCGAGCGGTTCTCCGAGTCGTTCGTCCCTTCGACGACGGGTGAGGGCGAGGACTGATGCGAATCGCCGACATTCGCCGGGCCGGTCACGTGCCCACACTCGTCGCTTCATTGCTGCACTTCGAAGTGAGCTTCATGTGCTGGGTCCTCCTCGGCGCCCTGGGTATCGCGATCTCCGACGACCTCGGCCTGGCGCCGTGGGCGAAGGGTCTTGCCGTCGGCGTCCCGCTCGTTGCCGGATCGCTCTTCAGATTGATCGTCGGGCCGTTGGCCGACCGCAAGGGTGCCCGGCCCGTCGGCGCCGCGACGCTTGTGATCACGGTCGTGGCGGTGCTGTGGGGGTGGCTGGGCGCGCGGTCGGTTGTCGAGCTGCTCCTCGTCGGAATCTTGCTCGGCGTCGCCGGGTCGAGCTTCGCCGTAGCACTGCCGCTTGCGGGCAAGGCCTTCGAGCCGCGACTGCGCGGTCTGGCCATGGGCATCGCGGGCGCCGGAAACAGCGGCACGGTGGTTGCGGCGCTCGTCGCTCCGCGGCTGGCGGGACACGTGGGCTGGCACGGTGTCCTGGGCCTGGCGTCGTTGCCGCTCCTGGGAGTGCTCGTGGCCTTCGTCGCGCTGACGCGATCCTCGCCCGCCGGTGAGGCGTCGTCTCCCCAGCCGCTTCGAAGCGTGTGGATGTCCTCTGACGCGCGCTCGCTGTGTGCGATCTATCTCGTCACGTTCGGCGGATTCGTCGGCATGGTGAGCTTTCTCCCGATCTTCCTTCGCGATGCGTACGGGGTCGGTGCACTGTGGGCGGCAACGGCTACCGCGGTATGCGCTGGGTCCGGCAGCCTGTTGCGTCCGTTCGGCGGGCTCATTGCGGACAAGGTCGGCGGCGAGCGCGTGCTGCCTGCAGTGTTCTCGATCGCGGCCGTGGCGCTGATCGTCGTCGCCGGGGGTCCCTCGCCCGTTGCGACGGTGGGCCTTCTCACGCTTGCCATTGGGTCGCTGGGCGCGGGCAACGGTGCCGTCTTCCAGATCGTCCCGAGACGTTTTCCGACACAGATCGGCGCCGTGACCGGTCTCGTGGGCGCCGCCGGCGGGCTCGGAGGTTTCCTGCTGCCGTTCGGACTCGGCGTGACGAAGAGCTGGACGGGCTCCTACGTCCTCGGCCTGGCCGCCGTGGCCGTCGCGTGTTTGGGCGGATGCGCCGCTCTGATCCACGCGACGCGACGCTGGCGGCTCGTCCCCGTACAGGTGCCGGCGTGAGACCGAAGCAGACCGGGACTCAGTCGCGTCCGCTCGCCGATCGCGTGCAGCGGATCGTCGACGGCGATCTGCCGATCCTGCATTTGGAACCCGAAGTTCCGACCGGCTCGTGGGCCGTTCACGTCGACGGGCTCGTCGAACGGGCGGTCGAGCTGCAGATGGACGACATTCACGCGCTCGGAGGAATCACGCGGGTCGTCGACCTGCACTGCGTGTGGGGATGGTCGCGACCCGATTGCCGGTGGGAGGGCGTTCACCTCAACGCGTTGACAACGGAGGCGTCGCCGCTGACCGAAGCGAGCTACGTCCTCATCACGGCGAGGTCCAGTCCGTACGCATCGTGCCTTACGTTGCAGGAAGCTCGCGACGGTCTGTTCGCGTGGCGTGTGGACGGCCGCGACTTGAAGCCGGAGCGCGGGTGGCCGCTGCGCTTCGTTTCGCCGGCGTACAAGTGGGCGTACAAGAGCGTGAAGTGGGTCGAGCGCATCACATTCCTGGACGAGTTCAGCCCGGGCTTCTGGGAGGAGCGCGTGGGTGACCCGAAGGGGGACGTACCGTGGGACGTCCTCGAGCGATTCCAGGGACAAGCACAAGCGTGGAGAAAGGGACGCCGATGATCGGTCCGAAGGCCACGCGAGACACCTACCTCACGCTCGAGTCGGTGCTTGCGCATCGCAACGTCCCCAAGCGCGACTGCCGGAGCTGCCCGAAGTTCGTTCCGGACGCGGACGGCTTCGGCTGCGGGTGGTGTGAAGCGCACAAGATGTGGGTCAAGCTCTACGCAGCGCCCGAGAAGTGGTATTCCCAGTGCCAGTTCAGGTTCATCCGGGCCGAGCGCGCTCTGGTCCGTTAATCGGGCATCCTCTTCTTCAGTGAAGCGGTCGGTCGTATTTGTGGTCGCGGTGTTGCTGCTCCCCGCGTGCGGCAAACCACCCGAAGGCGTGTTGGTCCGGGGCGCACGCGACGTCACGGCGATGGTTCCGTTCGACGGCGGTCTGCTCTACGGCGAGCGGACGACCGGACGGATTCTCGACCTCGACGGGAAAGTCCACGCGCGCGTGAGGGTGTCGTCGAAAGGTCAGCGCGGATTGTTGGGGCTCGCCGTCGATGAAGACCGCAACATCTTCGCCTCGTGGACACGTCCGGATCTTCGTCTCGTCGTCGCCAAGGTCGCGCCCGGACCCCAGCGCCTCGTCTGGCTCGGCCCGCGCAGCACCGATCTCTACACCGGCGGTCACATCGCGATCAGCCCGGAGGACGGTGTGCTCGCCGTGGGCGTCGGGGATCTCCAGGACCCGGGCGCCGTCTCCGATTCCAAGGCGC
Source organism: Actinomycetota bacterium (assembly GCA_035640475.1). Lineage (GTDB taxonomy): Bacteria > Actinomycetota > JAICYB01 > JAICYB01 > JAICYB01 > DASQWC01. Next base: position 6,298 of record DASQWC010000214.1, on the reverse strand, counting down.
CAAACGGCAAGATCCTGAAGCTCGATCCGGACGGAGGGCCCGACCAGAAGTGGACGTCGTACTCCTACGGCTGGAACAACCCCTTCGCGTTCGACTTCACCGAGTTCGGAGCGCTGTGGCTCGCCGACAACGCCCCCGGCGGCGGGCGTGAGCGCCTCGGGCGGGCGGACCCGGTTGGGCCCAACACGTACCTTCCGTCGCGCACGGCGCCGTCCGGCCTTGCCGTCGCCGGCGACAAGGTCTTCGTGTGCGGTTTCCGGACGAGGCTCCTGCTGCGCTACCGGGTGCTGAGAAACCAGGCCGCGCGCCCGGAAGGGCCGCCGGTCGCCCGCGACTGCTTGCTCGGCGTGGTCGAGCTCGAGGACGGACGGCTCGCTTACTCGACGGGAACATCGATCAAAGCGGTCTATCCGGAAAGCTAGTTCCGCAGGGGAGCAGTTGCGAACTCACGCATGCCGTCCTCGAAGTCGACCGCGGGTGCGTAGCCGAGCTCGGACCGGGCGCGGTCGATCGACGCGAAGATGTGCCGGACGTCGCCGAGCCGGAACTCTCCGGTGACGACCGGCCGCACGCCGTTGCCGTCGGCCTCGGCCAGTGCGTCGGCCATCTCGCGAACCGTGTGTGGATCACCGCTGGCGATGTTGAAGACGCCCGGTGCTCCTCCGAGTGCGCGCAGATTGGCTTGCGCAATGTCGCGCACGTGGACGAAGTCGCGCAGTTGGCCGCCGTCCTCGAAGACGCGCGGTGCGCTTCTGGTTTCGATCGCACTGCGGAAGATGCTCGCGACGCCGGCGTAGGGCGTGTCTTTCGGCATCCGCGGTCCGTAGACGTTGTGGTAGCGCAGGACGGCGAGCGATGCGCCGCTCTCTCGCGCGAAGGTCGTGCACAGGTGTTCCTGATGGAGCTTCGTCGCCGCGTAGACGTTGCGCGGGTCGGTCGTCTCGGTCTCCGATATCGATCGCGCGGTGAGGTCGCGGCCGCACTCGGGACACGGCGGATCGAATGTGCCCGCGGTGAGCCGTTCGCGCGGCCGTGGGGCCGGGCGCACGTTCCCGTGCTCCGGGCAGCGGTAGCCGCCTTCGCCGTAGACGACCATGCTCGAGCCGAGCACCAACCTCCCGGAAAAGCCGCGGCGGTGGAGCGCCAGCAAGAGCGCGGCCGTCCCGAGGTCGTTGTGCTCGACGTAGTCGCGGACGTCACCGAGGTCCGTGCCCAGTCCGACCATCGATGCCTGGTGCGAGACGGCCGTCACGCCATCGAGGCAACGCTGAACCGATTCGACGTCGCGCACGTCGGCAAAGACGTACTCGGCGCCCGGGTTCAGGTAGCCGGGCCTTTCCGCGTGAGCGGCGCGGTGCAGGGAATCGATCACTCGTACGCCGGAACCCTCGGACACGAGCGCGTCGACAACGTGAGAGCCGATGAACCCCGCGCCGCCCGTGACGAGGACGATTCCGCTCACCAGGGCGTCCCGATGAAGGTCTGAATGCCGATCGCCAAGACGGCCTGCGCGCCCAGCCACATCCGGATGCGGCTCGAGAGTCCGGCCGCGGCGAGCGCCGCCCACGGCCAGAAGGGGAGCCAGATCCGTTCCACCTCTCCCTTCGACATGCCGCTGAGGTCGGCGGCGAGCACCGCCGCGAGTGCCGCGCCGACGAGGAGCCACACCCGGCGATCACGCAATGCGCCGAGGCCGCCGAGGGGGCCGGGGCCAATGACGATCGCAAACGCGGCGATGTTCGCGAGCAGGAAGTAGCCGTATGGACGGGCGGCCGCGATGCTCGCGGCGTATTCGGCGCGCGTCGCGAGCGCGCCGTCGATCCATGAGAAACCGAACATCGCGAAGACCGCACCGACGGTCGTCATCGCCAGACCCGCGACGACCAACGGGCGTACGTGCCTGCGTGCGATTGCCACCGCGCACGGAACGACGAGGAGCAAGAGCAGCCCGTAGGACATGAACAGGCCCGCGCCGAGCAGGAGCCCGCCGATCGCACTCAGTGTGTCCGACCTCCGTCCCGTCGCCACCACGATCGCGGCGGCACCGGCGGCGCCCATGCCCGCGTAGATGGCATCGGCCGACGTCACGAGCCAGATCGCCGCCGGCGACATGACGAGGAACGGCGCCGCTCGTCGGGCCGCCGCCTCACCGGCGACCTCTCGGCACGCATACAGAGCCGCGACGACGGCAACACCACCGGCCGCCATCGCGAGAAGAGCAAGCGGCACGGCACCGGCGAGGCCGATGCGCTGCATCCACCACAGCGTGACGACGAGCGCCGGCGGGTGTCCGCGGACATGAACAACGTTGTCTTCGATCCGCTCGACGAATTGATCGACGAACGTGCCGGGACTGCCAACATGCTGAACGTTCGCGAGGAAGTCGAAGGGCGAGCGAACGCCGCGGAGCAGGCCGTCGGCTGCGCCGTGATCGACGAGCGCCAGCGCAATGCCCCAGGCGATGGTCGCGAAGAAGGCCCCAGCCAGCAGATGCCGCCAATCGAGTCGCTCGGCGAGCTCCTTTCCCCGCCAGATCAGGAGGCAGGCGATGCCGACCGGCACGATCACCACCGCGCCGAGTCTGTTGCTCGCCGCGCCAAAGAGCGGCGCGGCATGTACGCCGATCCCGTGCCCGACTCGGTCGAGCCTGGCGCCCCAGACGGCCGCCACGGCAACGAGGACTGCGCCGACCGCAACGACGAGCCCGGCGCCCTCCGCTCGCGTGTGAGCGCGCGCGGCTACGCGCGTCGCCGTCGCCATGAGACGAAGAAGAACGTTGCCGTCGTGAAGATCCAGACCGTTGCCAGCGTCACGATGAGCCCGACCGCGTAGTCGCGAGGCAAGAGCGTCGGGTTGTCCGGGCGAAACCCGAATCGTCCGAGCACCGGGATGGAAACGAGAAAGATCACACCGAACAGAAGGAGGCTCGCTTGCAACAGACGGCGGTCGGCTCCTGAAGCGGCGCGCCGCAGTGCCTTCCCGATGCCGAAGACGATCGGCGCCAGGACGAAGTCGTGTGCGATCAAGCAGCCCACGATCCAGATCGCCATCGATCGCGGATGCGTGAATCGCGAATCGGCGAGCGCGCCGCCGACTCCGAAGAGGATGATGCCCCAACCGACGACTACGGCCGTCCAGAAGAGACCGCCGCCGGGAAGGTCGCGCGAATGAGTCGTCATCGCACGATCAGGCGAGAGACCCACTTGGTTTGCATCACGCCGGGACGGTTCGGGCCGATGAGTCGAACCGGATACCCGTGGTCGATGTGCAGCTCCTCTCCGTTCACCTCGGTGGCGAGCAACGTGTGCCTGTCGGCGGCGTGGCCGGGGCTCAGCTCGGAGGCTCGATACAGGCCGCGCGGCTGCAGTGACTCGACCCGCACCGACGCTCCCTCGGGAGCACCGGCCAGCTCGAGCAGATCTCTGACCGGCACACCGCGCCACGACGCGTTCGCGCTCCACCCCTCGACGCATGAGATGGGAAGGCGCGCCTCGGTCTGTGGCAGCGAGCGCAGGTCGTCGATCGTCAGCGAGAGCGGCCGTTGCACGTTGCCCTCGACCCGCAAGCGGTAGCCGGGGTCGCGCGCCGTTTGCAGCACGCGCGCAGACGCGGCCGATTTGTTGACCGGCAATCCTTGGGGGCCGACTTGCGGGTCCCGCGCCCCGAGCACCGACACGCCGCGCAAGGGACGAAGCGTCTGGCCGACCGTTGCGACGGTCACCGCCGCGACGCCGGCGCCGACGGTCGTCAGAAAGCCGCGCCGAGTCAGGCCGTCTCGGATGGGCCCGGGTGCCTCTCGAACACGCCGTAGCGCGTTGCGCGTGATCGGCAGCTTCGCCGCGATGTGGACGACGAGCGCGCCGATCGTGATCCATGCGGCCCAGTAATGCGTGCGTGGAAAGAAGAACGCCCACGGGTACCAGTTCGCGACGTTCAGCAGTCCGGAAACGAGCAAGAAGAGGGACCCCGAGATCAGCGGGAACAGGCTGATGCGCTCGACGGCGTGTGCGATTGAGCGCAGCGGGGGCCACGTCCAGAAGTGTGGATAGACGACCCACAGCTTCGCGAGCAGCAGCGGAATCGCTGCGATGCCCGTCGCGACGTGCAGGCTTTGTGTGATGCGATACAGGCCGGCCGGACGTGAGGGCCAGTGAAACCATGCCGGTGGCTGCTGGATGAGATGGGAAAGCAGTCCCGTCAGAAAGCACGTTCCGAATGCGACACCCAGCGCGAGCCCCAGCCAAGCTCCGATGCGTTCCTGGTGGAGGTCGCTGTGAAAAGTGCCCGCGCGGAGCGGACCGACGCGCATCCACTCGGGCCAATTCATGCTGATACCGCTTCGGCAACTGCATTGACGGCCGCGGCGAACCTCGTTTCCGGAGCTTGAGCTGCGACACAAAGCGCGTCGTCGAACGTGTCGACATCACGCAAGATCGGCACCGCCTCGATACGCAGACCGAGCGCGTGCATCCGCCGTAGCTGCGCTTCGTGCGTGAAGCGCTTGCTCATGGGAACGCCGACGAACGCACGCGGATCACTTCGCTGAAGGCCCGCGATCCACCAGCCGCCGTCTTCGGCAGCGCCGAGCACGGCATCGGCCTGTTGGAGTGCCTCAATCGAGTTGCTGAGCAAGTCGGCCGATACGTGCGGGGTATCCATTCCGATCAGCAGGGCGGGCGCACCAGCATCCTCGAACGCGGCTGCGATGCGCTTGTCCAGGCTCCCGCCACGCTGTGAGACGACGCCGACGTCAGGAGGAAGCCATGCTCCCGGCTGCCCGTCGAGTGCGACGACCGTCGTTGCCACGTGTGCCGCGGCACGAAGCGTGTCGACGAGCGCGGCTTGCGCGATCTCTGCCGCTTCGTCCGGAGTGCACGGCGGACAGAGTCTCGTCTTCACTCGGCCGGGGACGGGCGACTTCGCGATGACGATGATTTTCGTCATCTGAGGACGGTCGTCATGTCCCGAATCGTGCGAATCGTGCCGCGCAGCGTTCCCGTGACCTTCGATCGTCCGGAGCGTGCGCGGTACGGCACGGGAACGCCCGCGATCCGCCAGCCGGCCCCCGCAGCTCGCAGCACCATTTCCAGCGGCCATCCGAAGCGCCGGTCGCGCAGATCGAGATCGATGAGCTCCGTTCGCCGCGCGGCGCGCATCGGTCCGAGGTCTCGCATCCCAATCCGAGCTCGGCGGCGCACTTCCCACGCAATGACGCGGTTTCCGATGCGCGCGTGCAACGGCCACGCGCCCCGCTCGGCCCGCCGCTCGCCCAGAACGAGGTCGGCCTCGCCGTCCTCAACCGCGCGAGTGACGGTCGGCAAGTGGCGGGGATCCAGCGAGCCGTCGGCGTCCATGAAGCACACGACCTCGTCGGTCGCCTCGCACAAGCCGCGATGGCACGCGGCGCCGAAGCCGCGCTGCGGCTCGGCCACGACGTCGGCGCCGTAGTCACGTGCAATGTCGGCCGAGCCGTCCGTCGATCCGTTGTCGACCACGATCGGCCGGTACCCAGCTGGAAAGCGCTCAAGCACCCACGGGAGCGCGTCGGCTTCATCGAGCACGGGCAGGACGACGTCGGGCATTGCGCTACATCACGTCCAACGCGACGGCCGCGTCGTGAACGAGCTCGTCGTCCTCACCGACGATCAGGACCGTATGCGGGGTTCGCGATGCCAGCAGCATCACGCCGCCTGTGTGCGTCATCCACGGGCCGTCCGGCCCGTGGAACATATGCGCGCGTCGCGGCATCGGAAACGCAGTAGTGCCGACGTACACCATGAGCCTGCGGCCGGTCGGGTCGCGGTATGCGTACGCCGTTACGGTGACGCCTTCGATACGACCGGCTCCCGCGCCGATGTCGGCCAGGCGCAACGACGTGAGATCCGGCGGGGGCGCCTTCGGCATCCTCGCACCGGGGAGCTCATCGTCGATGTATCCGGCGACGGCAGCGGCAATCACGGACGGCTCGCTCGGACGGAGAGCGAGGACGACGCCTGCTCCGATGCCCGCCACCACCGCGACACCGGCGGCAAGAGCGAGCGCAACCCGATGACTCCGACCGCTGCCTCGCGCCGGAGTGCCGTGACGCACCGCCGCGCGCAAATGCGAAGGCGCGAGCTCGCGCAGCGACTCGACGGCCGTCAGCCCTCGGCGAGCCTCGTCGAGGTCGGCCCAACAGTCGTCGCACTCGAGCAGGTGCTGCTCGAAATCCTTGCTGTCGCCGTCGGCGAGCTCACCGGCCAGATACGCGGCCGACGTCGCCTCGGAGCTATGGGTCAAGGCGCGTCACCTCCTCGAG
>DASQWC010000213.1:0-61004 GCA_035640475.1 Actinomycetota bacterium | reverse complement strand
CGTCTGCGACTGGAACCGCCGTGGCGTCGGGCAGAAACCCGTCGTCACGTGGATGACCTACGCCGGAGGTCCGGGCGGCAAGGCGCTCGGCCCCCCGCCGGTCTCGCACCTGGTGTCGGGGCAGTAGCGCCCACTAGCGTTACTGCGTGCTCGCGGTCTCGAACCTCGAGGTGGTCTACAACGACGTCGTCCTCGTCCTTCGCGGCGTCAGCCTTGCGGTCCCGGAAGGCAAGATCGTCGCGTTGCTGGGCGCCAACGGGGCCGGAAAGACGACGACACTCCGCGCGATCAGTGGCCTTCTGGACGTCCACCGCGGGAAGATCACGAAGGGATCCGTCTCGCTCGACGGCAAGCGGATCGACCGTCTCGACGCACCGGCCATCGTGAAGACCGGCATCGGCCAAGTCATGGAGGGACGCCGCATCTTCGCGGAGTTCACCGTCGAGGAAAACCTTCGCGTCGGCGCGTACACCACGGGCTCCACCGACGATGCGTTCGATCGGGTCTTCGGACTCTTTCCGATCCTCAAACAGCGCCGGAAGCAGACGGCCGGCTACCTGTCCGGCGGCGAGCAGCAAATGCTCGCGATCGGCCGGGCGCTGATGACCGAGCCCCGCTACCTTCTCCTGGACGAGCCGAGCCTCGGCCTCGCGCCGATGCTCGTGCGGCAGATCCGCGACCTCATCGTCGAGATCAACCGCCAGGGAACATCCGTGCTCCTCGTCGAGCAGAACGCGAACATGGCGCTGGCTATTGCCGAGCACGGCTACGTAATGGAGAACGGCAAGATCGTGATGGACAAGCCGGCCGCGACCCTGCGACAGGACGACGACGTGCGCGAGTTCTACCTGGGCCTGCGCACAGAAGAGCACGCGGGATCCTTCCGCGAGGTGAAACACTACAAAAGGCGCAAACGATGGCTGTCCTGACGTCGCTGGCCGACGCACTGCCGCTGACGGCACTGACACTTCCAGAAGGAATGCCGGTCCTGCGCGCCCAGAAGGTCACGCTGTCGTTCGCCGGGATCCAAGCCCTCGTCGACGTCTCGTTCGACGTCAATCAGCACGAGCTCTTTGCGGTTATTGGTCCGAACGGGGCCGGGAAGACGTCTTTGCTGAATTGTCTGTCCGGCCTCTACAGACCCGACGGCGGCTACATCGACTTCCTCGGCGAGGACATCCTGAACGATGCTCCCGAGCACATCGCGCGCCGCGGCATGGCGCGCATGTTCCAAAACGTCGAGCTCTTCGAGAACCTCACTGTGCTCGACAATCTGATGCTCGGCCGGTACGTCCACGTCGGTTACGGAACGCTGTCGGCGCTCGTCTACGCCGGACGAGCCAAGCGAGATGAGATCCGCAACAGGCGAATCGTCGAGGAGCTCATCGATTTCCTCGAGATCGAGCAGTACCGGAAGCAGCCGGTCGGCCTTCTGCCGTACGGCATCAAGAAGCGCATCGAGCTGGGACGCGCGCTGGCGATGGAGCCCAAGCTCCTTCTCCTCGACGAGCCCGTCGCCGGCATGAACCTCGAGGAGACCGAAGACATGGCGCGGTTCATCCTCGACATCCGTGAGGAGCTCGCCATCGCGATGATCCTCGTCGAGCACGACATGGGAGTCGTCATGGATCTGGCCGACCGCATCCTTGCGCTCGACTTCGGCAGATGCATTGCGCTGGGCACGCCGTCCGAGATTCAGCGCGACGAGAAAGTGATCCGGGCGTACTTGGGCAGTGAGGGGGGCGGACGATGAGCAAGGTTCTGGAGCCGGCGGCGCCCACACGCCGCGAGACGGTGCCGACGGTGGTGACGCGGATCCGCGCACACGCTGAAGCAACGCCCGACCGAGTCGCGCTGCGCGAGAAGCGCTTCGGCATCTGGCAGGACATCACCTGGGCCGACTACTGGGAGCAGATTCAGCTCGTTGCCCACGGGTTGTTGTCGCTCGGTATCCAGCCGGGCGATCGTGTGGCCGTCCACTCCGAGAACCGACCCGAGTGGCTCTTCGCCGACGGCGGCGCGTTGGCCGCGGGGGCCGTCTCGGTCGGCCTGTATCCGACGAATCCCGCCGCAGAGGTGCGCCACATCCTTCACGACTCCGGCGCGCGTGTGCTCGTTGCCGAGGATCAAGAACAGGTCGACAAGGCCCTCGCCGTGCGCGCGGACGTGAAGTCTCTGGAGTGGATCATCTACCTGGAGCCGCGCGGCGTGCGCTCGATCGACGACGCGACAATCCTGTCCTGGACGGCCTTCCTCGACCGTGGTCGCGCCCACCGAGAAGCGCATCCGGACGCGCTCGACGCGCTCGCTGCCGACGTCGTCCCGGACGACATCTCGACGCTCGTGTACACGTCGGGGACGACCGGGCCCCCGAAGGGCGCGATGCTTTCCGTCGGCAACGTCAACTACGCAATCGACAAGCTCATCACCGAAGGCGTGGCCTTCGGAGGGCCGGTCAGGAACGACGACGTGTCGGTCTCATATCTGCCGATGTGTCACGTCGCCGAACGGATCTTCACGCAGTGGACGAACGCCGCGTCCGGCCACCAGGTGCACTTCGCAGAATCGATCGACACCGTTCAGCAGAATCTTGCAGAGGTGCAGCCAACGATCTTCTTCGCCGTCCCGCGCATCTGGGAGAAGATCCACGCGTCCATAGAGATCAAGATGAGCTCGGCCTCGCTCTTGAAGCGGGCGAACTATCGCTTCTGGATGCGGCAGGCCGATCACATCGGGCGCGAGCTCGCCGACAACGGCGGCACGCACACGTGGCGCACGCGTCTGAGGTACTCGATCGGCTACCCGTTCCTCTTCCGTTCCCTCCGCGACCGAATCGGGTTGCGCAAGTGTCGGTTCGCGGGCTCGGGAGCCGCGCCCATATCGCCCGAGATCCTGCGCTGGTTCTTCGGCATCGGCGTCGTCATCTACGAGCTGTACGGCATGACCGAGAACCTCGGAGTGGCAACGTCGAACAAACCGGGACGCGTCAAGCTCGGTACGGTCGGCGAGCCGCAACCGAACATCGAGCTGCGCATCGACGAACAGACGGGTGAGATCCTGACCCGCCACCCCGCAGTGTTCGCCGGCTACTGGAACCGGCCGGACGCAACGGCCGACACCATCGACGCAGACGGGTGGCTGCACTCGGGCGACGTCGGCGAGTGGGTGGACGGCACCCACGTCCGCATCGTCGATCGCATCAAGGACATCATCATCACCGCCGGTGGCAAGAACCTCTCGCCGTCGGAGATCGAGAACGCGCTGAAGTTCTCCCCGTTCATCCGCGAGGCCGACGTTATCGGGGACAAGCGTCCCTATCTCGTCGCGCTGATCGGCATCGAGCTCGACGTCGTCTGCGAGTGGGCACAGCAGCGGCGCATTCCGTTCACGACCTATCGCGATCTTTCGGAAAAGCCAGAGGTGCTCACGCTCATCCAAGGCGTCATCAAAGAGACAAACGAACGGTTCGCGCGGGTCGAGAACATTCGAAAGTTCCGCATCATCCCCAAGGAGCTCGACCATGAGGACGGCGAGCTGACCGCAACGCAGAAGGTCAAGCGCGCAGCCCTCGCGAAGATGTTCGAGCCGCTGATCGAAGACATGTACGGCAACCGCAAAGAGTTCGCGGGCGGCGACCTGACGGAGGTTCACGGGGCGCGTACGGACGGGTGATGGACGAGTTCCTCACCAGCACCGTCCGGGGCCTGGCGCAGGGTTCCCTGTATGTCCTGCTCGGCCTGGGCTTCGTGATCATCTACAAGGGAACGCGGGTCGTGAATTTCGCCCATCCCGCCCTGCTGCTCTTCGGCGCGTACTTCGTTTCGTACTTTGCCGTGAGTATCGACTTGAACTTCTGGCTGGCCCTCGCCTTATCGGTTGTGTGCACCGTGCTCGTTGCCGTCGTTGTCGAACGAGTCGCCCTGCGCCCGATGGTCGGCGAACCGCCCTTCTCCGCCGCCGTGGTCACCGTCGGCGTATTCATCGCGCTCCAGGTCATCGTCGGGGACCTCATCGGAATCGACCTCCGGCAAGTCGGCGACCCGTGGGGCCTCCGCCGCTTTCGCGCGGGGGGCGTCGTGATCTTCCACTCGGACGTCGCGAAGCTCGCGATGGCCCTCCTCGTCGTCGCCGGACTCGTGTGCATGTTCCGGTTCACGAGGGCCGGGTTGGCCATGCGCGCCACCTCCTTCGACCAAGAGGTCGCGCTTGCTCAGGGGATTCCCGTCGGTCGGATGTTCGCGATCTCGTGGGCACTGGCGGGAGGGCTGGCAGCGGTCGCCGGAGCGTTCATAGGGACGGGCGGCTCCGGAGTGGATCAGACCACCGGGCTCGTCGCGCTGAAAGCACTGCCCGCGATCATCTTGGGCGGGCTCGACTCGATCCCGGGGGCGATCATCGGCGGCGCCATGATCGGCCTCGCCGAGGCATATACGAAGACGTACCAGCCGGGGAACTTCGGCTTTCTCGGAGCGAACTTCGATCAGGTCGTCCCCTACATCGTGATGCTGATCGTCCTACTCATTCGCCCCTACGGCATCTTCGGAACTGAAGAGGTCGAACGGGTCTAAACGATGAGGGGACGACGCGAGCTCTATACGTCGTACGCCTCCGATCAGGCGCCGCTGAACACACCCGCCAAGCGCATGTGGTTCGCCGTCACGGTCGCCGGTCTGCTCGTCCTGCCCTTCGTCGTGACGACTGAGCTGGCGGCACTGTTCGCTACAGCCTTCACCTCGGCCGTCGCTGCGATCGGGCTGAACGTGGTCACCGGCTACGCGGGGCAGGTGTCGCTCGGCCACGCGTTCTTTCTCGGCATCGGCGCCTACACGGCGGCGATCCTCGGCGGGTCACCCGGCGGCAACGTGCTGGGCTACGGACTGGATATCTGGGTCTGGCTGCCGGCGGCCGGACTCGTCCCGGCCCTTATCGGCTTGGCCGTCGCACCGCTGGCCGCGCGCCTCAAGGGCTTGTACCTGGCCATCGTCACGCTGGGACTCGTCTTCGTCGGTGAGCACGTCTTTCGGGAAGTGCGCTTCATCACCGGGGGCCCGGGGACGGGAAGATCCGCGGCGCGTCTCAGCTTTCTCGGCCAGCCGTTCGACCGCCGCACGGCGGTCGGCGCCATCGCGATCACGCGTGAGATGAAGCTGTACTTCCTGTCGCTCGTCGTCCTCGTGATCCTCGGGCTGCTCTCCTACAACTTGACGCGATCGGCGATCGGGCGCGCGTTTGCTGCCGTACGCGATCGCGACATCGCCGCCGAGGTCATGGGCGTCGGTCTTCTCCGGCACAAGACGATCGCCTTCGGTGTCTCGTCGTTCTACGCGGGAATCGCCGGTGCGCTTCTGTCGACGATCACCGGATTCATCGATCCGGGGACGTACAGCTTGCTGCTCTCCGTACAGTTCCTCGCGATGGTGCTCATCGGCGGTGTCGCGACACTGACCGGCTCCCTGCTCGGCGCGGCGCTCGTCGTGCTGCTCCCGCGTCTCGTGCAAGAGCTCCCCAGATTCGTCCCGATCGTGAGCGGCCAGTCGACTGGCGGATTCATCACGACGTTCCAGCTCCAGACGCTTCTGTACGGAGTGTTCATCGTGACGTTCGTCGTCCTCGAGCCGCGCGGACTGTTCGGACTCTGGGTCCGCGTGCGCAACTACTGGAAGGCCTGGCCTTTCTCGTACTGAGGGTTGACAACGTTTGACGTCCCGACATACGAAGGGGGTTGTCAGGCGCGGTCAAGACGGGGGTGCGCATGCATGTGGGCAGGCACTGGAAGCTTCTTGCGGGGTTCGCGGCATTCGTCGTGGTGTTCGCCGGTTGCTCTTCCGAAGGCGGCGGCGCGGCCGGCGACATCAAGACCGACGTCGGCGTAACCGCCGAGCCGTGCCCGGGAAGCACGCATCAAGACCGAGGTTGCATCTACCTCGGCATTCTTTCCGACCTCACGGAAGGCCCGTTCCGTGCGCTCGGCGTGACGATCACAGATGGGAACAAGGACTTCTGGAAGCGCGTGAACGCCGGGGACGGCATCGGCGGCAAGTACGACGTCGACGTCACGACCTACACGCGCGACAACAAGTACAACCCGCAGGAGCACGTCGCGAAACTGCGGGAGATCCTCCCGAACGTGCTCGCGCTCGCGCAGTCGCTCGGCACCCCGATGACGATCGCGGCGAAGCCGATCATGGACGAGAACGACCTCGTCGCCGCGCCGGCGAGCCTGTGGTCGGGCTGGTCGTTCGAGGACCTCGTGCTCGAGTCGGCGTACAACTACTGCATCGAATCGATCAACGGCCTCGACTGGGCGGCCGAGGAGTTCGGCAAGCCCGACGCGATCATGGCCATCCATTATCCCGGTGACTACGGCGGCGACTCTGCGGCCGGCGTGGCGAACTGGGCCAAGGCAAACGACGTCGATTTCCCGGCGGCCAACAACGTGCAGACGCTGCCCAACGCGGCGGCCGGCAACCAGGATCAGGCCGTAGGCGCGATTCTAAAAACGAAGCCCGACGTCGCCGTCCTGGCAACGGGTCCGGCCGAGTCGGCCGAGATCATCGGCAAGGCCGTCGCGCAAGGCTTCGCCGGACGCTTCATGGGAAACGTTCCGACCTACAACCCCGCGCTGCTGCAGAGCCAGGCGGCCGAAGCGATCAAGACGAAGTACAACTTCGTCGCACCGCTCGCGCCGTGGGGATCGGATGACGGCGCGCACGACGCCATGAAGGAAGCCGTCGGCGACAAGCTCCCGGCCAACGACTTCTACGCGCTCGGCTGGATCGCGTCCTACCCGCTGAAGGCACTGCTCGAGAAGGCGGTGTCGAAGGGCGACCTCACCCGCGCCGGTCTTCGCGGGTCGATCGATGAGATCACCGTCGACTACGAGGGTGCACTCCCTCGGCGTAACTACAAGGGCGACGCCAACGACAACGTCGTCCGGACGGCTCTCATCGGCAAGGCCGATGCGGAGGCCGATCTGGGTTGGTCCGTCGTGAAGCCGTCGTTCACGGGCAAGACCGCGCAGACGTTCGAGTTCACGGAGGCCTGCCAGGCCGCCGGATAGCACGAACAGACTCTCGAAAGGGCGGCTCCGGACGGAGCCGCCCTTTCGCTTTCACCACTCCGTGAGCTTCCAGATCTCCGGGCGCAGCTCGTCGGTCTCCCCGACGTCGGCGAAGATCGCCGCCGACAACCGGAGATGGCCGCGCGCTTCCTCGTCACGGCCCCCGGCGCGCAGCAGGTCGGCGAGGTTCGAGTGCATTGCCGCCTCTCGGTGCCGGTCGCCGACGCGGGCGCAGAGATCGAGCGCGCGGCGCGCAAGCGCCAGCGCGCGCTCGATGTCTGCGCCCTTCAGGATCAACGCCATATTGTTGAGCGCCGCCGCCGTCGCGACGGGGTCCGAGACCTTCTCGCTCAAAGCGACGCTCGCCTCGAGGTGGGTTCGCGCCGCATCGAGGTCCCCTCGATGCGACGCGACGATGCCGGCGATGTTGTGCGCTTGCGCAACGGCCCGATCGTCGCCCGCCGCCTCGGCCTCCGCGAGCGCTCGCTCCGATAGCTCGGTCGCTTCCTTGGGTCGTCCACGACGATGGGCATTCATGCTCCGGTCGGCGAGCAGTTGCGCGCGCCCGGACCGGTCGGACGCGGCGTCCAACGCTTCGGCATACAGCCGCTCCGCCGCCTCATAGTCACCGAGGCGCTGCTCGAGATCGGCGAGCTTTCGTGCGACCGGCGCACCGAGCGCTGCGGCCGTGTCGTAGCTCGCTCGCGCTTCGCCGTACCGGCCCTGCAGCGTCCACAGATCACCCATGAGCTCGTGCAGCTTCGCCGCCTCGATTCCCGCCGGCGGGGGCGAGGAGGCACGTGCGGCCTCGTATGCCTTGGTCGTCTCTGCTTCCGGACCAACGCCGAGCTCGCGCTCCAACAGCGCCACGCACTCGCGGTACTGGAGGACGGCGGCGGCGCGATCGCCCTTTTGCGTGTGCAGCCGAATGAGGGCGCGGTGCGCCGCCTCGCGCAGCGGATCGAGCTCCACCCAGCGCCGCGCATAGGAGATGGACTCATCGACGTCCGAAGATTCCTCGGACAAACGCTCGAGAGCATTCACGAGCTGTCTGCGCAACCGCTGCGACGCCGCGAGCTGCCACTCGTCGAACTCGACGCTGTCGCGCAAGCCGAAACCGGCCAGCAAATCTCCCCGGTACACCCGGACCGCTTCCCGAAGCGATCCGCCGGCGACGAGTCGGCGAAAGACATCGACATCGATCCAGGCCGACGACGGATCGACGGTCAGTATGTCGCCCTGGACGACGAGCCCACGGCCGTCGAGCGCCGAGCCCAACGCGGAGAGCGTGCGCCGCAATGCAGCGCGCGCACGCGCATGGTCGGCATCGGGCCAAAGAAGCGTCGCGAGCTCCTCGCGACCAACCGGTCGGCTCTCGACGGCCAAGTACGCGAGGAGCGCGATCGCTTTTCGCGTATCGACGGCGACGGCACGGCCCGCACGCTCGATTCGCGGCGGGCCGAGCAGACGAACGGCAACAGCAGTCTCTGTCGACTGATTCACGGGTCTCAACGTAGCGATTCCGTAACGGCGCCGACGTACGATTCGGGCGGATGGACCGCTTTTTCCGCCCCGGCCGCCCCTTCTACATCAAGCTCGCCATCGGCGGATTTCTGCTCGTCCCGGCCGCCAATGCCGTCATCGGTCTGCTGATCACCGTGCTCGGCGGCTCGACCCCTCCCGGTGTGCTCGCGCTACTGACGACCGCCATGATCCTCAATACGGCCGCCGGCCTTGCGCTCCGCTGGACGGACCGCTTCCTCGTCCCCTGTCTGCTGGCATCGCCGATCTTCGCCATGGTCGGCCTCGTGCTCGGCGGATTCGGGCTGGCACACCCAGACAGCTTCTTCGATTTCGTCACGTCCCTCGTCGTTGTCCTCGGCCCGCTCGTCGCCTTCATCGGATGCACCGGAGCGATCGTCCAGCGTCGCCGCGGCAGCTTGCGGACGGCTTCTGGGATCCAGCGCCGACTCGTGTGGGCGGGCGCGGCCGCTCTCGTCCTCATCGCCGGCACCTCAGCCATCCTCAGCGTCGCGCGGCGTGCGGCCGTCGACGCGCCGGCCGGTGCGCTCGTCGTCGAGACGCGCGTCGACGAGTTCGTACCGTCGCGGCTTCGAGCAAAGCCCGGCGACCGGCTGGTGATCTTCGTCGTAAACGATGACCCGTTCGCACACACGTTCTCGATCGACGCTCTCCGGCTCGACGAATACATCGGCCCGCGCGCGAGGCGTCTGGTCCGGTTCGTTGTGCCGAGGCACGCCGCACGGCTCGAGTACTGGTGCGCTGTGACCGGCCACGAAGGCATGACCGGCAGGTTGGACGTCGGCTGACTATTCGCTTGCGTGGCGGAGCGGCACGCCCGTCCGCCCTGCCTCGAGCGTCCCGGCATCGGGGTGCAAACCGAATCCGTCGGCGAGCCGAGTCAAGTAGTTGAACAAGCCGACGACGTGCGCGACCTCGAGCAGTCCCTGATCGTCGAAGCCGAGATCACGAAGCGGCTGCCAGTCGGCCTCGACCATCTTCGTCGGCGTCCCGCTGAGCTTCTCGGCGACTTCACATAGCGCGCGTTCGCGTTCCGGCAGATCGACGTCGCGCCAGCGCCGCTCCTTGATCGCCTCGACGAGGTCGGCGTCACCGCCTTCGGCACGCAGAAACTCTGCGTGAGACTGCGTTCAGTAGAAACAATCCTGAGCGGCCGACGCCACGCCGGCGATCATCTCTCGCTCCCGGCGGTCGAGCGCGCCCGGCGCGAACATGACTTGCATGAAGTGCGCCCCGAAGGAAGGCGCGAGACCGAGATGCGACAGGATCAGGCGGCTCATCGCCGGGACGAAGCCGAAGTCGTAGACGCCGCGCTCGCCGAGCAGCTCGCGCACCTGCTCGGCCGACGGCATCTGGATCCAGGAGTCACTCACATCGACACCGTAACGCTTCCCGGACGGCCTCCCACGATGATAAGCACTGAGATGACCTGGCACCGGCTGCTCAGAACCGCCGGCGTCGCACTCGTGCTTCTGCTCGTCGCGGCGGCGGCCGGCTTCCGCGACATCGAGGCGGCAGCGCTCGCAGTCGCCGGCCTCTTCGGACTCGCTCTGCTCCGGTTCCGCATGGGCCTGCTCGGCATCATCGGGCTGGGCGTCCTCTTCGCCGATGTCGCCGCGTGGATGGCGCCGGGCGCGATCAGCAACCTCACACACCAAGAACCGTGGATCGCTACGGCGTTGCCGTCTGCGCTCGCCATCGTCTCGCTCGCGGGGCTCGCCGGCCTTATCGCCGCTCTGGTCGGACGGCGCCGCCGCCCGATAAGTGAGGGCCGCGCTCCGGCGGTTGTGGGCCTCGCGGCCATCGTCCTGATCGTCGCGACCAACATCGCCGGCGCTGTGACACAGACCCGCGTTGGATCTCCGATCCGACCGGGCGATATCGGCGTCACGGCCCGGCACGTCAGGTTCGAGCCCGACCGGCTCACTGCCAAACCGGGTCGCATCGGCGTCACCGTCGGCAACCTCGATCTCTTCTGGCACACCTTCACGATCCGCACGCTGGGCGTGAATCTTCGGGTGCCCGTGCAGGGTGAGCGGCGCGTTGTGTTCAGCGCCGAGCCCGGCACCTACGAGTTCCTCTGCGCGATCCCCGGTCACACGCAGGCTGGTATGAAGGGCACGCTCAGGGTCGGATAGGAGGGCAGTATGCGAAAAGCAGCGCTGGCAATGACGATCTGCGCCTTCCCAGCCCTCGTCCTCGGCGCTTGTGCCAGCGGCGGGGCGGCGAAGAACGATGTCGAGGATGCCGTGCGCGCATCCTTTCGGGCGGAGAACGCCAAGGACATCGACGCGTTCTTGGCCTTGTGGACGGACAAGGGCCTCGAGAGCTACGACGTCGGGAGCCGCAAGGAGCTCCGGGACCCCAAGTCCGAGCAGCACAAAGGTTTCGGTTCGGAGAAGGCGAGGATCATGGACGTCGTGACGACGACGGTTCGCGAGGGCCGGGGCACACTCGTGCTCGACGCCGCGCTCGTCGGAGGGTTCGCACAAACGCTGTACCGCCTGCAGTACACGCTCAAAGAGGAGGCCGGCGACTGGCTGATCGACGGCTTCGAATTCAAGGGCAGCCCGCCACCGAAGGAGGGAACCAGCGTCGTCGATACAACTGCCGTCGAGTACGGCTTTGTTCTGTCCGAAGCGACGACCGACGCCGATTTCGCCCTGAAGTTCATGAATAAGGGCAAGGAGCAGCACGAACTGACGCTGTTCAAGGGCCCGGACGCAACGGACCTTGCGACCGCCAAGAAGGATCTCGAGAACATCGACGGCGAAACGCTGGAGCCGGTCCCGGAGGGCTACAGCGCCGATCATCTGAGCTTCGCAGACCCGGGTCAAACGCAGAACGTGAGCTTCGCGCGGCCCTTCACTCCGGGCACGTACTTCCTCGCGTGTTACATGCCGCAGGGCGGCCTTCGCGACAACGGTGAGCCGATTAACCCAAACGGGAAGCCGCACATCCAGCTCGGCATGATCAACGTCTTGACGGTGAAGTGACGAAATCACTGGACTTCGGCCGTGTAGGCCGTAACGTTTCCGGGACGGCGACCCGGGACAATATCCCAGGACGGGGCTACAAGGAGGAACGCATGCGGGGCAAAGGCGTAGTCGTTGCCGCAGTGATCGTTGCGCTCATCGCGAGCGCGTGCGGCGTCGAGGCAAGTCCGCATCTGACGGTCGTCGCCCGGGACTACGCCTTCGGCGACGTCCCGCCGGTCATCCACGGCGGCCCCACGAGCGTGACGTTCCGCAACGAGGGCCAGGCCACGCACGAGCTGGCCTTCATCAGGATCGGCGACACGCCGCTCGAGAAATTCAAGAAGGAATTCCCGGCCGTCTTCGAAGGCGCGCCGATCCCCTCGTACATCACGGCGGTAGCCGGGGCTTTCGAGGCCGAGCCCGGCAAGACGATCGACGAGAAGCTGACGCTCGCCCCGGGACGGTGGTTGCTCATGTGCGCCCTCCAAGACAAACCGGGCCCCGCCGACGACGAGATGGAAGACTCCAACGCACCCATTCACTTCAACCTGGGCATGACGAAGTGGGTCGAGGTCGAGGGCGAGAGTGACGAGCTCGAGGCCCCGGACGGGACGATCAGCGCGAAGGACTATACGTTCGAGGTGCCTCCGCTGAAGGGCGGCGACAATGAACTCGTCTTCCGAAACGTCGGGCCGAAGCAGTTCCATTTCGGCGTGCTCTTCGGCTTCCCGGCCGGAACGACAACGCAGCAGGCCGAGGCGGGGTTCGCGCAGGGGCTCGCGGTTCCCGAGGGACAGCCGCCGCCGCCCGGGGTCCAAGAGCCGGAGGACGTCTCCTTCTCGGGCGTGTTCAGCCCGGGCCTCGGAGGGACCTGGCACGTAAATCTCGAATCCGGCCGCACCTATCTGCTGGCTTGCTTTCTCCAGGACCTGGCCGGCGGTCCGCCGCACGCCGTGAAGTACAAGATGTTCAAGGCTTTTACGGTCGGCTAGGCATGAGAAGGCTCGCGGCGCTGGCGGCTGTGTTTACGCTCGCCGCCGGCGCGTGCATCGGCGGTGGTGGGACCGACGACCGAATCGTCTTGGTCGACTTCAGCGGCGACCGCTATCCGAGCTTCAACCTCTACAACTTCCCGAAGAAGATCGCGGTCCACCCCGGTACGACGCTTGTGTTCCGTCAGACGTGGACCGGCGAGCCCCACACCATCACGGCCGGCACCGCGGTGCAGGAAGTGCTCGATTCCACGAAGGCGTGGCTCGACCTGTTCATCCCGTACGAGACGCTTCAGGGCAGCAACCCCAACCTGATCGATCCGGAGAATCCCGGTGACGCGACGGTCGCCGACTTCATCGGCGAGTTGCGTAAGGCGCGCCCGCGCAGTGAGGTCAACAAGGTGCTCAATGCCTTGAAGGCGCTGCGCCGCCAGGGCATCGAGCTCCCCGACCCGGACGATCCGCCGGACACGCCGTTGGAGGAGCTCAACAAGACCGTCGAAGAAGAGTCGAACGCGGCCTTCGAGAATCTCCCCTTCGCGTTCGGCGAGTCCGATGCGCTCAACCAAGCCGTTGCGCAGCCGTGCTATCTCGAGAAGGGGGACCCTCCGAAGGAGAAGCCGTGCCGTGGCGCAGATCAGCAACAGCCCGCCTTCGACGGCACGCAGGCCTTTTACAACAGCGGCATCATTCGCTACGAGGGACAGCAGGGCAACACGTTTCGCGTCGAGCTCGCCGATGACATCAAGCCCGGCAAGTACGACTTCTACTGCGCCGTCCACGGGCCGCTCCAAGCAACCGAGGTCGAGGTGAAGCCCGCCGATCAAGAGATTCCGTCGCAGAACGACGCCACGCGCGAAGCTCGCCGCGAGATCGAGAAAGTCTCGAAGCCGCTCGACGAGGTATGGGAGGACGCACAGGACGGCCGCATCCAGATCGGCGAGGGTGACGAGGCACAGACCGTGCGCGGCCCCTTCGCGGGACTGTTCAGCCCCAAGGAGATCCACGCCGCGATCAACGCGTTCGTTCCCGAGCGCATGACGGTCGAGGCCGGCGAACCGGTCACGTGGAAGGTCATGGGAGCCGAGCACACGATCAGCTTCGACGTGCCGAGGTATTTCCCACCCGTCGAGTTCCTCGACAACGGCACCGTCCGCCTCAACCCGAAGCTCCGGCCCCCGGCGGGCGGTGCGGCGAAGCTTCCGGAGACGTCCGAAGGCGAAGATCCGCCGTCCGAGATCGACGGAGGCACCTACGACGGCAGTGGCTTCTGGTCGTCCGGACTGTTCGGCTCCTGCCCGGAGTGCGGCGGACCGCCCTTCACCGAGTACACGATGCGGATCTCCAAACCGGGCACGTACCGCTACGCGTGCCTGTTGCACCCGCCCATGGTCGGGACGGTGGTCGTCACCTCGTGAGGCGTTCGCTCGGCCCCCTCGTCGCTGCGGTTGCGCTCGTGTGCACGTCGTGCTTGGGCGGCGGACAGAGCGAACGCGTCGTGCTCGTCGACTACAGCCACGACGAGTTCGCCAGCATCATGGTCGGCTACTTCCCCGGCGAGATCACCATCGCGCAGGGGGACACGGTCGTGTTCCGCCAGACGTGGACGGGCGAGCCGCACACGGTCACCGGCGGCACGCTCGTGAACAAGATGATGGCGAAGGGCAAGCCGTGGATTCAGTTCTTCGACGCCTTCGAGCACTTGCTCGTTCAGGGAGCGCTCCCAGACCCCGAGAACCCAAAGGGAAGTGTCGCGGACCTTTTCGAGGCTCTGGCCGAGGTCAAGGACGCAGAGGTTCGCAACCAGCTCATCGACGCCTACGACACGCTTCGCGAGCAGGGTGTGCCGCTCCCAGACCGGAAGAAACCGGGCAAGGCAACCTTTGAATCCCTCGTCCAGACCGTGGACGAGGAATCGAACAAGTTCTTCGAGAGCTCGGGCGTCACGATGGCGTGGAGCGACGACGACAACGTCACGCAGAACGGCGGCCAGCCATGCTTCCTCGACAAGGGTCAGCCGCCGAAGGACCAAGACAAGGCCTGCAAGCAGGCGCAGCAGCGCCAGCCGGCCTTCAACGGCAAGGCGAGCTACTACAACAGCGGAATCATCCCCTACGAGGGTCCGCAGGGAAACACGTTCCGCGTGCCGTTCACGCCTGATATCGAGCCGGGGAGCTACTTCTTCTTCTGCGCGGTGCACGGTCCGGGGCAATCAACAGAGGTGAAGGTCGTCCCGAAGGGCGCCGACATCCCGGATCAAGCTTCGGTGAGCAAGAAGGCGCGCGAGGAAATTGCCGAGTTTGCGGAACCGGAGGCCGAGACGTTCAGGGACGCCCAGGACGGCAAGGTCTCACTCGACGGCAAGACGCTCAAGGCGCCGTTCGCCGGGCTTCAGGCTCCCGTCTTCGGCGCCATCAATGAGTTCATCCCGAGAACGATCCGGACGAGAGTGGGCCGGCAAGTGACGTGGACGATGATGGGCTGGCCGCACTCGGTCAGCTTCAACGTGCCGAAGTACTTTCCGATCATTCAGTTCGCGCGCAGCGGCAAGGTGTCGCTCAACCCGGCCCTCGACAAACCCGCCGGCGGATCGCCGAAGCCCGGCGACCTCGAGCCGGGCGCCCACATCGACGGCGGGACGTTCGACGGCAAGGGGTTCTTCTCGTCCGGACTCCTCGCGTCCGACACGTACGTGCGCTACTCGCTCCGATTCTCAAAGCCCGGCCGGTACAAGTACGCATGCCTGCTCCATCCGGCCATGGTGGGTACCGTTGTTGTGAGTTGACGCTCGAGACGCCGGAGAGCGGAACCGAAGAGCAGGCGCGACGGCGAGTCTCCTGGACCGACGTCGCGTACTTCGCGTTCCTTGTCTACTACGCGGGCGGCGCAGTGCTCGTGCTTGCGCACGGTGTCGGCGCGCTTCTGGCCGCGGCGTCACCCGCCCTGCACGACAGCCTCCACATCCGCGCGCTCGGGACGGGCGTGCTCGCCCGCGGGGCGCTGCGGCTCGCCGACGCCGCGCATCACATCGGGTCGGCGCCTCAGGTCGCGTTCGACTACGTCTTCAGCTTCCTCAACTTCGGCCTGGCCGTCTTTCTGCTCTGGCTGCGTCCGCGGGACCGGACGGCGCGTCTGCTCGCCATCGCGCTCGTCGGAGCGGCGGGAGCGTTCAACCTCACCGCGCAGAGCGTCGTCGAGGTCGTCCCGCTTACGGGGTTCGAGTCGTGGCTCCAAACGAGCTCGCACATCATCGCCGGACTCGCGTACGTCTACGCCCTGCTCTTGTTCCCCGACGGACGGCCGGTTCCGCGCTGGCGTCCCGTCGCGCTCATTCCCTTGTACGCACCGATCTCGGCCGTCGCCGTCTTTCTCGCGCTGCGCGCGGAAGGATCGCAGCGCGTCGGTGTTCTGCTCGTCTTCCACGGACTCGTGACGCCGATCGCTGCCGTTTTGGCGCAGGCCTACCGGTTCCGGCACGCGGACTCTCTCGAAGAGCACACGCAAGCGCGGTTGCTCGTGTGGGCACTCGTGCCGGCGATCGTCGTCGGTGCCTACTTCGTCGCGACGCAAGGCTTCAGTTCGCTCACCGAACAAGCGCTGCTCGGCCGCGGGCTCTCACAGCTGGACGTCACCGTCTTCCGGCTCTTCCAGCCCGTCTATCTGCTGATCCCACTGGCGCTGTTCCTCGGTCTCATCCGGTATCGCCTGTGGGACGTCGACCGTGTCGTGAACCGGACGCTCGTCTGGGGCCTCGCCTCGGGCGTCGTGCTCGGCGCCGGCGTCGGGGGCGTGGTCCTCCTGCAGCGGGTCCTCAGCCCGTTCACCTCCGGCAACGACATCGCCGTCGCGCTCTCGACGCTGCTCGCGGCGGCTGCCTTCCTTCCCTTGCGCCGCCGGATCCAGGACTTCGTCGACCGGCGCTTCTACCGGCACCGGTTCAATGCCCAGCGCACGGTCGAGGCGTTCTCGGCCCGGTTGCGCGACGAGGTGGACCTCGAGTCGCTCGGCTACGAGCTGCGCGGCGTGGTGGCCGGAACCATGCAGCCGAGCCACCTGACGCTGCTCCTGCGCGGGGACGCCGGAGGCCTCAAGTGGCAGTGGACCTACAAGGGCCGTGACTAGCCCCGTAACGCTCTCGGAACGCCGGGGTCGTAGAACTACACAAAACAGATGAGAACTCGCCAACGGCAAGCACGCCGGGCCCGGCAGGCCCGGCCTGAGGCGTCTCCGGCATCGACCGAGGCGCCGCCTTCGTTCGACATCGCTCCGGACGACCCGCTGCTCGCCTACTTCCAGAGTTCCCCCGAACCGGTGGAGATCGAGAAGCTGCGCCTGGATTCACCGGCGCTCGAGGCCATGCGAGCGGGCGGCGTGAAGCTCGCCGTCCCGCTCGTCACGCAGGGCGAGCTGATCGGTGTCCTGTCGCTCGGCTCCCGGCTGTCGGAGCAGGAGTACTCGGTCGACGACCGCAAGCTCCTGGACACGCTGGCCTCCCGCGCTGCGCCCTCGCTGCGCGTCGCGCAGCTCGTGCGCGAGCAGGAGGCCGAGATCCGCACGCGCGAGCGTTACGAGCAGGAGCTGCGCATCGCCCACCTCATCCAGCAGAACTTCCTGCCGCGCGAAGCGCCCGAGCTCAGCGGCTGGCGTCTCGCCGCCTTCTACCGCTCGGCCCGGCACGTGGGCGGCGACTTCTACGACTTCATCGACCTCGACGGCGGACGCGTGGGAATCGTCATCGGCGACGTCACCGACAAAGGCGTGCCGGCGGCGCTCATGATGGCGTCGACGCGCAGCGTCATCAGGTCGGTCGCGCAGCGCATCAGCGCTCCCGGCGAGGTGCTCGAGGTCGTCAACGAACAGCTCGTTCCCGAGATGCCGCCGAAGATGTTCGTCACCTGCCTGTACGCCGTCCTCGAGCCCGAGACCGGACGGCTCGTGTACGCCAACGCCGGCCACAATGTTCCGTACCGCCGCGCGGAGAACTGCGTCGACGAGCTCAAGGCTCGCGGCATGCCGCTCGGCCTGATGCCCGGATCGTCCTACGAAGAGATGGAGTGCACGATCGGGCCCGGGCAGATCGTCCTGTTCTCGAGCGACGGCATCAGCGAGGCGCACGACCCCGACGGCGAGATGTTCGGCTGCCCGCGCATCATCGAGATCGTCGAGGGTTACTCTCCGGACGAAGACCTGCGCGACGCGATTCTCAGCTCACTCGACAAGTTCACGGGTGAGGACTGGGAGCAAGAGGACGACATCACGATGGTCACCCTCGAGCGCGCGCAACACGAGGCCGCCGACTTCGCGCAGACCGATCGCCCGGACGTCGACGCGGAGACGCACGCGGAATTCACCGTGCCCAGCGAGCCGGGCAACGAGCGCATGGCGATGGAGCGCGTCGCATCGATCGTCTCGACGCTCGATCTTCCGCAGACCAAGCTCGACAAGCTGAAGACGGCCGTCGCTGAAGCGACGATGAACGCGATCGAGCACGGCAACGAGAACAATCCGGAGCTGCTCGTCACGATCGAGGTCACGACGTCCATGGAGGACGTCCGCATCCGCATCACCGACTTCGGCGGCGGCAAGGAGATACCGGACCAGACGGCTCCCGATCTCGACGCCAAGCTTCGAGGCGAGCAAACGCCGCGCGGCTGGGGTCTGTTCCTGATCAAGGCGATGGTCGACGAGCTCAACGTCACCTACGACGACGTCCACCACACCGTCGAGCTCGTCATGAGGCTGGACTGATGGCCTTCGAAGCCGACGTCCGTCGAAACGAAGGCGTCGTCGTCCTCGAGCTGCACGGTGAGGTGGACGGCGCGGCCGACGAAGCGATCAACACGGCCTACGAGGAGGCGATCGCGCACAACCCGAAGACGGTGCTGATCAACTTCGACGCCGTGTCGTACATCAACTCGACGGGTATCGCCCTCATCGTGGGCCTGCTCGCCGAGGCGCGATCCTCCGACCGCAACGTGTCCGTATGTGGGTTGAGCGACCACTACAAGGAGATCTTCGAGATCACGCGAATCTCGGACTTCGTGACGATGTTCGCCGACGAGCAAAGCGCAGTCGCGAAGGCATCCCAGTCGTGAGAAGGAGGGAGTCATGACGCAGGGAACACTGAACCTGGATGTCCGCAACGCCGACGAAGCGACGTCGATCATCGACGTGAGCGGCGATATCACCGCCGAATCCGAGCAGGTGCTGATGGACGCCTACTCGCAAGCAACTCAGACGACGACGAAGTCGCTGATCCTGAACTTCACCGGGCTCGAGTACATGAACAGTGGCGGGATCGGCCTGCTCGTCACGCTGCTCGTGCGCGCCAACCGTCAGAAGCAAAAGCTTCTCGCGTTCGGGCTGACCGAGCACTACAAGCAGATCTTCGAGCTGACGCGTCTCGACGAAGCGATCGAGATCTTCGGCTCGGAGGCCGACGCCGTCGCAGCCGCGGGAGGGTGACATGACCGAAGAGCAAGAACCGCAGCAGATCAAAGGGCGCGACGAGGACTTCTGGGCGAAGCCCGTCTCCGAGCTGCGCGTCGGCCACGAGGTGCCGAAGGACGCCATCAACCTGAACGTCGAAGGCAAGCGCCTGGCGGCGATGACCGGCGGCTTCGGAAAGATGTGGCAAAAGACGTACAAGATCGCGCTCGAAGGTGCGAGCGTGACCCCCGAGAAGGTCGTGAAGGAGTGGAAGCAGGGCTTCGCCGGGTTCTGGCCGAAGGCCGGGAAGTTCTACGGACCGCTCACCGAGATCTCACCCGGCGATGTCGCGCTGCTCAACCTGAAGGTCGGCGGCCCGGCCAAGCTCTCGACGGGAATCTTCGTCCTGTACGCCGACGACGTCTCGTTCTCGTTCGTCAATCCCGAGGGCCACTTGTTCGCCGGCATGATCACGTTCTCGGCCTCCGATGAGGGCGGCACCACGACCGCGCAAGTGCAAGCGCTCATCCGTGCGGGAGATCCCTTCTACGAGCTGATGATGCCGCTGGCCATCCACCGCCAAGAGGACAAGTTCTGGAAGGGAACGTTGCAGAACCTCGCCCGGCACTTCGGCGTCGAGGGCCGGGCCGAGATGTCCCGGACGGTCGTCGACAAAAAGCGCCAGTGGTCGCAATGGCGCAACATCAAGTCGAACGCCGCCCTACGCACATTGCTGCATTCGCTTACTCGCCCCTTCCGGCGCCGTTCTGTGAAGCCAGAGTGACTCTGAGCGTCACTTTGGCTTCACACTTAGCGCATCGGCGACCGTTGCCGCGGCTGAATCGAGTTGGGTCGGCGTAAATCGCAGCACCCGCCAACCGGCGTTGACCAGCCGGTTTTGGCGCTCGCGGTCACGTTCGAACTCGCGTCGCCCGGAGTGAAAGGCGTAGCCGTCCGCCTCGATCGCCACCTTGAACTTCGGATAGGCCAAGTCGACACGAGCGATGAAGGTGCCGTCCGCGTCCCGGACGACGCACTGCGCCGTGGGCGCGGGTAATCCGGACGCGCGGAGCACTCGACGCAGCCGGTTCTCGAAGGCGCTCTCGCCGAGATGTCCTTTGCTCCGAGCCGTGAGGAGCTCACGGAGGAGCCGCACGCCGGTCACGCCTTTATGCGCACCTTCCATGCGCGCACGGAGCTTGCCGATCGAAGTCAGTCGACGCTGAAGAGCATCGTCCAGAGCATTCTCGACGGACTCGGCCCCCAGCACGGCGGCGAGATCGATCAGCGTGCGGGTCGCCGAGGTGACCGGGATCGGCCCGACCTTCGTCATGTCGGCCCGGCACATCGTGCGGCTCCGGTAGATCCGGACGCCCAGTGGTGACGGATTCCGCGTGTACGGCACCGTCACCTCGGGCAGAACGGCTGAAACGCCGCGAAGCCGGAGCAGACCGCCGGCCGAACGATGTGAGGCCGCAGCTCCCGGCCCGGATGCGAGAACGGCGGCCAGCGTCGCCTGCTCGAAGGACGCGGGACTCCCCGCCATGCAATAGACGCCCGGGTACAGCTCCTTCCAGCGGCCGGCTTGAGCCTGTCTGCGGATCATGTGAGGCGCCATGCCGAGCTCGAGAGCCTGTCTTCCGGTGATCAAGCCGAACTGGCGGGAAGCAACAAGGCCGATCGATGCGCGCAACTCCCACCTCGAGGGTCGAGGGGAAGCCACGGGCATTGAAGCATCCCAGGCAGACGGCGAAAGATAATCGGGCGTGAGCAGTTACGACGCCGTCGTCGTCGGCGCCGGGCCGAACGGGCTCGCGGCCGCCGTCGAGATCGCGCGCAACCAACGGTCGGTTCTCGTTCTCGAGGCGGCCGAGTCGATCGGCGGCGGCGCCCGCACGGCCGAGCTGACGCTCCCCGGCTACCGTCACGACGTCTGCTCGTCCATCCACCCGATGGGCATCGCCTCGCCCTACTTCCGCACGCTGCCCCTCGACGAGTACGGCCTCGAGTGGATCCACCCGACGTTGCCGCTGGCCCACCCGCTGGACGACGGCTCGGCCGCCGTCCTCGATCGCTCCGTCGACGTGAGCGCCGAGACGCTCGGCGAGGACGCCGCCGCCTACCGCAAGCTCATGGAGCCGCTCGTTCGCAACGCCGAAGCCCTCACCTACGGGTTCCTCGGCCCGGTCGTGCGCATCCCGCGCAATCCGTTCGTGATGCTGCGCCTCGGCCTATACGCGATGCGTCCGGCGGCGTCGCTCGCCCGATCTGTGTTCACCGGCGAACGCGCGCGGGCTCTGTTGGCCGGCAACGCCGCGCACACGCTCGTCCCGCTGGAGACCAGACCGACCGGCGCGGTCGGCCTCGTCTTCCAGCTGCTCGGCCATGCGTCCGGCTGGCCGCTTCCGCGCGGCGGCTCGCAAGCCATCGTCGACGCGCTCGCCCGTTATCTGTGGTCGATCGGCGGGCGCATTCAAACCGGAAGCCGTATCACCGCGTTCCGCGAGCTCCCGCCGGCGCGCGTCTACCTGTTCGACCTCTCACCCAGGCAGCTCGTCGAGATCGCCGGCGATCAGCTCTCGGCCGGCTACCGGCAGCGGATCTCGCGGTTCCGCTACGGCGCCGGCGTCTTCAAGATCGACTGGGCGCTCGACGGGCCGATCCCGTGGAAAGCCGCCGCGTGCGCCGGCGCGGGAACGGTGCACTGCGGCGGCACGCTCGAGGAGATCGCGGCGGGAGAGGCGGCCGTCGCGCGCGGCGAGCATCCCCAGCGGCCGTGGGTCATCGTCGCGCAGCAAAGCCTGTTCGACGACTCACGCGCGCCGGCCGGGAAGCACACGGGCTGGGCGTACTGTCACGTGCCGAACGGTTCGACGCTCGACATGACCGATGTGATCGAGAGCCAGATGGAGCGCTTCGCTCCCGGCTTTCGCGATCTGGTGCTGGCGCGAAGCGTCCGGACGGCCGTCGACATCGAGGCGTACAACGGCAACTACGTCGGCGGCGACATCGCTGCCGGACAGGCCGATCTTCGCCAGATCATCGGACGGCCGACGCTGCGCCTGTCGCCGTACACGACGCCGCATCCGGGGATCTATCTGTGCTCGTCGTCGACGCCGCCGGGCCCGGGCGTGCACGGCATGAGCGGGTACTACGCTGCGCGAGCGGCTCTGCGAAGGCTCCGCTAGGGCGTGACGGTGGTGCCGCCGGCCGGGAGGCCGACGAAGAGTGTTTCGACGGCGCGGGCGACTTGTGTCGGCTCTTCGGAAGTCGCCGCGCTTGCCGCCGGTGCCGCTGTTGTCGGAGCAACCGCCGTCACTGAGCCGTCGGCCTGGGCGCCGGTGTTCGCCGTGGCGGCCTGCGACGGGTCGACGTCGGAGCTGCTCGAAGTCTGGGTTCCGTTGACGACGTGCGCCTCTCCGGTGTGGACCTCGGTACCCCGGCTCTCGTTGGAGAGGACGACGTCGGTCTCGGCCGAGGCCGCGCCGGGCAGCGCGCACGCAAGCGCGAGCGCCGCCGCGGCAACGATTCCCTTCGATCGGCTCCTCATCACGGGCACCCTAACGTAGGTGTACCCCGCGGACAAGCACTCTACGCAACATTGTGAACAGCGCTTGCGACCTGCGGAGTCAGTGCCAGAAATGGCGCACGCCGGTGAACACCATCGCAAGTCCGGCGGCATCGGCGGCGGCGACCACCTCGTCGTCGCGGGCCGATCCGCCCGGCTGAATGATCGCGGTGACGCCGGCCTGGGCGCCCACCTCGACGTTGTCGGCAAACGGCAGCAACGCCTCCGACGCCGCCACCGAGCCCTTGGCCCGGTCCCCCGCGCGCTTGACCGCGATCTCGAACGCTTCGACTCGCGACATCTGCCCGGCGCCGATGCCGACGGCCTGACGTGCGTTGGCGACGACGATCGAGTTCGATTTCACTCGCGCGCACACCGTCCAGGCGAACAGGAGGTCGTCCCACTCGCTCTCAGAGGGCTGCCGCTTCGTCGGCACCTGCATCTTCGTGCGGTCGTCGCGGACGGCGTCGATCTCCTGGACGAGCAGCCCGCCGGAGATCGAGCGGATCTCGCGGCGATCGAGCGTCCACTGCTCGACCGGAAGCTTCATGAGACGCAGGTTCTTGCGCTTGCGCAGGAGCTCGAGCGCATCGGGCTCGAACTCGGGGGCGACGATGCACTCGACGAACAGGTCGGCCTCGCGGATCTGATCGACGACGCCGCGCGTCATCGCCCGGTTCAACCCGATGATCCCTCCGAAGGCCGAGCGGGTGTCGCACTCGAAGGCGAGGCGGTACGCCTCGTCGATGTCGTCCGCCGTCGCCGCGCCGCACGGCGAGGTGTGCTTGACGATGCACGCGGCCGGCTCCTCGAAGGCCGTCGCCAGACGGAAAGCGGCGTCGAGGTCCAGGTAATTGATGAACGAAAGCTCCTTGCCCTGGAGCTGCTCGGCAGACGCGACACCGCGAAGCCCACCGCCCAGGCGGTACGCGGCCGCGCGCTGGTGCGGGTTCTCGCCGTAACGAAGAACCTCCAAACGGTCTGCGCTCTCGTTGAGGCGCTCGGGCAGCTGATCCTGCGCGAACCACTGCGCGATGGCGCCGTCGTAGGCGGAGAGCGTCGCAAAGGCCTTGCCGGCCAGCCGGCGGCGAGTGTCGGCCGTGATGCCACCGGCGCGGATCTCCTCGACGATCGTGCTGTAGTCGTCCGGATCGACGACGACGGCGACCGACTCGTGGTTCTTGGCCGCCGCGCGGACCATCGACGGCCCGCCCACGTCGATGAGCTCGATCGCTTCGTCGGACGGCGTGTCGTCGGTCACGCGCTTGTCGAACGGATAGAGGTTGGAGACGACGAGATCGATCGGCGCGATGCCGTGCTCCTCGATCGTCTTGAGATGGTCCGGCTTCGTGCGGTCGGCGAGGATGCCGGCGTGGATGCGCGGGTGCAGGGTCTTCACGCGTCCGTCGAGCATCTCCGGGAACTCGGTGACGTCGGCGACCTGCGTGACGGGGATGCCGGCGTCCTGCAGCGTCTTTCCCGTACCGCCGGACGAGACGATGTCCCAGCCCGCATCTGTGAGCGCTTGTGCGAGCTCGATCAGTCCCGTCCTGTCGTAGACGGAGATGAGCGCGCGCATCAGGCGAGCCCCGGCGGCAGCGAACCGGCCCACGGCGGGTCGGGGACGTCCTTCGTGACGACGACTCGCCGTCCCTCAATGCGCAGTGCACCTTCGGCGTAGAGCTTGAGCGCCTTCGGATACAGGACGTACTCCATCAGATGGATCTTGTGCTCGAAGGTCTCGATGGTGTCGTCCGGCGTGATCTCCACGGCGCGCTGCAGCACGATCGGCCCCATGTCGAGATCTTCGTTGGCGAAGTGGATCGTCACGCCGGACGTCTTCACGCCCCAATCCCACGCGTCCTGGATCGGGTGGGCGCCGGGGAAGGCGGGGAGGAGCGACGGATGGACGTTCATGACCCGGCCCTCCATCGCCTTGCTGTAGGTGCGTCCGCGGATGCGCATGTAGCCGGCGTTGCACGCGAACTCGATGCCGCGCTCTTCGTAGGCGCTGAGAATGTCCTCGTCGACGTCCTCGGGATCGCGGTCCTTGTGCGGGACGACGAGCACTTCGACTCCCGAGCGCTCGGCGAGCTCACGGACGCCGGGATTGCGCTTGTTCGTGACGACACAAGCGATCTCGGCCGGGGCGTAGCCCGTGGCGCAGGCGTCCTGGAGGGCCTGGAAGTTGGTCCCTCTTCCCGATGCGAGGACGGCCACGCGCAGCACGCCGAGAAGCTACCCCTTGAGAAGGACGGCGACCACTGAACCCCATGTGCCGACGAACAATGGAACTGTCACACCGAGAATCCACTGGATTGTTCGGGTCGCCGACAGATGCATTTCGGCTCGAAGCTCGGTCACCTCTCGCTTGACCTCAGCGATGTCGAGCTTCGTTGCCAAGTCCCTCGCGGGCGGAACGACTTCAGCGATCATCCGCGCGGCTTCTTCGGGAATGCTCCCCTTGAGCGCTTCATAAAGCTCGACATTCGTCAGGGCCATTGTTCCACCTCGTTTCACCGTGAGGGGAAGGCCGACGGGACCATAGCCTCCTGCGCCGACCGAGGGGTGGTCGAGACGGCCGGGACGACGTATGCTCATTTGTGAAGCAGATGACCGTTTCGAGCGTAGAGGCGCGCGAAGTCCGCATCGCCGGACGACAGCTCCGCTGCCAGGTCTGCGACTTCACCCGGTTCTTCCGGCGTGAGGCGCGCCTGACGACGGGGGCTTCGCTGTTCGGCCAGGACTGGACGAACTCCAGGGCCGACTGCTTCGTGTGCGAGCAGTGCGGCTACGTCCACTGGTTCGTACGCACCCGCTCGGTCGGGGCCGCCGCCGAGGATTCGACCCTCGCCGACGAGATCGAAAACCTCCGCCGCCGCGTTGAAGAGGAGTACGCGGGGGCCGAGGACCTAGAGAAGGCCCGCTCCTAACTAGCGGTTAGCGAGCGAAACCACTCGATCGTCCGGCGTAGTCCTTCGTCGAAGTCGGTCGTCGTAGAGCTGACAGGCTTGACGATCCCGTCGGCCGCGCCATCGCGCACAGAAACTCCCTAGATGCGCTGCCGGTCCCCCAGCACGAAACAACGCGCATCAAGCAGACGCGGCGCGATCAACCTAAGAACCCGCCGAGCTCGTTCGCAAGGTGGGCGGAAGGCCTCGGAGTCGTCCTCAATGCCGTTCCGATGGACATGTCGGGCAGCGAGTACGCCTACTACGACACCGCGGTGCGCGCGAAGAAGCGCGGACGCTCGTCGGCGAGACGCTAGGACTCGGACGGCGGCTCGCCGTCGCGCGGGCGACGGACGAGGTACACACCGTCCATCAGCTTCACTTCGTTGCTGCCGGCGCTCTGCGCCCGGACGAGCTTCCGCAGCAGGTACAGCGGAACGGCCCTCGCTCGCAGTTGGAGCCGCCTCGCAAGCAGACGCAACCCGTAGCCGAGCTCGAGAAGGGTGACGCCCGACAACGCGATGACTGCCGTCGGAGCACCATTCACCGGAAGCTTGCTGGAAGGCGTTGCGGTCGGAGCGACGGTCGGAATCGGCGAAGCCGTCCGGACGGGCGTCGCGGTGGGCGTCGCAGTGGGCGTCGCAGTTGCCGTCGCGGTTGGGCTCGGCGTTGCCTGAAGAGCTGTCGAGAAAGCCCTAGCCGTGGTGACCTCGCAACCCGAGTCGGGAGTGAGGTCGATAGTGAACGTGCCGGTAGCCGTCGTCGCTGTTGGGAACGTGCCCGAGACGAGCGTCAGCCCCGCATTGGACTTCGTTGTCAGGTCGTGCGTGCCCGTCGTGCCGATCGTGATGTCGGAGATCGTGATGGCCGGACAAGGCAAGGTAGCGGTATCGGTCACGTCGACGGTAAAAGACGTCACGAGCGTTCCTGCGGAGTTGATGGTCAGGGACACGGTTCCGCTGGGCGTCCCGCTGAACGTTCCCGTGTATGTGCGCCCCGAGACGTGATTCGCACTGGCTGCGCTCGCGAAGAAGACGGCGCCGGACGCGAGGATCAGCAGACCGACGAGCAAATGTGCGCGGTTCCTGCCCACAAGAGCGTCCTTCCCGTGCATCGACGTCCCAACGCGTTGGGAAGGCGAGCTTAGCACTCTGATTAACTCAAGTCACATCGAGAATCAGGCGTCCCACCTGCGACTTTACTGTCCGCCTGTCACGGGCGCCGTGGTGCACCCGGCTCGACGACTAGGTAGCTCACGGAAGCGCTTGTTGGACGAGCTCCGCGACCTCCGTCGGCGTGCGTCCGACGCGAACGCCTTTGGCTTCGAGCGCCTTCGCTTTCGCCTCGGCCGTCCCCGACGAACCGGTGATGATCGCGCCGGCGTGGCCCATCTTCTTGCCCGGCGGCGCCGAGAAGCCCGCGATGTACGCGACGACGGGCTTGGTCACGTTCTCGGCGATGTAGTCGGCCGCGCGCT
The DNA here is from genome assembly GCA_035640475.1 of Actinomycetota bacterium. Taxonomy (GTDB): domain Bacteria; phylum Actinomycetota; class JAICYB01; order JAICYB01; family JAICYB01; genus DASQWC01. The sequence goes on along the minus strand of DASQWC010000213.1, from coordinate 34,007 downwards.
CCTCGGCGTCCCCGCCGATCTCGCCGATGAACACGATCAACTTCGTTTCGTCGTCCCCCTCGAAGCGTTCGAGTGCGTCGATGAAGTTCGTCCCGATGATCGGATCGCCGCCGATGCCGAGGCACGTCGACTGGCCGATCCCGCGCGTCGTCAGCTCGTTGACGATCTGATACGTGAGCGTTCCCGAGCGCGACACGAGACCGACCGGGCCGGGCGCGCAGATGTCGACGGGGATGATGCCGATGTTCGCCTTGCCGGGCGAGATGAGACCCGGACAGTTCGGGCCGACGAGGACCGCGTCCGTCCCGCGAAGGTGGTCGGCGGCGAGCATCATCTCGCGGACCGGGATGCCCTCGGTGATGCACACGATGAGCGTGCAGCCGGCCGCCTCGGCCTCCAGGATCGCGTCGGCGGCATACCGCGGCGGGACGAACACGAGGCTCGCCGTCGCGCCGGTCTCCTCGACCGCCTCCCCGACGTTGCTGAAGACGGGCACGCGGTCGTCCAGCGCCTTCTGTCCACCCTTGCCGGGCGTGACGCCGGCGACGATCTTCGTTCCGTAGTCGAGGTTCTTGCCGCCGTGCAGGGTCCCTTCACGGCCGGTGATGCCCTGGATCAGGACTTTGGTGTTCTCGTCGAGCAGGATCGACATGGCCGGTAAGCGTATCGAGGGACGCGGAAGGCGAGCTACCCGGTCTGAGGTCGAGCTCCCACGGCCAGTGCAACGTGGGTCAGATCCGATCGCATGATCGCCATCTCTGAGCGAACCTCCGCGACGTCGTGGCGAAGCGCCGCGATCTCGGACCGCAGCGAGTCGAACTGGCTCTTCCCAAGCACTCCCAAGATCGCAGTAAACACTGCCAGGAGTGCACCGGTTACGATCGGCGTCAGGACGTCCATGTGACCTCCCCAAGTGTAGGCGTGGGGAAGGTCGGACCGAAGACTAGCCGCGCGAACCGACGTCCTGAGCGGCTCGTTGACCTCCCCGAAGGGATACTTTTCGCCCCAAACGGGGATCGCTAAGCTCGGCCCATCAGGCGGGGGAGAGGCATGATCCGGCGGCGTTGGGTGGCGATTTCGCTCGTCTTGGCGAGCCTGCTCTGGGCCCAGCCGTGGACTCCACCGGCGGCCGCGCGGCCGTCCTCGCTTCCGACGGTCGGGTCCGGACGGCGTCCCGGCCCGACCGTCCTCTATAAGGCGGCTCCGCACGCGCCGCAGCTGGAGAACCGAGATCCCCACTTCAAGGCCGACCCGTTGCTCGTCGCCGGCACGGAGGGGTACGCCGACGGGGAGTACCGCTACCAGGACTACATCTACGACGACTGGGGCGCGAATACGCAGGCCGACGACACGGCCGGCGCCGACAGCGCCGGCGACATCGACTATCCGCTCGATCGCGGGCACTACGGAAGCAACTCGGCGGATCTCGTCGAGTTCCGCATCGCGCCCACCGGCAGGGACGTCGCGTATCGCATCACGCTCAATCAGCTCATCAGCCGCGACTCGACGATCGCCGTCATCGCCATCGACACCGACCGAGACGCCGAGACGGGCACGGCGATGCTGCCCGTCGACCCGGGGGCGCTGTTCCCCGGCACCGACGAGGTCATCACGACGTGGGGAACGGGCGCGACCCACGCGCGTTCCACAACATCCGGATGGAGGATCCAGAGCGTCGAGGTCTCCACGGACATCCGCGCGAACCAGATCACGGTGATCGTTCCGCGCTACCTGTCCAATCCGCGCGGCAAGTGGCGCTTCACGGTGGCGACCGGGCTCTACAACAACTTCGACGGCACCTGGCTCCGGCCGCAGTTCGGTGCCCCGGGCCCGGACGCGCCCGGCGGCGGCATGCCGGACGGCTCGACGTCCGGCATCTTCAATCTCGCCTTCCGCTTCAACGAGAAGCCGGCCGGACGCACACCGATGGATGTCGAGCAAGCCGACGCGCTGGCCGACGGAGAACCGACGCGCTTTGCGCGCGTCATCGACTTCCGCAAGCTGGACGGCCACCTCACCCTGACGACCGCGCCGCGCAACGGCACGATCGTTCGCATCTTCCCGAGCCGCATCGACACCGACGGCGGCAAGGACTACACAACGACGCCGGAGACGCGAGGCCAGCTCCAGCAGTACTCGCTGTACGTGCCGCGCAGCTACCAGCCGGGCAAGCAAGCCGGCCTGACGCTGATGCTGCACTCGCTCGGCGAGCACCATTGGCAGTACAACGGCTCGATCGGCGTCCAGCAGGTCGGCGAGCGGCGCGGCAACCTCGTCCTCACTCCGGAAGCGCGCGGTGAGGATGGCTGGTACCAGGCGGAGGCCGAGTACGACGTCTTCGAAGCGTGGAACGACGTCGCGCGCCGCTACACGCTCAACCCCAACCGCGCGGCCGTCACCGGCTATTCGATGGGCGGGTACGGCACGTACCGCTTCGCGAGCCTGTGGCCCGACCTGTTCGGCGCGGCGTTCTCGACGGTCGGACCGCCGGCCGACGGCATCTGGGTGCCGCCGCTGCCGCCGTCGGGGGGCCAGGAGACGAACACCAACGTCTGGCTCGAGAACACACGCAACGTGCGCTTCCTCAATGCCGTCGGCATGCTCGACGAGCTCGTTCCGTACGCCGGCACGCGTGCGCAGAACCTCGGCGCCCCGGAGCACGGCATTCGCGGATTCGAGCAGCTCGGGTACCGCTACCGCTTCATCACGTATCCAACCGGCGAGCACTTCACGATTGCATTGCTCTCCTACGACACGCCGTACGCCGTCGACTTCCTCGGCACGGCGCGCGTGAATCGCGACCCGCGTCACGTCACGTTCTCCTACGCGCCCGTGACCGATTACGGGCGCTTGGGGCTCGTGCACGATCACGCCTATTGGGTCTCGAAGGTTCGTCTGGCCGACAAACGCAGTGCGGAGGTCGCGAAGGCAACCGTCGATGCGTTCAGCCATGCCACCGGCTACGCCGACCCGGCCCTCGTACGCGTGACGAACGCCGGCGTCGGACCGATTCCTTATGTGGAGGTCGGCAACGACTGGGCCGATCGCCCCAAGCGCATCCGCAAGCAGAACAAGATCACGCTCAACCTCACCAACGTGAGGAGCCTGCGCTTGGACGTGGCGCGCGCCGGCATCGACGCATCCAAGCCGATCACGCTCGACGTGCGCACATCCGACATCACAACGATCGACGTCCGGGCCCCCGGTGCGGACTGGAAGCTACGCGTGACGCCCGGGCACAGGATCCTGCGCTTGCGCTAGGGCTCCTCGTCGGGTTTTAGCGGCGTCCATTCGTCGAGGTCGTCCGGTTTGCCCGACGTGCGCGGCGGCGGCGGCGGAACGCGGTCCTTGAAGCGGTCCCACGGATTCTCGCGCTCGCGCCACGGCTTGCCGATCCACCGGATGAGCGAACGGCGGATCCGGGACGGCACCGCCGGCTTCGTCTGCGCCTTGCCGACGAGCTCGACGATCACATCGGCTCGCGACTGGTCGCGCTTGGCCGAAGCGGTCTCGATGACGGTCTCGATCTCGTCCCACTCGTTGTCGAAGAGTTCGAGTAGCTGTTCGCGGACTTGATCGAAGGGCCGTCCGAGTCGCTGCTCGACCTCGAGGCGTGTGGCCTCTTCCATCAGAGCGAGTCGCTACGCTCCATCATGCACGCGCTCTTTCGACGGCAAGCTCGGCCGCTTCCCACATGGCCGGCGCGGACTCGACACCGTCGAGCTTCGCTTTGTTCAGAATTTCGCGGCCCTCGGCCGCGTTCGTGCCGTCCAGGCGGACGACCATCGGCACCTTCAGCTCGACGCGGTCGAGCGCGCCGATGATGCCCTTTGCGACTTCATCGCAGCGCGTGATGCCGCCGAAGATGTTCACGAGCACCGACCGCACCTGCGGGTCACCGAGGATGATCTCGAGTGCGGCGGCGATCTGGTCGGCCGATGCGCCGCCGCCGACGTCCAAAAAGTTCGCCGGCTTGCCACCGGCAAGGTTGACGAGGTCCAGCGTCGACATCACGAGCCCGGCGCCGTTGCCCATGACGCCGACCTCACCGTCGAGCTTCACGTACGCGATCCCCTTCTCCTTTGCGAGCTTCTCCTGGGGATCGGTGACGAGGATGTCGCGGTACTCGGCGTATTCCGGATGCCGGAAGATCGCGTTGTCGTCGACCGTCACTTTCGCGTCGAGCGCGTGCACGCGTCCGTCGGTCGTCAGCACGAGCGGATTGATCTCCACGAGCGAGCAGTCGCCGTCGACGAAGCAGGTGAAGAGCTTCCGCAAGATCTCGGACGAGCCTTCCCGAGCCTCCTCGTCGAGCGACGACGTGAGAAACGCGGCGTGGAACGGCTTGAACCCGACGAGTGGGTCGATGTGCATCTTCTTGATCGCCTTCGGGTCCTTGGACGCGACCTCCTCGATGTCGACGCCGCCCTGCGCGGACACCATCGCCAGCGGAAGCCCGTTGCGGCGGTCGAGCGTTATCGACGCGTAGTACTCCTTGGCAATGTCCGTCGATGCCTCGACCCATACGCGCTCGACGATGTGCCCTCGAATGTCCATTCCGAGGATCTGCTCGGCTTTTGCCTTCGCTTCGGCCGGCGAGTCGGCGAGCTGGATGCCGCCGGCCTTGCCCCGGCCCCCGATCTGCACCTGCGCCTTGACGACGACTTGACCGCCGATCTCCTTCGCGGCGGTCTCTGCTTCGGCGGCCGTCGTGCAGATTCGGCCGTCCGAGACGGGAATGTCGAAACGGGCAAAGACCTGCTTGCCCATGTACTCGAGGAGATCCATGCGGCTACGCGGCCCGTCCTGTTGGACCGGGGGGCCCGCTCGCTTCGCGCTCTGTCCCCATACTCAGCCAACCTCGCGTTGTGGATTCTGGGCGCTCCGCTCGGCTTTGCCCCCCGGACCCCCCGCGAGAGCCTGTCGCAGCCAGTCGATGATGCTCTGCGTCGTGGTTCCCGGCGTGAAGATCTCGGCCATGCCCTGCTTTTTCAGCGCCGGAATGTCGTCGTTGGGGATGATGCCGCCGCCGAACACGAGAATGTTGTCGGCGCCTTTGTCGCGCAAGCCGCTGATGACTTTCGGGAACAGCGCCATGTGCGCACCCGACAGCGACGAGAGCCCGACTGCGTCGACGTCCTCCTGGATTGCGATCTCGACGATCTGCTCGGGCGTCTGATGCAAGCCCGAGTAGATCACCTCGAATCCGGCGTCGCGCAGCGCTCGTGAAACGACTTTTACGCCTCGATCGTGGCCGTCCAGACCGGGTTTGGCCATGAGGATGCGATGCCGACCAGCCATTTGCTTTGATGCTACTAAGTGACCTCCCTGGCTCGCTCCGCCGATACCGGCACGTACCTCGTTGCTTTCGTCGGGGCGCTCGTTGCGGCGCTCGTTGCGACACCGGTGGCGCGACGGGTGGCCGTCCGGTTCCACATCCTCGACCACCCGAGCGAGCGCAAGGCGCACGTCGAAGCCGTCCCGTATCTCGGCGGGCTCGGGATCATCCTTTCGTTTCTCGCGGCGACGGCAGCCGGCGCCGTCATCTACGGCCTTCAAGCGGGCTACGCCAAGCTCGGCGTGATCCTCGGCGGTGCGTTGCTTCTGGCCGGGCTCGGCCTGCGCGACGACTTGCGTCCGATCCCGGGCTGGGTCAAGGCGTCGGTGATCCTTCCGCTCGCCGTGGCGTTGTATGCCGTCGGCGTCCGGGCCGATCCGTTCGATCAGTGGGTCTTGAACTTCGTCCTGACCGTCGGCTGGGTCGCCGGCATCGTCAACGCCGTGAACTTCCTCGACAACATGGACGGCATCACGGCCGGTGTCTCGTCCATCGCCGCGGGCTACATGGCCGTGCTGGCAGGATTGCACGGACAAGTCGTCGTCGGGAGTCTGAGTGCCGCCGTGGCCGGCTGCGCGCTGGGGTTCCTCTGGTACAACCGGCCCCCGGCTCGGATCTTCATGGGCGACATGGGGAGCTTGTTCCTCGGCTGGCTGCTCGCAGCGATCGCGCTCGAGCTCGAGTTCGAGAACCTGAGGCGCGTCGCCTTCTTCGTCCCCGTTGCGATCCTCGCCGTGCCGATCTTCGACACCGTGCTCATTTCCGCATCGCGCATCAGCCGCGGGCACTCGCCGCTTCGTCCCGGCCTCGACCACACGTCGCACCGGCTGCTCAAGCTACGCATCCCTCGCAACGCCATCGTCGCGCTCCACTACGCCGTCGCGCTGACGTCCGGGTGGCTCGGCGTGACGATCGCGTACGCGACGCCGCGGACCGCGTACTTCATCATGGGCGCGCTCGTGGCCGTCGGACTGTTCCTGGCGACGGAGCTGTTGCGCGTGAAGGTCGAGGACTAAGCAGCCGTCAGCTTCGCTGCGGTGCGCCGCTCGTCGGTCGCCCGTTCGCGCAGCTCCCGTCGCATCGCTTTGGAAGGCGCGCGCGGGCCGTAGCGCTCGAGCAGCTCGGCGTAGACGGCATGGATCCTCGGATCGTTGGGGTCGAGGTCGACCGCCCTCCGCAGCCACCGCTCGGCCGTCCTGTACGGGCCGGCGTCGTCGGCGACGGCGCCGAGCCGGAACGAGGCCTGCGCCGCACTGATCAAATACTGAATGTTGTGCGGCTGGATCCGAAGCGCGTCGGCGTACAGCTCCACCGCCAGCCGGAACGCCGACTCCGTCGAGTACGGGGAGCCGCGATCCCTCGCGATGCGCTCGAAGTACGAGGCGGAGATGACGCGGTACGCGGCCTCGGTCGGATTCAGATCGATCGCCCGCTGGAAGTCTGCCGCCGTTTCGTCCGACCAGCCTTCCCGGGCCCGGCTCTGCGCGTCGTACGCGGCGTGGTCGGCACGAAGCGGGCGGGTGCCGACGAAGGCCAACACGGCGACGACGACGACGGCAACGGCCGTGCGCACCCTCGAAGGCCGGATCACTACGGGAGCGACATCCCGCGCAACTACATCGAGCGCGAGAAGACAGCCGAGGAAGACCCAGCCCAGCAGCGCAAGCGGCGGGACGTCGAGCGAGAACAGTCCCTGCGCGAGATACGCGATCAACGCGCCCGCGAACGCCGCGCGCAGCGTCCGCACTCCGCGCTCGTCGCGTGACGTTGTACCTGCTCGGTACAACGCGGTTCCGGCAAGTGCCAAATACAGCACGAGACCAACGATTCCCGTCGTCGTTGCCCACCCGAGGAAGATGTTGTGCGCCTTGTCGGGGATGACCAGCCCATCGCGCCGCGCCTGTTCGGCCGACCGGAACCTCGCGTACTCGCCGTAGAAGGACTCCGGTCCCCAGCCGAAGACGGGCCGCTCGCGGACCATCCGGACGCTTCCCGCCCAGACCTCCGTCCGGTACGCGACGGAGTACGTGCGCAGCACCGTCTCGGTGCTCTGCAGATCGCTCCGGACGGCAAAAGGAAGGAAGACGAGCACGGCGAGCATCGCAACGGCCGCCCCGAGCTTGGCCTTCGCGCCCAGGCTCGTCCCGAACAGGAAGAATCCGATCGCACCCGCCGCGGCGGCGATCATTCCGGACCGGCCCTGCGTGAGCACGAGTCCGGCCAGGGTGAGGACGCCGGCGGCGGCAACAGCCGTCCGCTTGAGCGTCTCCTTGGTCGTGACGAACAGGTAGACGATCAACGGGGCGGCCATGCCGAAGAACGAGGCGGTGAACGCCGAGTTGCCGATCGATCCGATGGGAAACGGCGGCTTCGACCTGTCCGCCTGGCGCCAGTCGGCGACGTCGATCCCGAGCTTCTGAAAGCACACATACGCCCCGACGATCCCGCTCGACGCCGCAACGGCCACGGCAAGGTCCCTGAGCGACGCCGGCCGGCGCCGGTACAGAAGCGGAATGAAGAGCATCGTCGCGACGTACAGGGCGATCGATGCGAACCCTTCGTATCGCCGGTAGAAACCGAGGATCGAGAGGACGGGGCTCGGCGAGAGCAACGACGCGACCAGCGTGACGGCGAGGAGGGCAATGCCGAGCAAGGCAAGAGGCGAGCGGGCGACGGCGCGGATATCGCTTCCGAGCGCCGAGGAGGAAGCGAGCGCTCCCGCGGCAATCACCGCGAGCACCCAGAAGGTGGTGAGCTTCACCAGATTGAACGCGTCCAGCGACGTTGGGTCGAAGACGATCGGAACGGCGAAGACGGCGACTGCGAACGCGAGCCGCGCGACGCGCGTGCCTCCGGTCATCTGTCCCGGACCACCTCTCGAGTCATCCGTCCTTTATCGTCTGCGTCCCGAGGTGACGCAAATGACTGGGACGGTACAATAGGGGTTCGTGGGCAGGCCGGCAGGGGGCGAGGCCACCAAACAATTGACTCCATCTCCTGAACTTCTGACGCGGCAAGCGGCGGCCAAGCGGGCGGGCGTCTCGATGAGCACGATTCGCGCATGGGAGCGCGAGAACGTGCTCACCGCACACAGGGTCCAGATCAACGGATCTCCAAAGATTCGCATTCGGGCCGAGGACGTCGACCGCGCCGTCCGTGAAGCGTCGGCAGCCGCCGCGCCCGACACCGACGACTCCGGGACGCGCAGACGGGTCCGCAGACAGCGCTCCGCCGAGCCGGCTCCCGAGCCGATTGCCGACCAATCCCCTCCGGGCCGGCGTCTCATGAACAGGCGACTTCGACGGCTGGCGCTCCGGGAGCGAGCGGCGCGCGAGGAAGCCGACAAGCGCGAGCGAGAAGCTCGGAGGCTCGCACGAGTGGCCGAAGAGGAGCGCGCGCAATCCGAGGAGCGCGCCGCGCAAATGGCCGAACAGGTGCGGTCGGAGCGGGAGGCACGAGATGCCGCCGAGCTCAAGGCCGAGCAGGCCGCGGAACAGGCACGTGCCGACCGCGAGGAGCTCGAGCAGATCCGAGCCGAACGTGCGGCCTTCGAGCACGCACGGTCCCAGTTCGCCGCGGAGGAACACGCGGCACTGGTTCGGCTCCAGCAGGAGCGGGTCGCTCTCGACGAAACGACGCGCAAGGTTCAGGACGCCCTCGCCTTGGCCGAGCACGAGCAGCAGACCCTCGAACAAGAGCGCGCCGAGCTCGCTCAGTGGGAGCGGGCGCTCAACGCCGAGGTCGAGCGGGAAGATCAAGCGCGCAAAAGCGCCGCGGCCAGGGAGCAAGAGATTCTTGGGCAATCGGCCCGCGACCGCGCGGCTCTCGACGAGGCGCTGCGACGGGAGCAGGAAACCCGGCGGGAGGCGGACAACGCTCTCGAAACGCTCGCCGAGCTCGAAGAGCGCGAGCGAAAGGTGCGCGAGGAGCTCGAGGTCGAACGCGCCGCATTGGCCGAGGCGATCCAGCGCGAAGAGGACGCCATCGAACAGGCGGCCGCCGCCCGCGCCGAGCTCGAACAGCGCCGAACCGAGCTGGAACAGCGCGTCCGTGAGCTCGAGGAGCGAACGCGAGGACAGCTAACCGCCGCGCAGGCGCAACGCGAAGAGCTCGAGCAGCGTGAGCGGGAGCTCGACGAGCGAGAGCACCAGCTCACCGAGCAGATGCGGCTTCGCGAACAGGAGCGCCTCGAGCTCGCAGATGCAAAGCGAGAAGCACTCGACCGGGCCAGACTCGCCGCCGATGCGCGGCGCGAGCTCCAGGAGCAGGCCAATCGCGAGCTCCAAGCTCTCGAGGAAGCAGCCGGACGCCTCAGGGAAGCGCACGATCTCGCCGCCCGGGAGCAAGAAGCGCTCCGGCAGGCCCGCGCCGACTTGGCCGCCCGTGAGGAAGAGCTTCGTAAGGAATCGCGTGAACAAGTGCAGCGCGAGATCGAAGCGCTCGAAACCGCCTGGCGCGCACTCGAGTCCGAACAGCGCAGCGCCCGCGAGCAGTCGGTCGCCGAGCTGGCCGCTCACGAAAAGGCGATGTCCGAGCGAGCCGAACGCGAGCTGGCCGTCCTCCAACAGGCCAGATCCGAGCTTGCCGCTAAAGAAGAGGCGTTACGCGAGCAAGGAAGGATCGAATTCGAGACGCGCGAGGCGGCGCTTCGCGAACAGTCGGCCCGTGAGCTCGAGGCCCTCGAGAATGCCGCTCAACGCCTGCAGGAAGCGCATCAGCAAGCGGTCACCGAACAGCATGCGATCGAACAAATGCGCGCCGAGCTGCACACGCGCGAGATCGCTTTGAACGAGGTCGTCCAGGAAGAGCGCGCGGCGCGCTCGCAGGCCGAGGAGCGAGAACACGAGGCGCTGCGGCAGTCGATCGTCGAGCGGAAGGCCGCCGAACAGGCAGCGGCGCGGGAGGCCGCCGCGCAGGAGCAGGCCGAGCTCAGCCGGCAAGCGCGCGAGGAAGCCGAGCGGAAGGAACAAGAGGCCGCCGCACAGGCACAGCTCGATCGCGAGGCGCGCGCCGAAGCATTGCGGCGCGAGCAAGCAGCCATCGCGCAAGCGGAGCTCGATCAAAAGGCTCGAGAAGAAGCCGAGCGGCGCGAACAGCAGGCGCTCGCCCAATCGACGCTGGATCGAGAGTCTCGCGAGGAAGCGATCAGGCGCGAACAAGCGGCCATCGCACAAGCCGAGGTCGATCGCCAATCACTCGAACAGGTGAAGCGAGAGCGGGAGCTCGTCGACGCCGCCCGTGCCGATATCGAGGCGCGGGAACAAGCTTTGCGGGAACAGGGAAGACGCGAGCTCGAAGCGCTCGAAGCCGCAGCGCAACGGCTGCAAGACGCGCACGACCAAGCCGTCGCACAACAGGACGAGGTTCGCCGCGCACAGGCCGATCTGGAGCAGCGCGAGCGCGAGTTCCAGGAGCACGTTCGCGCGACGCTCGAACGACAAGGCGAGGACGCCGAACGCGAGAGAGAGCGGCTTCTTCAGATCCGGCAGGAACAGGACGCGTTGGCCGAGAAGAGCAGGATCGAGCTCGAAGCGCTGGAGAAGGCTCGGCGCGACTTAGAAGCTCGGGAGCAAAGCCTGCGCGAGCAGGCCCGTCAAGAGATGGCGGCGCGCGAGCACGAGCTGCGAGAGGAGTTCAAGGCCGAGTTGCGGGCGCGCGAACAGGCGCTGCGCGAGCAAGCCGCCAAGATGCGCGAAGCGCTCGAGCATGCGCTGCGTGAGAACACCCCAGACGCCGGCTAGCGCCGCCGCTTAGACCTTCTCTGCGAGAAGCTCCTCGATGTTCGCGTGATCTGGTCTTCGCGTCCCCGTCTCGATCTCCCGCAGGCGCGCGTAGACGGCGGTGCTCAACGGTGTTTGCACGCCGTGGGCCTTGCCGCGCCGAACGATCTCACCGGTCACCGCGTCGATCTCGGTCGGACGGCCGAGCTCGATGTCGCGCCACGTCACCGACTTGATCGCCCCGAACGCTTCGCCGACGCGAATCAACACGCGGTCCATCGTCTCGATCCAGCCTGTCCCGCGCGCATTGATGAACGACGCGGGCACGAGACCGAACACATTCGGGAGGTTCACACCTTCGGCAGTGGCGACGTCGACACCCTCCGCGACGATCTCCGCGACGACGCGACGACGCTGCGGCGTCATCAGCACCTCGCCCGTGAGCATGCCGCCGAGGGCGCCGAGAACCGTCATGGAGTTGACGAGCATCTTTCCCCACAGCGCGCCGAGGATGTTGTCCGTCGTCTTCGTCCGGAACGCACCTTCCAGAAGGTCGCGCACGGCCTCGAGGCGAGCGTCGCTCGAACCGTCGAGCCGTCCAATCGTCAGGTCTCCGTTCGCGTCGATGGTGATGCGACCCGGCTCGATCCATGTTGCTCCGAACCCGACCACACATCCGATCGTGCGCTCCGCGCCGACGATTGCCGCAATCGTGTCTTCGTTGAGGCCGTTTTGGAGAGACACGATGTCGGTCGACTCCCCGAGACGGGGAGCCACTGCGCGCACCGCTTGCTCCGTGGCTTGCGAGCGTACGGCGAGCAGCACCACGTCCGGGACGCGGCCGAGCTCGTCGGAGGCATCCTCCAGCGTGTATGCCGCGAGCTTCGTCCGCTCGCCTCCCTCCAGCCCGCCGATCTCGAGACCCGGCTCCCGCATGCGCCGAACGTGGTCGATGTTCGAGTCGACGACGAGCGGCTCGACTCCCGATCGCGCGAGCCGCGCGGCGACCGAACCGCCGACCGCGCCCGCGCCGACGCACCAGACGTGCGTCAGCTCACGCCCCTGCTCGCCGCTTCCGCGCCTGTGAGGAAGAAGGAGCCTTCGCCCCAGTCGTAGGTCACGACGCCGTCCGGAATCGCGGACTGCTCGCCGCAGAGAACCTCGATCTCCTTGGCCGAAGCCGTCGGCCACGTCGCAAAGACGTCGTCCGGTGTGGGATCGGGCTTCGGGCCGTCCGTCGAGCCGGGCGCGACAGTTTCCATGGCCTGCTCGTACTCCTCGTACGCACACCAGCCGGGGACGGTCGCCTCACCGCCGGGACCTCGAAAGATGATGGTCGGGAACACGTAGCGCCAGTGTCCTTCTGTGTTCTTTGCCCTGCCGATGCCCGGACGGTCTCCTTCGAGCGTCATCACGTAGTCGTTCGGGCGGCGCGTCTCGACCCAGTCTTCGTGGAACGACTTTTCGACGGCCTCCGTACCGAGATCCGCCGCAAAGCGGTCGTGGTCGAGGCCCTCGACTCCGCGCACCGCGTCGAGAATCCGTTCGTTGGTATCGGCAGGACGCCCGAAGACGAAGATCGATTCACGCAGACGCCGCAAGACGCGCGCGCCTGCGTCGTCGGACTGAAGCTCAGCGGCCTTCACGGCCTTTCCGGGTGGCTCGGTGGACGTGTACATCCATTCGAGCCTGACCGGGTACGTCATGCCGGTGTACGTGAACACGTCGCGCCAATACCGGCTCTGTGACTTCGCGCCGCGTACGGGATCGAAGTTCTCGACGTAATTGTTCATATCGCCGATGAGTCCGCCGAGCACGCGCCGCCACTTCAGACGATCACCGAACCGCCATCCAAGCAGCCGCAGCTTCGGTTCGGTCCCCCACGCCCAGGAACATCCCGGATCGGTGAACTCGACGACTTCTAGATCGGCCACTTCGCGATACTACCGTCATGACCGGCCGGGCCTTCTTTGAGAGTGTCGGCGATGCGCTCGTGAACTTCCTTCCGCCGTCGCTGCGCAACTTCGACAGCTATCACACGTCGCAGAACTTCAAGCTGTGGTTCGGCGAGCCGCGCCAGGAACACTACGAAGTCCAGTACATCTCGAGACGCTCGGTGCTCGAGATCGGGTTCCACGCCGAGTACCGCGAACGATCGCGAAACGATGAGGTGATCGAGCGGTTCATGGTGAAGGAGCGCGCGTGGCGCAAGGCGCTCGGACGCACCGTCGAGGTCGGACCGTTCATCGGCGCCCAATCCGGATCGTGGCGGCGAATCTCAGAGCTGTGGGAGAACATCGGCGACCCGGACGCCGCCATCGAGGCGGCCGAGCGCCTCGCGTCGTACGTTCGCACATTCGAGCCGATCCGAACCGCCTGAATGACCTACAGGTCCGCGCGTGAGCGCATCGCGCGCTTGACGCGTTCATTCGACGAGCAGGACGCCGAACTCGCGGCGCGTGATCCGCTCGGGTTCGCGGGGTACCCCGAGCAGCTCGAGAGTGCTCGGAACGAAACCGGGCTCACCGAGGCCTGCGTGTGGGGCTGGGCCGACATCGACGGCGCGCGGTGCGCCCTAGTCGTCGGCGAATTCTCGTTTCTGGGTGGGTCGATGGGGGTTGCGGTCGGTGAGAAGGTGGCGCGCGCATTCGACGCCGCGCGTCGAATGCGCGCGCCGATCGTGACCGTGACGGCATCCGGCGGTGCTCGCATGCAGGAGGGGATGGCTGCGCTCGTCCAGATGGCCAAGGTGGCCGAGGCCCGCCGCCGCCATGCGGCGGCCGGCCTCGCCCACCTCGCCGTGCTGACCTCGCCGACGACAGGAGGTGTCTACGCGTCGTTCGCGTCGCTCGCCGACGTGATCATCGCCGAGCCGGATGCGACGATTGGTTTCGCCGGGCCGCGCGTCGTCGAGGAGCTCACGGGTGACGAGCCGTCGCCCGTGGTGCACACGTCGGAGTTTGCATTCGAGCACGGCCTGATCGACGAGATCGTGCCGATCGACGACCAATCCGAAACAATCGCTCGAGTTCTTCGCGCGCTCGGGGGGTTCGGGGGGCTCGGGGGGTTCGGGGGGCCGCGGAGCGAAGCGGAGCCGCCGCGCCCACGCCGAAGCGAAGCGGAGGCGCCAACCGGTCGGCAGCCCCCCGATCGAACTGGGAGCGCGCGGGAGCGCGCAACTGCCGATACGGCATGGCAAACCCTCCAAATGGCACGCGACCCGAACCGGCCAAAGGCACAACAAGTCGTCGACGTACTCCTGCCCGAGTCCTTCGAGATCCGAGGGGATCGCACGGGAGCACCCGATGACGAGAACGTGCTCGTTCGCGTCGGCCATGGGGTCGTCGTGATCGGACAGAACGCGTCCGGTGACGGACGGATCCGCCCCCAGGGGTTCCGCAAGGCCGTCCGGGCCGTCGAGCTCGCCGGAAAGCTCGGCCTCCCGCTCGTGACGCTCATCGACACGCGCGGAGCCGACCCACTTCCGTCCTCCGAAGGCCACGGCGTCGCCTCGGCCATCGCGCGTACGTTCGACGCAATGCTCGCCTGCCCGGCCCCCACGCTGGCCGTGGTCATCGGGGAGGGCGGCAGCGGCGGAGCGCTCTCGATGGCCGTTGCCGATCGCGTGCTTGCCTGGGAGAACGCCGTGTTCTCCGTCATCGCGCCGGAGGCGGCGGCCGCGATCCTGTACCGGGAGGCCGACCGGGCCCCGGAGCTCGCCGAGAGTCTCGGCATCACCACGCCCGAGCTACTCGAGCAGGGCATCGTCGACGCCGTCGTCCCCGAGCCGCCGGGCGGTGCCCAAGCCGATCCGGCCGCGGCGGCCGAGGAGCTCGCCGGCGCGATCGAGGCCGAGCTCACGCAGCTGGCGGCGGCCAGGCCGGGCTCCCGGCTGCGCCGGCGGCACCGCCGCTGGCGGAAGATCACGGACCGCTACATCCAGCAAGCATGAGCGTGACCTGCGAGAATGTCGGTGCCCCGTGAGATAGTCGTGTTGGCTCGCCGCGTGGGGGACACACTGGCGACGAAGACGTCGATGAGATCGGGCCCGACCGGGGTCCTGCCGCACATCTTGCGGCTCGGCCGGGCTTTGGCGTCCGCGAGAGGGATCAAGGGGCTCATCGGCGAGGCGCGGAGCCTGGGCACGCACATCCTCCACTACCCGCTCGGCGTGGTCCCCGTCCCCGTGAGGGACAACGGCGCCTCCACGACCAGGCGGAAGATCCACGAGACGCCGGTCGTCCTGGTCCACGGCTATTTCCACAACCGGTCCGGCTTCGACTTCATGTCCCGTGAGCTGCGCGATCGCGGCTTCCGCTGGGTGCACGGGATGAACTACAACCCCATCCGAAGCTCGGTCCCCGACCTGGCCGAGCGCTTCGGCGTGGCCGTGCGCGACGTGATGGAGGTCTCGGGCGCCGAGCGGGTTCACGTCGTCGGCCACTCGCTGGGCGGCGTGATCGTCCGCTGGTTCGTTCAGGAGATGGGCGGCGACGAGGTCGTCGATGCGTGCGTGACGATCGGTGCACCCCACCACGGGACCTACCCCGCATGGGCCGGCCTCGGCCCGGCGGCCAAGGACATGCGGCCCGGCTCGGAGGTCGTCAAGCGCCTCGAGCGGGACTTCAGGAAGTTCGGCTCGACCCGGTTCGTGAACCTCTACAGCGATCTGGACGTGCTGATCATTCCGCCGTCCTCGGCCGTGCTGCCCGAGCGCCCGAACGTGCACCAGCACCTCATCGAGGACCTCGGCCACACGTCGCTGCTGCTCTCCCCGGTGCTCGTCGACGAGGTGTGCGACCACCTCGAGGGCAAGCACATGGCCCGCAAGCCCAAGCCGCTCAGCGAGAGCGCGTAGCTAGCCGCCCTGCGATTCGCGGCGCAGACGCAAGCGCCGCCGGAACGGCCGCAGCGGCCACAGGCTGACGATCGTGATCGCTACGGCGATCCCGCTCGCCCAGAACAAGCCGAGGGCCACGGCCATGCCGATCGCAGCGACCACCCACAGACTGGCCGCCGTCGTGAGCCCGTGGACGGTCAGCCCTTCCCGCAGGATCGCGCCGGCGCCGAGAAAGCCGATGCCCGTGACGATCTGCGCGGCGACACGCGACGGATCGGTGGCACCGGAGAACGCCTCGAAGCCGTAGGCGCTGACCAGCGTGAACAGGCACGATCCGACGGCGACGAGCAGGTGGGTGCGCAGGCCCGCCGCGTGCTCGTGGAGCTCGCGCTCGGCGCCGACGGCAGCGCCCATCGCCGCGGCGACGACCAGCCGAACGGCGGTGTCGATCTGGACCTGGGTCAGCTCCATCGCTTGTGTTCAATCGTACGCATACGAAACCGGGTCCTCCGACGTAGGTTTAGACACGGTGAGCGAGCCGGGATTCAGCGTGCCGGAAGGTCCCGTGACGATCATGTTCACGGACATCGAGGGCTCGACCGCGCTCCGTACCTCACTCGGCGACAGCGAGACCGACGAACTCTTCAAGCAGCACGACGAGCTCGTCCGCGCCGAGATCTCCAATCACCGCGGCCACGACCAAAAGGCGGCCCTCGGCGACGGGTTCCTTGCCGTCTTCGTGTCAACGCGGCGGGCTCTGGCGTGCGCCGTGGCCATCCAACGCGCACTCGACGGCTTCAACCGAACGCGCACCGGAGCCGCCCTTCGTGTGCGCATCGGGCTGAACACAGGCGAGGTCGCCGCCCAGGACGGGCAGCTGTCGGGCGAAGCCGTTCACGCCGCATCACGCGTGTGCGCCGCGGCCATGGGGAGCCAGATCCTCATCTCAGACGTGACCCGCCAGCTGGCCGGGACCATTCCGGACATCAGCTTCCTCGACGCCGGTGAGCACGACCTCAAGGGTTTCCCGCACCCATGGCGCCTCTGGGAGGTCATCTGGGTCCGGGAGTCGGCAGCCGCCACCGAGCAGGTGTTCGTCGGCCGCGAACAGGAGCTCGCGTTTCTGCGCTCGAAGATGAACGCCGCGCTGGACGGCAAAGGAAGTCTCGTGTTCGTCGGCGGGGAGCCGGGCGTCGGGAAGACGACCCTCGTGAAGCGGCTGATCCGCGAGGCGGAGAAGCGTGGTGCCTTGTCGCTCTTCGGACGGTGCTACGAGTCCGAGGGCGCGGTCCCCTACTCGCCTTTCATCGAGATGCTCGAGCAGGGCCTCGGCATCATGCCGGCCGAGATCCTCCGTGAGGACCTGGCCGACGATGCACCGGAAGTGGCGCGCATGATCCCCGAGCTTCGGCGCCGCTTCCCCGATATCCCGCAGCCGCTGGATCTTCCCCCCGAGCAGCAGCGGCGGTACTTCTTCAACGCGGTGGGATCGTTCGTCGGACGCGCGGCAGCACGTTTCCCGCTGGTGTTGGTCCTCGACGACGTCCACTGGGCCGACCAGCCGACGCTGTTGCTCATCGAGCACATGGCGTCGCTGTTGACGGGGATCCGTGTGCTCGGGGTCGGAACGTACCGGGACGTCGAGCTCGACGTCTCCCGTCCGCTCGCGGCGACGATGGAACGCCTCGTTCGCGAGCGCACCCTCGAGCGACTGCCAGTAAAACGCTTCAACCGCGAAGGTGTGTCCACGATGATCTCGGCGCTGGCCGGACGTCCGGCACCCGACGCGCTGGTCGATGCGGTCTTCGACGAGACCGAGGGCAACCCGTTCTTCGTCGAGGAGGTCTTCCGGCACCTCGTCGAGGAGGGCAAGGTCTTCGACGAGTCGGGAGCCTTCCGCACGAACATTCGCGTCAACGAGCTCGACGTGCCGGAAAGCGTTCGGCTCGTCGTCGGCCGCCGCCTCGAGCGGCTCGGGCCCGAAGCGCAAAAGGCGCTGGCGGCGGGTGCCGTCGTCGGCCGCGGCTTCCCGTTCTCGCTGCTCGAACAGATCACCGAGATCGATATGGGCAGCCTGCTCGACATCGTCGAGGAAGCCGAAGCCGCGCGCGTCATCGTGCCCGAGCAGCGGGACGGCGAGATCCACTACTCGTTCGCTCACGAGCTGATCCGGCAGACCTTGTTGACCAGCCTTTCGCTCCTCCGCCGTCAGCGACTCCACCTCAGTGTTGCCAACGCCATCGAGCGCACCGACCGGACGGCGCGGGAAACAAAACCATCCGAGATCGCGCACCACCTCGTGCAGGCAGGCGCCGCCGCGGACCCCGAACGAACGCTCGATTACCTGCGGATCGCCGCCGACCGCGCGATGGACTCTGCGGCCTTCGAGGAAGCATTGCGCTCCATCGACGACGCGCTCTCGGTCCTGGGTGACGGTGACGCGACTGAGCGCGCGGGTCTGCTCGAGCAGAAGGGGTGGGCCGTGCGGGCCCTCGGGCACTTCGAGGAGTGCCTCGATATCTGGGACGGCGTCGTCGACTCCTACCGGGACCTCGGCCGCGCCGAAGAGGCGGCCCAGCTGTGTCGCGAGATGGCCTACCAATACCTGTGGCTCGGCCGCTTCGATGACGTCCTAATGACCAACCAGCGGGGCCTCGACATCCTCGGAGATCGTCGGACGGCCAGCCGTGCCTATCTCGTCTCCGGGATCGGCGCTCTGCTCGGTGTCGCAGGCCTGGCGAACGAGGCCTTCGAGCGGATCGCCGAAGCCGAAGAGATCGGCCGCGAGCTGGACGACGAGCGCGTGCTCGGATGGGTCAATTGGACGAAGTCCGTCGCGTGCTTCTCGAACACGAAGATGCAAGACGGCATCGCCGCAGGAGAGCTCGCCACAGAGCAGCTCCGCCGGTCGGGTGACCTGTGGACGATGTGCGACGCGCTGAGTTGGACGGGACTTGCGGCGGTCAACCAGGGCTTGGTCGATCAGGCGCTGGCGGTGGCCTCGGAAGGAGTCGAGCTGTCCCGCAAGCTCGGTCATCGGGGAGGCGAGATTCTCTCCTTCCGGACCGTTCTGGCCGTCGAGTTCATGCGCCACAACGACCTCGAGCGGTGGGAGCGCGACGTCCGCTACGACCTGGACCTCTGCCAGTCGATCAACTCACCATGGGTATCGCAGTCCTATGCCTGGCTCGGCGCCGTCACCCAGCTCCGGGGGCGTGTCGACGAAGCCGCAACGTACATCCAGAGCGGGATCGAAGTTGAGCCCGAATCAGCGTACGCCGGGCTTTGCGACGCATTCATGGTTCAGAACCGCGCCTTCGCCGGAGACAACGAGTCGTTCCGCGCGAGGTTCGAGAAAGCACGCGATAGGTTGCCGGGCAGCCCGCGGTCTACACCGTTGTCACGGTTCGCCATGCCGTTGTGCGCCGGCCACGGCGCCGCAGTCCTCGGAGATGCCGAAATCGCAGCCGAGCTCTATCCGATGCTCACTGCGATCAAGGATCGGTTCGTCGTCGGCTTCGTGGACTGCTCACTAGCCGAACGAGTTTGCGGGATGCTCGCCGCCGTGACGCAGCGGTGGGACGAAGCCGACGGTCACTTCGAAGACGCGAGGCGGCAAGCGCAGCAGCTCCCGATAGGGGTCGAAATTCCGCAAATCGACCATTGGCACGGGAAGATGCTGCTCGACCGAGGACGTCCGGAGGACGCGGACCGGGCACGGCAGATGATCGGTTCGGCGGTCGACTCCTACAAGGGTCTGGGGATGCCTTTGCACGTCGAGTGGGCCGATGGCCTGCTCGCGTCCGTCTAGCCCGCCTTCGACAAGTTCGCGTACGCGAGCATCAGCCGCTTCTCGCCTTCGTCGTCGAAGTTCACGAGCACCTCGGCGTCGGTGCCGGTGCCCGTCACGTCGACGACCTCCCCGGCACCGAAGGCTTCGTGGAACACGCGGTCGCCGGCCTTGACCCGAATGACGACTCGCTCGGGCTCCCGTGCCGCTCCACGCTTGCGGTTGGAATCCCACTCGTCCCACGTGCGCTCACGCGGCGAGGAGGACTTCGTCTCACGCAGGACGTCGACGAGGTCGTCCGGGATCTCTGAGAGGAAGCGTGACGCCGGGTTGTAGTTCGTGCCGCCCCAGAGGCTGCGCGACCAGGCGTGCGTTAGGTACAGCACGGTCTGCGCGCGCGTGATCCCGACGTAGGCGAGCCGGCGCTCCTCCTCGAGCTGATCGGGATCCGAGATCGAACGCATATGCGGGAACACGCCTTCCTCGAGGCCGGTGAGGAAGACGACCGGGTACTCGAGGCCCTTCGCGTTGTGCAGCGTCATGAGCGTGACGACCTCTTCGGTCTCGGCGAGCAGATCCACCTCGGCGATCAGCGACGTTCGCTCGAGGAAATCGGCCAGCCGGGCCGGAGCGCCCTCTTGCTCGCGCCCGCGCTCGAACTCCTTGGCAACCCCAACGAGCTCTCGAAGGTTCTCGACCCGGCTCTCGGCTTCGACCGTGCCGTCGGCTTCGTAGTGATCGACGAGCCCTGATTCTTCGATGGCCGTCCGGACGACGTCCTCGAGCGGCTGCTCCGCCTCGTCCCGCTCCCGGATCAGCGTGAGGATCCGCGTCAGCTCGGCGCAGCCGGCCTTGGCACGCGCCGACAACCCCTGGATCTGATCGCCGCGGGCGAACGCTTCGGCGATGGGGAGGTTGTGGTCGGACGCGAAGGCCTGGATCTTCGCCACCGAGCCTTCGCCGATGCCGCGTTTCGGGGATCCGCTCGCGCGGATCACCGAAACGCGATCCGCCGGGTTCCATGCCGCCCGGAGGTACGCGATTGCATCGCGTACCTCCTTCCGCTCGTAAAACTTGAGCCCGCCCACGACCCGGTACGGGATTCCGTAGCGGAGGAACACTTCCTCGAGCACACGGGATTGCGCGTTCGTCCGGTAGAAGACGGCGATCCCGGAGCCGGCCTGCTTCTCCATCGACGTCAACCGCGAGATCTCGCTCGCGACGAAGTGCGCCTCGTCCCGCTCGTCGTCGGCTTGGTAGCGGACGACCTTCGTGCCCTCGCCCCGGTCGGTGAAGAGACGCTTTTCCTTGCGCTGCATGTTGTTGCGAATGAGCGCGTTCGCTGCATCGAGGATCGTCTGCGTGGAACGGTAGTTCTGCTCGAGCTTGAAGACCTTCGCGTCGGGATAGTCGCGCTCGAACTCGAGGATGTTGCGGATCGTCGCGCCGCGGAATGCGTACACCGACTGGTCCTCGTCTCCGACGACACACAGGTTGCGGTACTTCCCGGCCAGGAGCGACACGAACCGGTACTGCGCGTGGTTGGTGTCCTGGTACTCGTCGATGACGATGTAGCGGAACCGCTCCTGCCACTTGGCGAGGATCGCCGGCTTCGACTCGAGCAGCTGGACTGTTCGCATCAACAGGTCGTCGAAGTCGAGGGCGTTGGCCTGCTTGAGCCGCTGCTCGTACAGGGCGTACACGCGCGCGGCCATCTGTTCGGGGTAGGACTGCGCGACGCGCTCGAGCTCGGCGGCGTCAACGCACACGTTCTTGGCCTGGGAGATCGCGTTCTTGAGCGAGCGCGGCGTCCAGCGCCGGGGGTCGAGGTCGAGGTCCTTGAGCGCTCCGGTCACCACGCGCTCGGCGTCCTGCTCGTCGTAGATCGTGAAGTTGCGCCCGAAGCCGAGATGCTCGGCCTCGTAGCGCAGCAGCCTCGCGCAGGACGAGTGGAACGTCATGATCCACATGTCCTCGGCAACCGACGAGCCGACGAGCTGCCTGATGCGCTGACGCATCTCGTCGGCCGCCTTGTTGGTGAACGTGATGGCCAGGATGTTGCGAGGCCCCACGCCGGACCGCAGCAGGTGGGCGACCCGGTAGGTGATGACGCGCGTCTTCCCGGACCCGGCCCCCGCGACGATGAGCACCGGCCCCCCGGTGGCCAGGACGGCGTCGCGCTGGACAGGGTTCAGGTCGGCAAGCAAATCCTCTGAGGTCTTCACGGGACCTCAGTATTGCGCCGCCGGCGACAGCCGGCGGCGCAACCTCACCGCACGATCAGCTGCTTGGCGACCGAGGGAATCGAGCCCTTGGACGACTTCCCGTTCACAAAGAGCATGTACGGGCCCGGCGGCACGATGTTGCCGTTGGGCGCCATCGCGACCGTCAGCTTGTTGCCGGACCGCGACACGACCTTCAGCTCGACGGCCCGCTGGTCCCCGTCGACCAAGTGCGTGATCGACGTGTTTCTCACGAGGACGACGCTGTCGATTTTGGAGGCCGGTGCGTTCGTCGTGATCGTAAATCGCTTCCCGTAAGCGACCGGGCCGCTCAGCCCGGTGATCTTCGGACGCGCGCCCCAGAACATGTACGGCGGCGAGAAGATCTCGAAGCTCGGGTCCTTGCCGTCGTTCGGGCTGAACCCGCCGGGCAGCGTACGGTGACTCCCGTCGAGCGTCTGGATCGGAGCGTGGCCGCCCACAAGCACGCGCCCGTCCGGTAGAAGCGCGGCGGTGTTGTGGTAGGTGCGGAACCGGCCCGACGTCGCAACCGTACGCCACTGCATCGTCTTCTGGTCGAACATCACCGTTCTATTGGTCGGGAAGCCGGTTCCGGGAGCGAGGACCTCGTCGCGGTCTGCGCCGTTGAATGCGACGACATCGCCGGTCGGCAGGACGACACCCGTCGAGTACCAGCGAGCTTCGTTCAAGTCACCCGTCGCGACCGTCGACAGCGCGTTGCCGACCTTCGTGTCGATCGTGGTGACCGCGCTGAAGGGATTGGCCACGTACACGCCGGGCGTCGTGCCCATGATTCCGCCGGCGGACAAGAACCGCGCCTTCGTGTAGCCGTCCTTGGGCGTGAGCGGGAGCATCATCGAGAAGGAGGACCCGCGGAACCCGGGCGTCATCGTTCCCATGCCGGGGATGCCGAGATCGGTCCACGTCTTCGTCTTCGGGTCGTAGGACGACGCGAGGTTCCACAACACCTCGTCGTATGCCTCACCAGCAGGGTTGAACACCTGGCCTGCTGCGTTGTACAGCACGTGTCCGTTGGGAAGCAGGTGGAGCCGCGGGAACAGCGGCAGCGACTTGTCGGCCGACACGCCGTTGTACGTCCACTTGCCGGTCTTGGGGTCGAACGTCTCGGTCTGGATCACGTTGCGGCCGGAATCGGCCGGGTGGGTCGGGTAGACCGGCTTGAGCAGCTTCTGGACGCCGCTGGCGATGAACGTCTTGCCGTCGCCGAGCGTGACCATCGTGGGGTACCAGCGCCCGTAGTTCATGTCGCGGCCCTGCGTCCAACGATTCGTCTTCGGATCGAAGACGTTCACGGACCGCAGGCCCTCGAGCTCGAGCACGCCGTAGGGCACGCCGTCCGCGCCGGGATCGCTGTACCACGCGGTGCCGCCGGCAACCATCACCTTTCCGTCGGGCAAGAACGTGACGTCGGCGCAGAACATCCCGCCGTCGTTGTACTTCTCGGTCGTCGCGCCGCCCGGGACGAGCGGCTCGTTCTCGTACCCGTTGGGGTTAAGGCCGCCGCGCTCGGGTGACGGCACCGACCACTTTGGCTTGCCCTTCGTGATGTCGAGGATTCGGGTCATGTCGTTGGTCGTGACTTGTCCGAGCTCCGGGACGGCCCCGTACTCGACGTTCTCGCTTCCCTCGATGCCGTTGTAGTAGAGCGCGCGGCCGTCGCCGAGGACCGCGAGCGTGACCGCCGTCGGCTTGCAGTCGTATTTCTCCTCCGGATACGGATCGCCCTTGTAGGTTTTGTGCGGGACGCACTTCTCTTTCGTCGCCACGCCGTTGAGGGTCGGCTCGGTGAAGGGGGCCGAGTAGGCACCGATCTCGGCGGGGCCGGTCTTCGCCGACGCTCCGTGCCCGAAGACAACACCGAAGACCGCAATGCAACTCCAGAACGCAACGGATCTGCGCACGCGCACTCCTCCCACCCAGGAGGCTCCCTGCCTCATCCGGTCAAAATAATTGCCGAACAGGGGAAACGTAACCCGTTCTGCATTCGTTCTCGACGAGCCGAGCGGACGGCCCGTTGACTAAACGCGAGCCTCGGCCGACTCGAAGTGACCGACGAGCTCCGCGTTGACCTCGTCCGGGTACTCGGCATTCAGCGCGTGGCCGGCGTCGTCCCACATGCGGAACCGAGCGCCCGGAATGTCCCTGGCGAGGATCCTCCCGTTGCCGACCGGGAGCAGAAGATCGTCACCGCCGTGCAGGACGAGCGTCGGCTTCGCGATCCGGCCGAGCCGTGACGCGCTCCCGCCCGCGCTCATCCAGACCACGACGGCCGTCACCTGTCCGATGAACCCTGCGGGTGCCCCCTCGCCGACGCCGATCGGCGTCGCGCCGACCGAGCCCGACGCCATCGCTTGCAGGATGAGCTCCATCAGCTCGGGGTTCTCCCGGCGGAACTTCGATCCGAACGTCAGCTCGACCGACCGGCGCATGCGTTCGGCCGGGTCGGGAAGCGTCAGCGCCTGCGCGTACTCGGCCGACATCGGGACCGCCTCGGGTCCGCCGGGCGTCGTCGCGATGAGCGTGAGGGAGCGCACACGGTCCGGATGATTCAGGACGAGCTCCTGCGAGATCATCCCGCCCATGGAGATGCCGACGAGGTGGAAGCGCTCGTAGCCCATGGCATCGGCCATTCCAAGGGCATCGTTGGCCATGTCCAGCATCGTGAACGGACTGTCGGCGACCGTCTCCCCCACACCGCGGTTGTCGAACGACGTCACGTCGTAGCGCTGCGAAAGGAAGTGGAACTGGTGGAACCATCCGATGCGCGGCGTCGCCAGCCCCATGACGAGCAGCACGGGATCGCCCGATCCCGCGCGGTCGTAACCGAACTCGACATCTCCGACCTTGATCTTCATCGGAAGTGAGCTTATCGAAGGCGAAGTTTTTGCCCCGAGGTCGCAGGGGTAAAGGCACAAGCGGTAGGGATCCAGGAGAGGAGGCTTATGAAGCGCGTCGGAATCGTGGTCGTGGCAGTCGTGCTGCTGCTCGGAGGCGGCGCCGGAACGGCACTCGCGGTCCCGGGCGACAACGGGAACGCTTGCCCACCGGGTCAGGAGAGTACGCCGCCGTGCGGACCGCCCGAGGGTAGGCCGTGTGAGAACGGTCCGCCGTGCGGACCGAAGGGTGAAGATCCAGGTAATGGTGGTGGTGCTACATGTCCGCCCGCCACCGGAATCGTGAGCGGGGCAGTCGTGGGGCTCGGCGAAGCCATTAACTCGGGCGGCTCGAACGCCCTGGGGGACGGGGTTATCGGCCTCGGTTGCGCGCTCGACGCCCTCCCGGCTCCGCTCGGAGGCGGACCATAGACAAAGCGCGAGGTTGAGCAAAAAAGACGGGTGGGGAATCTTCCCCACCCGTCTTTTCTTTCTCTACTCCACTCACTCCCACTCGATCGTGCCGGGCGGCTTCGACGTCACGTCGTAGACGACACGATTCACGCCGTGCACCTCGGCGGTGATCCGGTTCGAGATGCGCTCCAGGACGTCGTCCGGAATGCGGGCCCAGTCGGCCGTCATGGCGTCCTCCGATGTCACTGCGCGGACGACGATGGGATAGGCGTACGTTCGCTCGTCTCCTTGCACGCCGACCGAACGAAGCGCGAGCAGCGCGGCGAACGACTGCCAGATCTCTCGCTCGAGGCCGGCACGCGCGAGCTCCTCGCGAACGATGGCGTCGGCGCGCCGGACGATCTCGACACGCTCCGGCGTCACCTCGCCGACGATGCGGACGGCAAGGCCCGGACCGGGGAACGGCTGGCGCCACACGATGTCCGGCGGGAGGCCGAGCTCCTCGCCGACCTTGCGCACCTCGTCCTTGAACAGGTTGCGCAGCGGCTCGACGAGCTCGAAGCCCATGACCTCGGGGAGCCCACCGACGTTGTGGTGTGTCTTGATCGTGGCGGCCGCAGTCTGGCTTCGCTCACCGCCCGACTCGATCACATCTGGATAGAGAGTCCCCTGCACGAGGAACTTTACGTCGCCGAGTCCCTTGGCGACTTCCTCGAAGATGCGGATGAACAGCTCCCCGATGATCTTGCGCTTTTGCTCTGGATCGGTGACCTCTTGAAGCGCATCGAGGAACCGCTCGCGCGCGTCGATGTGGATGAGTTCGACGTGGAAGTGCTTCTTGAACGTCGCGACGACCTGTTCGGCCTCGTTCTCGCGCAGCAGACCGTGGTCGACGAAGACACACGTGAGCTGGCCGCCGACTGCTTTGTGCACGATCAGTGCCGCAACGGCTGAGTCGACACCGCCGGACAGCGCGCACACGACGGACGCCTTGCCGACCTGCTCACGGATCGACGCGACGGCGTCGTCGATGATCGACACCGGCGTCCACGTCGGAAGCGCTTCGCAGCCCCGGTACAAGAAGTTGCGCATGACGTCCATGCCGCGGGGGGTGTGCGCAACCTCTGGATGGAACTGAACGGCGAACAGTCGGTCCTCGACGTCTTCCATCGCCGCCACGGGACACGTCGGTGTCGTCGCCGTCACGGTGAAGCCGGGCGGCGGCTTCGTGACTGCGTCGCGGTGCGACATCCACGCGGTCGTCCGCACGGGAACGCCCGACATCAGGACGGCGTCGTCGTCGACGACCTCGAGGTCGATCTTGCCGTACTCGCCGACCTCGGTATGGCCGACCTCGCCGCCGAGCGCCTGCGCCATGACCTGCTGCCCGTAGCAGATGCCGAGTACGGGGACACCGAGCCGGAAGATCCGTTCGTCGCAGTCGGGTGCGCCGGGCTCGTAGACGGATGCCGGGCCCCCGGACAAGATGATCCCCTTCGGGTTGCGGCGCGCGAGCGTTTCGGCGTCGACCGAGTGCGGAACGATCTCCGAGTACACGTGGCACTCGCGCACCCGCCGCGCGATCAGCTGCGCGTATTGCGCACCGAAGTCGAGGATGAAGACGGGATCGGGCACGTTAGCCAACCCGCAGCCTCCCGGTCTTCAGGTCGGACAAGTCGGCGAGATCGTTGGTGTCGAACTTGTTCGGGGGCGTCGGCCGTCCCTGGAGAAGGTTCGCGATGCCGACGTTGTCGATGGCCCAATACATGACCGAGTTCGCATTGCTGGAGTGGTTCGGGTGCTCGGCGTCCTCGTGGTTGCGCGGTGACGTGTAGCCGATGTTGACGAGCGCCAGGACGTGTCCCATCTCGTGGACGATAACCGCCTCCTCGATGGAGATGGCCGGGACCAGCGGGGTCGCGGCCGCCTCGCGAATCTGCTCCTGGAAGACGGCGAAGGCCGACGCCTCGTAGGCGACGCCGAGCGCCTCCGTGTCGTCGGCGAACACACCGTTCACGTACAGGACGTACAACACCATGACGTCCTTGGAGCTGTAGTGATCCCGGTTCCGTTTCTCGAGCTCGATGAGGTCGTCCCGCGTGAGTCGCGACTTGCCGTTGGCGATCGTCTCCGGTTGAAGCAGATCGATCCCGCCGGGCTTGTCCGCGATCTGCGTGAGGCGCTCGCGAAGTGTGTCCATCGCATACGTCGTCGGTCCGAAGTCCTTCACTGCGTCGATCTCCACGACGAGTCTCGGGACCTCACGGCTCAGATACAGGCGCGTGTTGCGTCCGAGCGAACCTGTGTCGTCGATGGGCGCGCCCGAGACCGTTGTAGCCGCCGGTCCGTTCGGGCGGTTCGGCCCGGAGGGAATGTCGACGTTCCGGCCGGTGCCGCCTCGGGGGCCGAGATCGGACGATCCATCGTCCTTGGGAACCCCGCTGCCGTATTTCGCGCTGCCTGGGGCCACAGTCGCCGACGGGTCGTTCGCGCGGACGGCGCATCCCGACGCAAGACCGAGCAGGGCGATCGCCGTTGCGGCGCCCCGGAGCGTGCTCAGACCGACCCGACTCCCTGCGAGCGCTGGAGGTCCTTCCCTTCGGTCTTGACCGCGGGCGCGACAACGAGCTCCGCCTTGTGGAACTCGCGGATCGTGCCGTAGCCGGAGGTCGCCATCGAGAAGCGAAGGGCGCCGAACAGGTTGAGCGTTCCGTCGTTGACGTCGGCCGGACCCGTGAGGATCTCCTTCAGCGTCGCGACCTGGCCCGTCTCGACGCGTACACCGCGCGGGAGCTCGGGGTGGAAGCTCGCCATGCCCCAGTGATAGCCGCGCCCCGGCGACTCGAATGCGCCCGCGAGCGGCGAGGCGATCATCACGGCGTCCGCGCCGCACGCGATCGCCTTCGAGATATCGCCGCCCGTGCGCATGCCGCCGTCGGCGATGACGTGGCAATAGCGGCCGGTCTCTTCGAGGTGGCGAACGCGCGCAGCGGCCGCATCGGCGACGGCGGTGGCTTGCGGGACGCCGATGCCGAGCACCTGACGCGACGTGCACGCGGCTCCCGGACCGACACCGACGAGGACGCCGACGGCTCCCGTCTTCATGAGGTGGTACGCCGTCGCGAAGGATGCGCAGCCTCCGACGACGATCGGCAGATCGAAGGACCGAATGAACTCCTTGAGATTGAGCGGCTCTCTCGTCTGGGAGACGTGCTCGGCCGAGACGACCGTTCCTTGGATCACGAGGATGTCGAGCTCGGCTTCGAGGACGTCGGACGCGAACTCTTCGACGCGCTGGGGCGTGAGCGACGCACACGCAGTCACCCCCGCCTTCTTGATCTCGCCGATCCGTTCGCGGATGAGCTCGGCCCTGATCGGCTCGGAGTAGATGTCCTGCATGAGTTTGGTGGCTTCCTCCGACGAAGCCTCCGCGATCCGCTCGTAGACGGAGGCCGGGTCGTCGTAGCGCGTCCAGAGTCCCTCGAGGTTGAGGACGGCCGAGCCGCCGAGGCGGCCGATCTCGATCGCCGTCGCCGGTGAGACGACGGAGTCCTGCGCGGAAGCGAGCAACGGGAGGCCGAACGTCCAGGCGTCGAGCTCCCAGCTGATGTCGACGTCGTCCGGATCGCGTGTGCGGCGGGATGGAACGATCGAAACCTCGTCGAACCCGTAGGCGCGACGGGCCGACTTCCCCATTCCGATCTCGATATCGGCCATAGCGCTCCTCACCCCAGGAAAGAAGAAGCTTATCCGAGAGTCAGGACGCCTTCGCGAGGACCGTTTCGCAGGCCACCAGCTGGAAGGCGAAGTGCCGCTGCATGATGTCCCGGACCTGGTCGGTGACCTCCCACGGCTCGCCGCCTTCGAAAGCGGCCGGCACGAAGAACCGAAAGAGCTTCCGCAGGAACGCGCCCTCGACAAAAGCTCGATGGATCTCCGCGGGCTCGTCGGCGAGAACCCGCAGCGCGAGAACGGGGCAGGTGAACACCTCCCGGTCCTCGAGGCGGACGAGCACCGGGTCGCGGAGGTCGTCCTCGATCTTGGCCATGAACCCGGTCTCGATCGCGAGCCGCACGTCCGGATCGTCGGAGGCGGCGTCGCAAAAGATGTCCATTGGCACATGGCGAAGTGCGAGCCACCGTGCCTTGTGACGGAAGTCGGCCATCTTCCGGTCACATATGGCCGCGACGTCTCGCTCGCCCAGTGGGCGCGCACCGATGCTCATGCTTCTCTAACGAGTATTGCGCGTCTCGACGACGCTGCCGCCATCTAGCCGCCCGAGTAGAACTTTCGCCCTCTCTGGTCGAAGACGATGTCGCCGGCGAGGCTCGATCCGAGAAGCGAATAGCGGCGCCGGATGTGTATGAGCAGAGCGCCGAAGAGGATCAGCGCGCCCGATGCCGCCACAAACATGCCGGCATCGAGCCCGGTATTGGGGAGCCTGGGCGTGCCGGTCGTTGCGCCGCCGACCGGGCTGAGAGGAGTTGGGATGGTCGTCGTCCTTAGCGGAGTCGATGTCGAGGGCGCGCCGGCAATGATCGAGATCGGCACCACGACGACCTGCCCCTCACCAACCGGGTCGACGGTAATCCTCGCTGCCCCGAGTCTCGCCGTGGATGGAATGGTGAACGGCGAGAGCAGAATCCCGTCGCCGGAGGTCGTAGCGAAGCCGATGAGCTCGTCGGGACTCTGCGCAAACAACAAGTCGTAGCGCCGGTTCGGGATCATCCTGACGCCGAGGGCGTGTCCTCGTTCGCCGGCAAAGAACTGGGTTGTCTGGTTGCCTTCCGAGTCGAAGAGGACGACCGTCGGCGGAAGCAGACCGCTCGCCGTCGGCGTTGGAGATGCAGTTGGTGAGGCCGATGGAGACGCAGTTGGTGAGGCCGTCGGTGACGCGGTGGGCGATGCGGTCGGGGAGGCGGTTGGAGATGCCGTCGGTGACGCAGTGGGTGACGCCGTCGGTGAGGCGGTCGGAGACGCTGTCGGGGAAGCCGTGGGTGACGCAGTCGGAGAGGCGGTTGGGGAAGCCGTGGGAGATCCCGTCGGGGAGGCGGTTGGTGAGGCGGTCGGGCAGGCTACCGTCCCCAGGCAATGCGTGATCCATTGCACGACCGAACCCACTCGGTCCGGAACGAAATCGAAGATCTGCGTACTAATGAGACACGCAGGCAGAAGACATTGGAGCGAGGCGACGTAGTACCGGTAGCTCGTCGCGCCCGGCGGTAGCCCAAGGAGCGACTGGTCGATCGAGACCGTGTACGTGTTTCCGGAACGTGTCGCGATGCCCACGGGAAGCGGGTTGATCAGCGTCGGGAGACCGGGCAGGCACTCACCGACGAAAAGGAGGCCGATCGTCGGCAGCGGCTGGCCCGGTATCGGCAGGATCGGGTCGACTCGAATGCATCGGTCCTCGGCGCTGTCCCCATTTGTGTCGAGCACCCAGAAGATGCTCCACCCGAGTGTGAGCGGTGAGATCGAGCTCGAATCCTGCACCGTCGCCGTGTAGATCACCTGCGAGCCCTGGTCGTCGTGAGAGACGACTCGTAAATCGAGCTGGTTCGGCACGCCGGGCTCGTCGGGGTCGGTTGCTCCACCCGGCAGCGCGAGCGCGTGCGCGACGAGGCCGACCGTGAGAAGCAGCGCCCCCAGTGCGACCAGTCGGCGCATCCGCCTCCTTCCCGCAACTCCAGCATTTTCCCTCGTGAGGCGCGGGGTCAATTCGAAAGTGGTGCGAAGGAACAGATGTGGCGGGCTCTCGTCACGCGACGACGAGTGTGCCCCTCATTCCGCGATCCCGGTGGTACTTGCAGTAGAAGGTGTACTTGCCCGGCTCGGCCGGCGCGACGAAAGCCACGCCCAGCGACTTCATTGCTCCGACGTCGTTATCGAGGCGCAGGGCGGCGGGACCCTCGAGGCTCAGGTTGTGGACACGTCCCGCGATGTTCCTGAGCGTCATCGTCACCGACGCACCCTTCTCCACCCCGACGCTCCCGGGAACGAAGCGGAAGTCGGACAAGACGACGAAAGACGGGCTCGGAAGCTGCGCCGGCCGATCGGGCTCTTGCCGCGCTCGCGCAATGACAAAACCCGCGACGACAAGCACCACAATGACGGCCGCGACGATCGCGCCGAGCTTGGCGCGTGATGTCCTACGGAACGCCGTCGACCACCTCGCAGGCCGTAGCCGAGTCCCCGGCTCCATCCTCACCGTGGCACTCGTCGGTTCCGATTCCGCCGTTCAGCGTGTCGTTCTCGCTCCCGCCGAAGAGGTAATCGTTCCCGTCGTTGCCGGCCAGGATGTCGCTGCCGGCTTCGCCGAAGAGCGCATCGTCAGCGGCGTTGCCCTGCAGTGTGTCGGAACCAAGACCGCCGAAGACGAAGTCGGTATCGCCGCCGCCTCTCGCGAAGTCGGCGTCGTCCATGCCGAACACGAGGTCGATGCCGAGCTGGCCGTCCAAGTCGTCGAAGCCGGCCTCGCCGATCAGCCGGTCGATATCGTCGCCGCCCCGTATCGTGTCGTTGCCGGGGCCACCCCACAAGATGTCGATGCCCGGCCCACCGTCGATCAGAGTCTCGCTCCCGTCGCCGCCGCAAATGACGTCGCGACCGCCCAGGCCCCGGATGTTGTCGGCCCCGCCCAATCCATCGATGACGTCATCGCCCGGGGTTCCCACGATCGTGTCCGGGCCGGCCGTACCGACGATGGTGGGAATGGAGCAATCCAGCGGAAGGTCGTTGTTGGTGATCGTGCAGGTCGCGGTTTGCCCGAAGGTCAGCGATCCCGAACAGCCGCTGCTGAACGAGCCGGCGTAGTCGAAGGGGCCGCTCTCCGTCACCGAATAGGACCCCGGATCCATCGTGACCGTCACGCCCGGTGTGTCCTGGCCGGCGAACGTGGGCTGATCGACGTTCGTCCCGTTCACCGTGATCGTGAAGTCGGCAGGCGTCGCCGCCTGCCCGTTGTCGTTCACGACCTGCTTGATGACGGTCACCATGGGCAGCGCCGTCACGTTGATCGTGATCGTGTTGGGCGACTGGTCGAGGTCGACTCCGGAGTTCGCCGTGCCGCCGTTGTCTTGCACCTGGAAGGTGAAGGTCGCGTATGGGGAACCGAACGCATTGGTGGCCGGCGTGAAGCTCAGGTTCGGGATGCTGGCGACGGGGATCGACTGGCCGGCCGTGACGTTGACGTTGCTGAGCTGGAGAGTACCCGCCGTGGGCAGAGTCGTGATCGTGACGGCGGAGAAGGTGTTGGGCGGAGCGTCGTTCGGGTCGCTGAACCCGAAGTCGGCTGCACTGAAGAGATAGGGCGTATTCAGCAGCGTCCCGACAGTCGCATTCGTGCCCGCGGGAGCGTCGTTCACCGAATTCACGGTGATCACCACGTTGTCGATGTCCGACAGCGCACCGCCGCCCGTGTTGCCCTGGTCGTTGGTCGTCATCGAGAGCGTGTCGGAGCCGTTGAAGTTCGCCGTCGGGTTATAGGTGACCGTTGCGAGCGCGGCGTTGATGTCGGTGAGCGTTCCCGTGAACGTCATCGTCGGATCAGCGGTTCCGTCCCCGCCGGCGAACGAAAGACCCGTCGTGCTTCCGAGCGTCAGGGTGCCGTTGACTACGCCGAGTGTGACCTGGACCGCGTTCGATCCCGCATCGACGTCGGCGATCGAGATCTGGTTGGAATTGCCCGACGAGAAGACCCTGGCAGTGTCCTCATTGGTCGTCTGGGCGCCGGGAACTGTGTTAACGGGTGCATCGTTCACCGAGGTCACGTTGATCACCACGTTGTCGATATCACTCAACGCGCCGCCGTTGCCCGTATTGCCTTGGTCGTCCGTGGTGATCGACAACGTGTCCGAGCCGTTGAAGTTCGCCGTTGGGTTGTAGGTGACCGTTGCGAGCGCGGCGTTGATGTTGGTGAGCGTTCCCGTGAACGTCATCGTCGAGTCGGCGACTCCGTCCCCCACGCTGAACGTAAGGTTCGTGGTGCCTCCGAGTGTCAGGGTGCCGTTGGTAACAGCTAGCGTCACCTTGACCTCGTTCGATCCGGCATCGATGTCGGAGATCGAGATGAGATTCGAGTTCGCGGCGGAGAAGACATTTGCCGTGTCCTCAGGAGTCGTCTGGGCGCCGGGGACACTGTTGACCGGGGCGTCGTTCACCGCCGTGACGTCGATCGTCATCGTGTTCGCGGTCGGGTCGAGGTCGACGCCTCCGTTTGCTGTCCCGCCGTTGTCTCGAACCTTGAAGTTGAACGTCGCATACGCAGTGCCGTTCGCATTGAGTCCGGGCTCGAAAGTAAGGTTCGGAATGTTCGCAAGTGTGACGTCCTGCGGCACTGTGAATGTGCTGCCGCTCAACTTGAGCGTCCCCGCTGCCGGCAGGGTCGTTATCTGCAAACCGGCAAACGCATTGGGGGCGGGCGCATCCGCCGCGTCGGAGAACGGGAAGTCGACCGACGCGAACGTGTAGGTCGTGTCCTCATTGGTCGTCACGTTGTTGTCAGAGCCAGCGGGAGCGTCGTTCACGGGATTGACCGTGATCGAGACGGTCGCGGTCGCGGAGTCGGTGAGGCCGTCGTTGACCTTGAACGTGAAGCTGTCGGATCCATTGAAATTCGCCGCGGGCGTATAAGGAACCGTGGCCGTGTCGTTATTCGTCGCGCCCGATACGCATGCGTTGTTAGCGATCGCCCCGAGCGTGCCGTTCGCGGGCCCCGTGACGATGGAGAAGTCGAGGTTGCAGTTCTCGGGATCCGTGTCGGACCCGCT
>DASQWC010000212.1:0-2679 GCA_035640475.1 Actinomycetota bacterium | reverse complement strand
GTTCAGCACCTGTCGCGTCTGGGCCACCCCGAGCGCGGCGGTCGGCTCGTCGAGGATGACGACGCGGGAGTTCCACATCACCGCCTTCGCGACGGCGACCGACTGCCGCTGTCCGCCGGAGAGGCCGGCGACCGCCTGGCGAACCGAGGTCAGCGTCGTAACCGACAGTGAATCGAGCGTCTCGCCCGCCGTCCGCTCCATCGACGACTCGTCGAGCACGACCGCGCCGAGAGTCCGCTCGCGGCCGAGGAACATGTTCGCGACGACGTCGAGATTGTCGGCGAGCGCCAGATCCTGGTAGACCACCTCTATCCCGAGCCGCGCGGCGTCGCGTGGGCCGTGGATATCGACATGCCTTCCTTCGACGAGGGTCTCGCCCTCGTCGAACGGATAGATGCCGGCGATGCCCTTGATCAGGGTCGACTTGCCCGCCCCGTTGTCGCCGACGAGCGCCATCACCTCGCCTGGGCGCACCTCGAAGTCGACCCGGTAGAGCGCCTGCACGGCGCCGAACGCCTTCGAGGCGTTTTTGACCTCCAGGAGCGGGGTGTCGGCCACTGGGCTCTCCTGTTTCAGGGGCGTCCGGGAGAGCCGCGCGCGGCGGCCCTCCCGGCGCTCACTTCGTCAGCTCTGCTGCTCCCTGCAGAAGTCCGTCTGCGCGGTGTCGCCGGTGCAGACCTCCTTCACGGTCCGGAACTTGTCCTTGATCACGGTGTCGGCGATGTTGTCGACGGTGACGCCGATCGGCGTCAGCGCGAAGTACGGCACGACTCCGTCGCCCTCCGAGTCCTCGGTCGGCTGGCCGTCCTCCGCCTTGATGCCGATGAGGTTGAAGTCGGCATCCGCCTCGACGCTGTCGAGGTCGTCGCCGTTGCGAAGCGCAAGGGCAACCTTGGCCGCGACCTCGGCCTCGGACTCGATCGGCTTGTAGACCGTCATCGTCTGTTTGCCGAGCAGGATGTTCTGGATCCCGGCGACGGTCGCGTCCTGCCCGCTCACGGGCGCCTTCTGGATGCCCGCGGCCTCCATCGCGTTGATCGCAGAGTTCGCGAGCCCGTCGTTCGCCGCGAAGACCGCGTCCACCTTGTTGCCCGCGCTCGTGACGATCTGCTCCATGATCGTCTGGGCCTGCTGGTTGTCCCAGCCCGGGACGTGTCGGTCGGCGACGAGCTCCCAGTCGCCCGCATCGACCCGCTTCTTCACGGTCTCGTAGTAGCCCTGGCGGAACAGGAACGAGTTGTTGTCCTCTTCGCCGCCGTTCAGCTGGACGACCCGCGGCTTCGGCTTGTTGAGCGCGTCGATCGCGGGCTCGAGTTCCTTCGCCATCGTCCGTCCGACCTCGACGTTGTCGAAGCTGACGTACGCGGCACCGCCGGACCCGCCCGTGTTGAAGCGGTCGTACTCGACGACTTGGACGTCCGAGTCCTTCGCGTTGTCGATGATCGTCGCGCCGGAGCCGGTGTCGTTGCTCACGAGCAGGATCACGCTGGCGCCGTCTGCGATCGCCTGTTCGGCCTGCGACTGCTGCTGCGCCGCGTCGCCCTCGGCGTTGACGATGTTGTAGTCGACGCCTGCCTCCTTGAACGCCTGCTCGAAGAAGCGCCGGTCGTCGGACTCCCAGCGCGGCGACGTCGCGCTGTCGGGGAGCAGCACCCAGATGCTGCCTTCACCGCTGCCGCCACCGCCGCCGCCTCCGTCGTCGCCGCCGCAGCCGACCGCGGCGAGCGCAAGAACGCCGACCAATCCGATCAAGAGCGCGAGAAGTCTCGGCGCCCTCCTGCTCGACCCCGCGTCAACCCTTCTCACGATACTCCTCCTCCTTGGGGTACGGATTCGGCAGGACGGGCCGCCGTCCCATCGTGGGAGCCAACCTAAATTCCGCCGGAAACCCTGTCAACGGGGGTCGGACCGGGCTCTCGGCCGCGCTACCCTCACGTTCCAGGCGGGGTGCCGGAGCGGACGAACGGGGCGGTCTTGAAAACCGCTGCCCGGCTAAACCCGGGCCGTGGGTTCGAATCCCACCCCCGCCGCTAGTAGGGCCGGATCCGCATAAAACTGCGCAATCCACCGGGAACGGCGTGGTTGCGCAGTTTCGGGCGGGTTTTGTATTGCTTCTCTGTACCGCTCAGCTCTACCGAACGCGCAGAACCCACGCGGCTGTGCGAGCGATCCCGCTCGCGCCTTTAACCGCGGCCGCCATCACATGCCGACCGGGATCCAATCTCGCAGCTCCTCTCCATCGAACCGGCTCCATGCCGAAGCTATTGGGATCTCGGGGATCTGGCTTTAGAGCGTGAGCCGGATGAACGTCCAAGTCGCCGTTGATGTGCCGACCGTCGATCCACAGTGCTGCATTCGGATAGTTCGATCCGGCATCCCAGGCCATCGCGCTGAAGGCGATCTCCGTCCGACCACTTGCCAGTGAAGTAGCCGGATCTGGCCGCTCCAGGACGATCCTCGGCCAACCACCGAAGTCGTCCTCCTCCTTGATGCTCCATTGCGTCCTCCCGCGGCGAATGAGGACCGCGTACGCGATAGGTGATTCGCCGGAGACAACTCCGATCACTATGCGATTCTCGGGGGCGCCAATGTCGATTGCGCCGTAGTGAAGGTCGCCTTTCAATCCGTGCATCTCGGCTCGGACATGCGGCAGTAGCTTCTTCTGCACGAAGGACTTCT
>DASQWC010000211.1:0-3312 GCA_035640475.1 Actinomycetota bacterium | reverse complement strand
GCGCGGTCGCGGCGTCGCCACGGAGGCGCTGCGGCTCCTGACGGAGTTCGCATTCACCGAGCTGCGGATGGAGCGGCTCGAGCTCATGATCGCCGTCGACAACGAGCCGTCGAAGGTCGTTGCGGAGCGGTGCGGCTATGTCCAGGAGGGGGTCCTGCGGTCGCTCTTTTTCAAGCAGGGCAGGCGGCAAGACACGGAGATCTGGTCGCGGCTTCGGAGCGACCCGTAGGATCGGGGCGTGGAGCTGATCCACACCTGCTATCGCGTGACCGATCCCGACCGCTCGATCGCGTTCTACGAGGCGCTCGGCCTCGAGAAGCGGCGCGAGCTGCCGATCCGCGACGAGGCGGTCAACTACTTCCTCGGTGTCCCCGGCCAGAACTCGCCCGAGCTCGAGCTGACCTACAACTTCGGCGTCGACTCGTACGAGCTTGGGACCGGCTACGGCCATGTCGCACTGACCGTCGACGATCTCGACACGACGCTCGAGCAGCTCGCGGAGCAGGGCATCGAGCCGGAGCGACCGCCGTACCGGGTGCGAGAGGGCGGCTCCCGGATTTGCTTCGTGCGCGATCCGGATCAGTACCGCGTCGAGCTCATCGAGCGCGGCGCGACATAGCCGCTTCCTTCAGTCACGCAGCATGAATCGGCGGATCTCGAACTCCTTGGTGTTAATGGAGCGCACATCGACCCCGGCTTTCTGAAAGGCCTGCATCAGCCTGCCCATGTTCGCGTTGCATTGCTCGCGCGACTCCCAGGCATCGATCACGCACCAGCCTTCGTCCGTCGGCCCGGCGACGTGAAGAATCTCACCATCCGCAAGAGCTCCTCCCTGACCAACGTCGATGAAACCGTGCGCTCGACGACCGACAGACGGAGGGTGGCGAGGCCGGAGTCACTCAGGTAGCGACCGAGCTTCGGAACGCTCTGGCGAGCGTCATCCTTCGGGACCAGTACCGCGTCGAGCTGATCGAACGCGGAAGCCGATGAGCTACCGCATCGACCGGCAATATTGCTTGGTCTATCTCGCGTAGACTCGATCCGTCAGCGACCTCTTAGGAGGCAGATATGGGGAGAGTGGCTTTCCTGGCGGCGGCGGGACTGCTCCTCGCCGCGCTCGGCGCGGCGGCCGTACCTTCGAGTGCGGCGCCATCCGAACCTGATGACCGCGTCACGCCTGCGATCACGTACGTTCGGCACGACGGCGGCACCGACCGTGCGATCCAGCACTGCTGGGACCCGTCGACGAGCACGGCGCCGGACGTCCCGGGCGACGGCGACACCGACTCGAACGACGGCGGTGCGTTCCGGCAGGGCAACGAGCCAACCGTCGCAATCGACCCGACGAACCCGAGCCTCGTGTTCGCCGCGTGGAACGACTATTGCGACACGGATCTCGGCGGAGGCTGGATGGGCCTCGCCTTCTCCCGTGATCACGGCGAGACGTGGACGCCGTCGAAGATCCCGGGATATGCGCAAGACACGTCGCCGGAAGGCATGGCTTCACCGCTCTTCGGCACGCACGCCGAGGCGGGCGACCCGCTGCTCGCCCTCGACAACGCCGGCAGGCTCTTTGCCGGCGGAATCGCGTTCAACCGGGTCAACCCGCAGAACGGCGATGTCTGGGTGGCGACCTACGGGGCGCAGCCGCACGCGAGCGGCTACCCCAAGGACTACCTCCGGACCGTCATTGTCGGCCAGGGGAGTCCGGCGCTGAACGGCATCTTCTCGGACAAGCCGGAGCTCGAGGCCGACCGGACTGGCGGCCGCTTCGACGGCAACGTCTACATCTGCTGGTCGCGATTCGTCGGCTTCAACGGCCGGACGAAGATCTCGTTCAGCCGTTCGACCGACCACGGGCAGACGTTCTCGAAGCCGATCGAGCTCTCGTTCGGCAAGGACGTCCAGGGCTGCGACATCGCCATCGAACACGACGGTGACGTCTACGTCGCCTGGGGAACGCGGAACACGCCGTCGGTGATCGACGCGCAGGGGATGGCGATCGCCCGCTCGACGGACGGGGGTGCGAGCTTCGAGCCCGCGCATCAGATCGCGACCTTCACGCGGTACTTCCCGTCCGACGGCGACCGCAACTGCGGCGACGGCGCACTGACGTGCCCGAGCCAATTCGTGTTCTTCCGGGTGCCGCTGGAGCCCCGCATTACGGCGGACCAGAGCGGGATGCTGCCCGGCGTGTACGCCACGTACAACGCGGTGGATCCGGCCACAGTCGTGCCGAGCACTTCGTCGTACAGCTCGGCCGGCCCGAACTCGGGTTTCGTCGGCCGGTCGGTGGTCTACGTCATCCGCTCGACGAACAACGGCAACACGTGGTCAGGCCCGATCACCGTCGATCCGGGGGGCGGCCGCGGACACCAGTACTTCTCCGACATCGACGCGCTCGGCGGCAAGCTCGTCGCGGTCTGGCAGGACAACCGGACGGACGACGCCTACAGCGTGCAGCTCCCGATCGGGAACACGCGCGACGCGCAGGGCCGGCCGGTCTCGTCCGGCACGGACGTCGTCGGCACGTACGCCGCCGTCTCGGACGACGGGGCGACGTTCACGCCGCTGGGGATCGTCTCGTCGGCGACACACCAGCCGTCGTACGAGATGTTCAGCAACCGGCAGCTGCCGTTCCAGGGCGACTACAACTACGTCGCGCTCGCGTTCGAAGGGCCGTCGCTCTTCGGCTACATGGCCTGGACGGACAACCGAGACGTGCTGCCGGGTGTCGACATCCGCGAGACCGACTACGTCGACGGGTTCGACGTCCACCAATGCCGCACGCCCATGGCGCTCGAGCCGGATAGGTGCCCGAACGCACACGGGCTCGACCAGAACATCTACGGCCAGTCGCTGACCGCTCCGGTCGGCTGAGCCGGGGACAGACTCGAATGGGCGGCGGGCTAAACGGCCCGCCGCCCAGCTTTGGCGCGGCGCGGCTAGCGCCAGTCGATCGAGACGACCTCGACCGGCTGTTCGAAGCCCTTGAAGGTCTCCTGCCGAGGCTCTGAGCGCCGGAAAGCCGAGCCGACTGCCTCGAGCGTCTCGCTGCTGACGAGGATCTCCGCCGCCCCCGCCGCTGCGCCGATGCGAGCCGCGAGGTGCACGGCCTCTCCGCCGTAGTCCTTCGCGCCGCCGTCGCTCCCGAACGCTCCACCGGTGTGCGCGCCGATCCTGACGTCGGGCGCGAAGATCTCGGCGTCGAGCGCCCGCTGGATCGCGATCGCGGCCTCGATCGCCGCGCGCGGGTTCTCGAAGGCGGCGAAGAACCCGTCTCCGGTCTGCTGGACGACCTCGCCGCCGCTC
>DASQWC010000210.1:0-12734 GCA_035640475.1 Actinomycetota bacterium | reverse complement strand
GCCGGTGATCGCGGCCGGCGGCATCGCCGACGGGCGCGGGCTCGCCGCGGCCCTCGCACTCGGCGCCCACGGCGCACTCCTCGGGACGCGATTCCTCGCGACGCAAGAGTCACCATTGCACGAGAACTTCAAACGAGCGGTCGTGGACGGCGACGGCCACGACACCCTGCTGACGGAGATCCCCGACATCGCGACGGGCGCCGTCTGGCCCGGCGCGATGGCGCGCGCAAGACGGAACGCCTTCATCGAGCGCTGGGCGGGGCGCGAGTGGGAGCTGCGCGCGGCGCAGCCCGAGGTCATCGTCGACCTCATGCGCGCACGGACGGCCGGCGACATCGACAACGCACCGCTTCTGGTCGGTCAGGACGCCGGGTTGATCGACGACATCCCGCCGGCCGGGGATCTCATCGAACGGATCGTCGCGGAAGCCGAGACGCTCCTGCGGGACCGGCTCCCGGGCGCCGTTCGCTAGTCGCGGACCCCACCACCGCCTTTCGCTCAGGGAAGCGGGATCCGCAGCCCTTCACCGTGCACGATCGTCTCCCGATACGGCCCGGTCCGTTTGCCGGCCATGACCTTCCACAGTTGCTCGAAGCCGAGCCTGATCACGAGCTGGGTATCGCTGCCCTCCCAGCCGTGCCCCGCGACCGGACTCTCGTACCCCGCATCAGGAGCAACGGTCTCCGGGCCGAGACCCGTGATCGTCGTCCCGGCCTCCCCGTCGCCGCGTCCCACGACCGTGAACAGTTCGGTCGCGACGCCGACCCGTCGCAGCTGCAGCGCCATGTCCCGGCTCTGATTGGGCTGCACGAGCAGGTCGTCTACACCGTGCACGAGGATGGCACTGCGCAGGTACGCCATATCAGCGGCGTGCGCCAGGTTCGTGAGCTCGACATAGCGGTCCGGGACCTCCGCAGGCGATCCACCGGCCTCCTCTTCGACGTCTTCGCGGAACTCGGCGGAAACCTGGTTGAACGTCGCGTACTCCTGGATCAGGTTGTGGACACCTTCGATCGCCACCCAGTGATCGAACAAGGGTCTGCCGTTCGCGCGTTTCGCACTCGGGTCGGCGACCATCAGCCCCGCCGCGTTCCCACCCATGCTGATGCCGAACGCGAAGACCTGACGGATAGAGGGATATTGCTCGAGAAAATACCTCGCCGCCTTGATCGAGTCCTCTCCACCCTCCTCGACACGCCACCCGCGGTTCGTCTTTGGGTCTTGTCCCGTGTAGTCCATCGCAACCCCGACGGCGCCGCGGCTGGCAACCCGCCTCAGGTGATTGCGCCAGGAGCACGAGTCGTTGCCGTACCCGTGCATCATCACGACCATCTGACGCGGCCGCTTCGTCGCAGGCAGCGAATATTTCCCGGACGCGAGGCCCAGGGCCTGCGTGAGCCGGATTCCCCTGTTCGACATTTGCCGGTCGCCGGGCACATTGCTGCATGCCGGATCGGCGGCAGCCGTCGGTACGACCAGGGCTGCGGCGAACAGATGGACGACGACGATCAGTGCTCGAGCGCGCATTCGTACCTCCCCGCGCCAGATTAGCTCCCGGCCTCGACGGCCGCCGCGCCCCACCTGCTATGCATGCGGTGTGGCGAGATTAACGGCGGGGAACCGATCGATCGCCGGTCGCGTGGCGATCGTGACCGGCGCGGCGAGCGGCATGGGCCGGGCGACCGCGCATTTGTTTGCAGACGAAGGTGCGAAGGTCGCCGTCATCGATCTCGCCGAGGATCGCGTGCAGGCCGTCGTCGACGAGATCGGTGCGGCCGGCGGCGCGGCGATCGGCTGGGTCCTCGACGTGTCCGATCAAGACGCCGTCAATCGTGTCGTCGAGGAAGTGCGCGAGCAGCTCGGCCCGATCGACATCCTCGTCAACAACGCCGGGATCGCGATCGGCGCTCCGTTTCCCGAGAACGACGGCTACCTCGATGCCTGGAGTCGCACGCTCGACGTCGACCTCACGGCGCAAGTTCTGATGATCCGAGCGTGCCTGCCCGACCTGCAGCGCAACGGTGACGGCCGCGTTGTGAACATCGCGTCGACGGAAGGTCTCGGCGCAACGGCGTACAACTCGCCGTACGTTGCGGCCAAGCACGGTGTGATCGGATTGACCCGGGGACTCGCCGTCGAGCTCGGACGAACCGGGGTCACGTTCAACTGCGTCTGTCCGGTTCCGATTCGCACGCGGATGACGGCCGCTATTCCGGAAAACGCGAAGGAAAAATTCGCGCGGCGCCGCGTTCCCATTCGGCGTTACGGAGAGCCTGAAGAAGTGGCACACATGACGCTGTCGCTTGTGCTGCCGGCTGCGTCCTACGTCAACGGCGTCGTCGTTCCCGTCGACGGCGGAATGCTGGCGCAGAACACCTAGTCGGTCCGCCCGGCCCTTTCGAACGCCGCCAGGATCCGGTCCGCGCGTGCGCGGAACAAAGCCTCGAACTCGGGATGCGTGAAGATGTACAGGTCGTTGCACTCGATCCCCCGCCGCACCATGCGGCCGACGTCTTCCGGATCGATCATGCGCAGGCTTGTCGTCCGCTGCTCGTTCAGTTGTTCCGGCCACTCCATCGGCCGGCCCCCGGACGGACGCAGATCGAGCGCGTGCTGAAAGATATTCGTGTTTACTCCGCCGGGACACAGCACCGAGACGCCGATCCCTTCGTTCGCGAGCTCCGCATGCAGCGTCTCGGAGATCGCGACGACGGCGAACTTCGTCGCGTTGTACGCACCCAGGTATTGGCCGGCGAGCATTCCGGCCATCGACGCGGTGTTCACGATGTGGCGTTCGCCGTCCAGCTCCTTAAGCCGAGGCAGAAACACCTGAAGACCGTTGATGACGCCCTCGAGGTTGATCGACAGCAACCAGCGCCAGTCGGCGTCCGACATCGAGTCGAGTCGCATGAAGATGAAGACACCGGCGTTGTTGTGCAACACGTGGACGGCGCCGAACTCAGACCACGCCGCATCCGCCAGTGCTTCGACTGAGGCGCGATCCGTCACATCCGTCGGGACGACCAGTGCAGCCCTTCCGCGACTAACGACTTCGTCGGCGACGGTCTTGGCGGCAGCTTCGTCGATGTCGGCGATGACGACGTTCATGCCGGCATCCGCCAACGCGAGTGCCGTACCGCGCCCGATCCCGCTTCCGCCGCCTGTGATGACGGCCGTCTTCCCCGCCAGGTCTTTCATGCGTCGATGCACTGTAGCCTTAGTCGGCACTCGAGCGGCAAGGGGGGATCATGCACGTCGGGACGGCCGTTATTTTCCAGGGCACCGGCGAAGGACGAACCGACCACAACGTCTACCGCAACGAGCTCCGCTTGGCAGACCTGGCCGAGCCGCTCGGCTTCGAGTCGATCTGGGGTGTCGAGCATCACTTCACCGGCTACACGATGTGCCCGGACGTCCTGCAGTTCCTCACATACATGGCCGGCCGAACGCACACCATGCAGCTCGGCTCGATGGTCGTCGTCCTTCCGTGGCACGACCCGATCCGCGTTGCCGAGCAAGTCGTCGTCCTCGATCACATGTGCGATGGACGCTTCATCTTCGGCATCGGTCGCGGTCTCGGACGCGTTGAGTTCGAAGGCTTCGGAGTCAACCAAGCCGAGAGCCGGGATCGTTTCATCGAAGCTGCGCAGATGATTCTCGACGGACTCGAAACCGGGATCTGCGAGTTCGATGGTCAGTACGTGAAGCAGACGAGGCGTGAGATACGTCCGCGCCCTTTCAAGTCGTTCCGCGGACGTACGTACGCAGCCGCAGTTTCGCCCGAGTCGTCGGAGATCATGGCCAAGCTCGGCATCGGGATCCTGATCGTTCCGCAAAAGCCGTGGGACACGGTCGCCGAAGACTTGAACAACTACCGATCCGTGTACACCACCGTGAACGGAACGGACGCACCGCCACCAATCGTCGCTGGCTGGACGTTCTGTCATCCGGACGCCGATCGAGCTCGTGAGATGGCGTACGAGTACATCGGCGGCTACTGGAAGACCGTTCTCGATCACTACGAGCTCGTCGGCGATCACCTGACGAAGATCAAGGGCTACGAAGGCTACGGGCGCGTTCAGGAGATGGTCTCGGCACCCGGTGGCGCCGAGATGGCAGTCGAGTTCTTCCTTAGCCTTCAGGTCTGGGGTACACCCGAGCAGTGCTACGACAAGATCCTCGACATCCAGGCGCGAACGGGTGCGGAAGCGTTTACGGGTGTGTTCAGCTACGCCGGCATGCCGTACAAGGAGGCTGAAGAGAGCATGCGTCTGTTCGCGTCGGAAGTTATGCCCGAGCTGAAGAAGCACGTGCCCATCGAGGACCAGCTCATCGCACGAGCCGGCGTCGGCGCTCATGCGGACACCGACGCGTTCGCACTGCCCGCCTGACCGGCGCCCGCTCAACGTTAGGATTTCTCGGGATGACTGTTAAGGGCGTCCCGGATAACGACGGCGGGTTTGCGGCGTGCCATTTGTGCGGAAAGCCGCTGGTCGTCGATGCACGCTTCTGCGCGCACTGCGGGACCCCGGTCCAAAAACCCGGCGAGATCGCCGAACGGCGCCTCATCACGTTCGTGTTCTTCGACCTCGTCGGCTCCACCACCATCGGCGAAAAGATCGACCCCGAGGACTTCCGCGAACTGGTCCTCGACTACCAGAGAGCGTGCGTCACGGCCGTCGAGGGAGAGGGCGGCCACATCGCCCAGTACGTGGGCGACGGCATCCTCGCCTACTTCGGCTACCCCGACGCACACGAGGACGATGCCGTTCGCGCTGTGCGTGCCAGCCTACGGGCCGTCGAGCGCGTCGGCGGGAGTGGCACCGGCCTCGAGATGAGAGCCGGCCTCCAGACCGGAATGGTCGTGGTCGGCGAGATGGGCGCAGGGGCCTATCGGATGCGCGACTCGGCCATCGGCGACGCGCCCAATGTTGCGTCACGCGTACAGGG
This sequence comes from Actinomycetota bacterium, assembly GCA_035640475.1. Classification (GTDB taxonomy): domain Bacteria; phylum Actinomycetota; class JAICYB01; order JAICYB01; family JAICYB01; genus DASQWC01. Next base: position 7,784 of record DASQWC010000210.1, on the reverse strand, counting down.
GCTCGCCGAACCGGGACAGGTCGTCATCGGGGACGAGACGTATGCGCTTGCCGCCTCCTGCTTCATCACAGAAGACATCGGCACACCGCCGCTCAAAGGTGTCACTAGGCCTGTACAGGTCTATCGCGTCATCGGTGAAGCTGAGGCGCCGGACAAACCGCCGGCAACCGAGACGCCGTTGATCGGACGCGACGCCGAGCTCGCGACACTGCTCGCATCCTTCCGGCAAGCCAAACGCAGAGAGGGACGCGTTGTCGCCATCGAGGGGGAGCCCGGCGTCGGCAAGTCGAAGCTGATCCGCGCTCTCCACGACGAGCTCGTAACAACGCCCCACGAGTGGCTCCAAATCGCCGGGTCCGCGGCCGACAGCCTCAGCCCCCTCAAGCCGGTCATCGACCTTTTGCGCAAGCGAGACGATTTCGGCGACGAGGAAGACGATCAACTGCTACGCGCGCTGGCCGGGCTCCCCCACCGCGATCTCGGTCTCGAGCCGCTCGCACAACGACGATCGACCATGGATGCGCTCGTCCGCTGGTTTCTCAAGAACGCGTCCAAGACGACTCTCGTACTGGCCGTTGAGGACACGCACTGGCTGGACCCCACGACGACAGAGCTTTTGCTTCGGCTCGGCGCGGAAATCGCGAACCATCCCGTGCTGCTCGTCGGAACCACGCGCGCAACCGAGTCCGAATGGTCCACCGAGGCGCGGACGGTCATCCGTCTCGCGGCCCTGGCCGGAGACGACGCCCGCGAGCTCGCGTTGGCGATCGCAGGCGATCGACTCTCCGATGAGCTCATCGCGGATGTCGTCGCGCGAACGGACGGCGTTCCACTTTTTGTCGAGGAAGTTTCGCGAGCCGTTGCCGAAGGCGCGACGGCCGTTCCCACGTCGTTGCAACAGACGTTGAGTGCGCGTTTGAGCCGGCTGGGCGAGGCACGAGAGGTCGCGCAAATCGCGGCGGTCGTGGGCAGGGACTTCGACGGTGACCTCCTCGCCGCAGTTACACAACGGGATCCTTCTGCAATCTCGGCGGGGATACGGATTCTCGTCGGCTCCGGGCTCGTCGAACCGTCGCCCGCCGCGCCGGCCGCCGCGCCCGTGTACTCGTTCCGGCACGCACTGGTTCGCGATGTCGCGTACGACTCTCTGCTGCGAGCACGCCGTCGCGAGATCCACGGGATGGTTGCCACAGCCTTCTGCGCTACACGGCCGGATCTCGTCCAGTCACAACCCGAGTATGTTGCGCATCACTACGAGCTTGCGGGCGAGACTCGATCGGCGATCGACTACTGGACACAGGCAGCACAGCGCTGTGGCGATCGCTACGCACTGACTGAGGGCATCGAGCACGCCACGCGGGCGATCGCGAGGGTTCGAGAGCTTGAGTCCTCCGACGAACGCGACCAATGGGAAATGAGTCTGATCATGCAGCTGATGCGGCTGATCACGTTGCGCAACGGCTCTGCCGATCCCCGTTTCGAAGATTTGTTCCAGCGATTCATCCATCTCACTGCTTCGAAGGGCGCCGACTCTCCGGAACGATTCACAGCACAGTCCGGACTGTGCAGCTTTTACATCGCTCATTCGCGACTCCGCGAGGCGCTCGACATCGCGAGCGAGCTCTCGGCCGCAGCCGATCGTACGGGACGCCGAACCTTCCGTCTGTACTCGAGCGAGTGGCTCGGCGTCACGCAGTACTACATGGGGCAGTTCGAAGACTCACTGCGGAACCTGCGCGAGGCGCATGCGACGTACCGGCCTGATCGGGATGCCGCGTTCGGAGAGCTGATCGGATTCGACATGGCGGTCGGTGCGCTCTTCCACGCTGCTTACAACGAATGGAACCTTGGTGACGCCGACAATGCGTTCGCGACTATGGCCGAGGCGAGAGCGTACGCAGAAACTCTCGGCTTCAGCTGGCCGTTGTGTCACTCGTACGTCGCGAGCGGCATCCTGTACGCCTTCGCCGGCAACGCGGACGGCGCCGCGTTCTTCAGCGAGCAAGCGATGGAGATGGCGGCTGAGAACGAGTGGGCGGTCCTCGTAGGGCAAGGCGGCTTCGGAAAGGGTCGCGCGCTGTGGCTGAGCGGTGAGCCGTCGGAAGCGGCCCGGGTCCTGCGGGAATCGATCGAGGACGTGCTCGTCTCCGACATCTCTGGTTCGACAATGGCACTCACGTGGATGGCCGAGGCACTGTTGGATGCCGACGACCCGGGCCTCGCCGACGAAGCGCTGACCCGGGCCGAGCGATCCGTCGAATCCAACGACGAGCGCTTCTTTGAGGCCGACGTGCTAAGGATGCGCGCGCGCTTGCTCGCGGAGGACGGCCGAAGAGAAGAAGCCGTGCGCGAACTCGAGCGCGCGGTCGCGGTCGCACGAGCGCAGGGCTGCGTGCCGCGCGAGAACGCCGCGCTTCGTCAGCTCACGTCGGTACGGGCGCCCACATAACGTCGTCTGTACCTGCCGAGTACATCAACAACGGGCTCCCGGTCGGCGGTGGGAGCCCGGCGGCTGTGAAGAGCGACCCTGCCTCGACGTGCGATGCAGTGGCCGCCTGAAGTGGCCACTGCTTGTGGCGGATGTCGTATCGCCAGATCCGACCCAGCAACGACGAGAATCCGACGAGGCGCACGGAGATGAACTCTTCAAACGACCCGGGGTCCGTCTTCGTCGTGTCATTGGCCACTTGATACGTGACCTCGTAGCGCGCTCCGGTCGCATCGCGCCGCGCGCTGACAAATGATGTCTGTGCGTCCGTCACGTTCATGTCCATGTCGGCTTCGTGATACGGCATGCGGAACATGTGCTTTGCCAGCCATGCGAATGAGCCCCCGGGTGTGCCGTCGACACTCAGAAAGACAACGCCCGGCTCCCCGTTGCACTTCACGTACGTTCGAAAGTTGAGTTCCGGATAATCCGCTCCTCCGGGCAATGGAGGCAGGCCGCGGAAATGCATGTTGACGGAGCGCATCGAAACGGCCGTGATGTAGCACTTGCCGTTGTAGTGGTCGGGTTCGACGCCTGCGGGCAGGACGCCGACGATGTCCGACTCGTCCACTTCCCACGTCGTGAAGCACACGTGCTGAAGACTGACTGCAGCGATCCACGGCGTACGGTCGGCGACGAGACCCGCCGCATCGGCGGCTACAAGATCGAAGCGCTCCGTCAGCTCGCGCGCGCGTGCTGCTTCACGCGTGGCCGCCTCGGTCACCACCGGACTTCCCGCCGGATAACAAGGCGACCCCTTGCTGACGAGCGTCATCAGCTCGGGAATGCCGATGCGCTGGGAGTTCCAAGAGAAGACACGCTCGATGTCGTAGAAGGTGACGAGATTCCCAATTCGCTCCAAGAGTGACTCGGGCTCGAATCCCGCACCCAAAAGACGCCTCTCATCTTCCGCAGACATCGGGTAATGCGACGGATAGAAGTCGGGAAGGTCGATCACGACGACGATCCCCTCCCCTGCGGGATTGGCGAGCCATTGACCGACCCGAGCCAGGAACCCGAGCCGAGCTTGCCGTGCGGCAAGAAGATACGCGTACAGAGCTCGGGTCAAGATCACGTTCATGAGGATCTGTTCCGCCTCCGATTCGACGACTGCATGTGACGAAGCGGCCAGATACCCGGAGACGATGCTCGCGTTGTGCGCCCGATACCACGCGTCCGGCGAAGGTGCGTCGAAGAACTTCAGCCACAGACCGACGGCGTGATTCGATCCTCCGTCCCGAATCCCGTCGCGGTACAGCAATGATCCCTCTTCGCAGTCACGCAAGAGCGTTTCGTTGACCGTTCGCCACCACGGGCTCCCCGTGTGCGGCGAGTTAGGTTCCACCGGCGCGAGGACGCCTCGGCGGATCTCCCACTGAATGAATGCGAGCTCGGCCCGAGAGAAGTGCCGAAGTCGTGTGTCCGAGCCGCAGAGATACGCGTCTTCGGCGAGGGCCAGGCGGCCGTGCGGGTCGTCGCGGACGTCGGCGACCCTTCGCTTCGCCTCCTGCGCAAGCGCCAGCCGCCGCTCCGGTGCGCCCATACGACCGACATCCTGGCATTCGAGCGGCGCGGTCGTCTTGTCGGCGCGTGGCGCCGTGGCAAAGATAGAGGAGCCAATGGACTGGACCAACGCGGTTCTCGACGGCCTTCGTGCGGTGGGCGACCCCGAGGTGGACGACATGGTCGGCCGTTATCTACAAACTGGACCGACCCGACCGACGGATTTGCTCAGCCGAATGATCCGCTGGGATCCGACACCTCAGGAAGAACGCTCGCCCGAGATCGACGGCTGGCTCGACGCCTCACCTCCGCTGCCGAGCTGGGTCGAACCGCCGCTCATGGATCGCGGCGTTGAATTCTTCGCCGAGAACGGACCCGAGATCCTGCTTACGCTCCTCCTTGCGTCACTGCCCGAGTGCTACGCCGCGCGGAAGGGTGTGCAAGTTCTCCATCTAACGGCCCGGCTGGTCTCCAATCCACAACGCCGGCTCGTCGAAACGGCGCAGATGGTCATCGACGCGATGTCGCCTGATGGACTGAAACCCGGCCGCCGCGGCTACGAGACTTCTCGACGGGTCAGGCTCATGCACTCGGGTATCCGGTGGCTCATCCAGAACGACCCCAACGTCATCAAGACGACTGATCCCGCGGAGACCCGGCCGCACTACAGCCACGAATGGGGTGTACCGGTCAATCAGGAAGACCTCTTGGGCACGATGATGACGTTTTCGATCGTCGTCCTCGACTCGCTCGAGAAGATGGGTATCGGCGTCGATCAAAAGGACGCCGTCGCCTATCACCACACGTGGAACGTCATCGGACACCTCGTTGGTATCAGACCCGACCTGTTGCCGATCTCACTCGACGACGGAAGAAAACTCGTTGATCTCATCCGCACTCGGCAGATCGCACCAAGCAAAGAAGGTCGAGAAATGACGGCAGCGGCCCTCGACTTCGCGAAGCACGCGGTGCGCATCCCCGTGCTCCACGGTTTGCCAGCTACGACGATGCGCTACCTCGTCGGCGACCACATCGCCAACGTGATCGACGTTCCACCTGCGGATTGGACGATGATGATGATGGGACCGATATCGCAATTCAATCGGTGGTTGTCCTTCTTGGAGCAACGTAAGTACCTACTCAGGCTCGTTACTGCCGACTTCAACCGGAGGCTGATCGAAGCCTGTCTCGTCGTGGGCCGAGGCGGGCGGCGTCCAGAGTTCGAGATCCCTACCCACCTCGCCGATAAGTGGGGCCTACAGCGGGTCGTCGTCTCCGTCTGAGCTCCGTCGATCCGTCGTTGTCCGTGGCACCTGGAAGGCGTTCGCGCTTCCTGCGTAACTCGCCCACCCGCTACAGTCGTTTCACCATCGAGATGGCTCGACGTCTTCGTCTCCTTGCGGTGGTATTCCTCGCGTTGGTCGCGTGCGGGCGTGAGGCTCCGGACGCGACGCCGGTAGCCGTCGCGGCCGAGAGCCCGACGCCTCGGCCGATCTTGTCGCCGTCGCCTTCACCGACGCGGGCACCCACTCCGACCCCGCTTGCTTGGAAGCGTGCCGATGAGCGGACCTTCTCGTTCGAGGTCCCGGCCGACATGAAGAAGGAGGACGTCCAGGGCATCGACTCTCAGGTCGGCCGCTACCACAGCGAGACGCTCTTCCTGGGCTATGACTACGGCTGGTACGGCAGCGACTGCACGAAGGAGCACGGCGACGAGGCCGAGCGGCGCGGCGAGGTCACGACGATCGACGGCCGCGAGGCCAAGATGATCTTTCTCGCGTGGAAGGATCCGAGCATCGAGCACAGCCACTGGGCCTGCGTGTTCTTCCCGAACGTCGGCAAGGAAGGCGCGATGACGACGAGCCTCGTCCTCTCGGTTTCCGGCGAGGACCGTGAGACGTGGACGGCCGCGCGACGAATCTTCGAATCGATCCGGTTCGCGCGATAGCCGGAGCTCCCGTGGCACCCTGGAAGTGCCGTGAAATCGATTCTCCGGATCCTCAAGTTCGTGCCGCTGGGGCTCGCTGTAGTTTTGCTCAACCTCAGCAACCAGCCCGTCACGTCGCAGAAGGCCGAAGCGATCCGTGCGTCACATCTGAGCCCCGGGAGCCCTTCCGCACCTGAGCTCGAGGGCCGCGCGAAACGTCTCGCCCGAGCCGTCGCCAAGCTCGCTCCCGCGGAAGTGGAGGGTTTGGACCGCGAGGACAAGGACGAGCGTCTGGAGAAAGTCGAGAAGGCCGTCGACAAGGCATTCAAGGACGTGGACGATCTCGAGGAAGCGCTCGAGAAGCGCGAGGACGACCTCGGCGACGATCTCGAGAACACGGAGGAGCGGCGGGCTGCCTACGACGCATTGCGCGCGCTGCGAAAGTCACTGCGCCCGCTCCGCGAGGTCCTCGTGCAGATCCGCCGCAACGCCGACATTGGTGAGAACCCCGACGCGGTTCTCGAGCAGATCGCTGCGTTCTCCGCGGGCGTCCGGCAAGTCGAGGCCGGCATCGACGCGCTCGACGTGCTCGTGAAGGCCGCCGAGGAGCACGAAGACGAGGACGACTGAGCTCCGGCCGCTCGACGTGAGACAGAGCGACTAAGACAGTTACGCTGTCGAATACATGGACCCCCGCACACCCGTCATCGTCGGCGTGGGCCAGACGACCAACCGGCGTCCGAAGATCGCCCATGTGCTCGACATGCTCGAGCAGGTCTGTGTCATAGCGAACGACGACGCCGGCGGGAACGCACTGTCGAAGATCGACTCGGTCCAGGAGGTCAGCCAGATCTCGTGGCGCTCACCGGCTCCCGCGACGCTGCTGGCGCGACGGCTCGGTCTCGAGCTGCGCGAAAGACTCGTCAGCACGATCGGCGGCTCGACGCCGCAGACGCTCGTCGCCCAGGCGTGCGACCGCATCGTCAACGGTGAGGTTGACGGCATCCTCATCGCCGGCTGCGAAGCGTTCGACTCGGTTCGGCGCGCGAAAGATCGGGGCGGGGACGACGACCGCGGACGCAGCGACGACCTGCCGCCCGACCGGACGATGGGCGACGACCGCTCCCCCGTCTGTCCGGAAGAGCTTTCGGCCCGCATCGTGGCGCCGGCCACGATCTATCCGATGTTCGAGCAGGCACTCGCGCATCGCGACGGCCGCACGCCCGACGAGCAGCGCGAGTGGCTCGGGCGGCTCATGGCGCCGTTCACGAAGGTCGCCGCAGCGCATCCCGATCTCGCGTGGTTCCCGGCCGAGAAAACGCCGACTGAGATCTCGGAGGTCACGGCCGACAACCGGATGATCGCCGAGCCGTACACGAAGAACCTGAACGCGATCCTCCAGGTCGACATGGCGGCGGCGATCATCGTGCTGTCGGTTTCGGCCGCGGAATCGGCGGGCGTGCCGAGGGACCGCTGGATCTTCCCGTGGGCCGGCGCGAAGTGCGACGACGTGTGGTTCCTCGCGCAACGTCCGTACTTTGAGCGCTCGGTTGCGATGAGAGAGGTCGGCACCGCCGTGTTCGCAGCGGCCGGCATCGGAGCGGACGACGTCTCACACATCGATCTGTATTCGTGCTTCCCGTCGGCCGTGCAGATGAGCGCAGAAGCGCTGGGCATACCGACCGACGACCCCCGCGGCCTCACGATCACCGGCGGCCTTCCGTACTTCGGGGGGCCGGGCAACAACTACGTCTCGCACTCGATCTCGATGCTCGCCGGCAAGCTCCGCGGCACCGAGAACACAGGGCTGGTCACCGGCATCTCGTGGTACTGCTCGAAGATGGCGCTCGGCATCTACGGCGGCTC
>DASQWC010000209.1:0-4706 GCA_035640475.1 Actinomycetota bacterium | reverse complement strand
GTTCAAGTACCGCTCGAGTCGCACACACTCGACGTCGACCGACCCGCCGTTCGAGCCGGTGGCGAAGGCCGCCTTGTTTCGCTGGACAGGCACGGCGAGCGTGCGTCGTCCATCCTCCGCAGCGACGGCGGCATTGATCGGGACAACGCGGTCGCGAAGCCTATTCCGCGCGACGTTCGATGTGAGGTCGCGGAAGTTTCTCGGCTCCGGCTCGAAGGTGACGATCTGTGCTGACCGTGCGTGTGCCGCCGCCCAAAGCGCAAACGCACCGACGTGTCCACCGACCTCGACGATCCGGCGGACCGAGCTCCAGTCGAGTCGGATCGCCGACTCCCAGTCACGAAAGATCTTGACGATCGGCCACGCGTTGCCGACCTCACTCTCGAGCGATGGGCCGAGCCGCGTGCGGAACATCATTCGCCGCTCCATTAGGCGAGGGACGCCACGACGCGGCGGGATGCGGCTCGGCAGCACCAAACCGCCGATCGTTCCAACCGCGAGGTAGTTCTCGAACGCGTCTCTGGTTCGCGCGACGTCGCGGGCGAACGCTCGCGACGACTCGACGACAACACGGCGAAGAGGTGCGGAGCGATCAGCTGCGCGCCGCGCTCGACCGAGCGCGGCGCGCAGTGGAAGACTCGTCACCCGTCCGGCGACATGCCGCACCCCAAGATCGCGCGACTCAACCGCCCGGGCACGGGCCAAGCGTGTCACCGTGCCGCAGATGTGCCGGCACCGCGTTCGCGCTGACCGTAATCGTGTGGAACGGGTGCTTCTTCGAGCCGGTGTGATGACAGATCGTCACCTTCCCCGCATAGCCCGTCCCCTGCCGCGGCTTGGACTTGAGCGGCGCGGTTCCCGCAGCCCACGCGACACTTGCGCCGATGCTCAGCGCCGCCAAAATTCCGACTAGCTTCGTTCCCATCCGTTACTCAGCCTCCCCCATTTCGGCGAGAACTCTGGTTCGAAGTCGAATTCGCGAATATAGAGCGTATCCACCACCATCCGTTCTAAACCCTCTTTAGAAAGTCCTAACTTTTTCGGAAACGCAGCACCGCGGTTCGCCCAGGGCGGCCGCGCACGAGCGAAGCACCGCAGCGAACCAGCGCTCGAACCGCCTGGCGTCCCTCTGCCGCATCGAGCACGAGCATCCAGCGAACACCAAGGTTGCGAACTTCCGTCGCGAGCGCGCACCTCCGGTGCCCCGCCCCCGCGACGACGAGCCCGATTCGGTCGAACGGCGTGGTGATCTCGGTAGGGCGACCCGGGATCTCGAGGTTCCTCGGTACGATCACCCGACCTGGAAAGAAAACCCTCGCTGGGTTCGCGACGAGCCGGCCCTCGGTGAACGAGAGCGACTGGTACAGGTGCCACGGAAGCACGACGACGGGCTCCCGCGGCGCGACCGTTGCCGCGAGGTAGGCCCGGGTGTCGGACCAGTCGCGCGGGTACTCGAGCGGCTTCACGATCGGCGGAATCGCGCGAATCTGCGCAACGCCCGCGGGAAACAGGGCGGCAAGCGCGACGAGGTAGGCAACCGCCGGCGCGAACGCGGCGCCGAGGCGACGACGCGTGTCGCTCCTCTGGGCGAGCTGATCGACCGCTCCGGCCGCGAGCGTTGCAACGGCGAGCAGCCAGAGCGCACTCCACTTCTGCGGTTCGCGGTAGACGCCGACGAAAGGCACGCGCTCGGCGAGCCAGACGACCGCTTCTCGAACGGACGGCAACGCCGTGCTCGCAGAGACCGCGAGGCCCACAAGGCCGCACGGCAGCAGCCACGCACGCGCGCGGTCGAGCACGGCTCCCACAACTGCAGCGCCGACCACGATCGCCGTCGTCAGCGGCCACCAGGCCGCGCCGTCGCTGGCGAGCGGAAATCGCCCGAGCCGCTCGCCCCAATATCCGTAGAGGCCGAGGAGGTTGACGAACAACCCGTAGTCGTCACTCGACGTCGAACGGAAGAACGTGAAGTCGGCAGCCGTGAACTGCTTGACGGATTCATACGCACGCTCTTGCTCGCCGAAGAAGAACCACAGCGCCCCGGGCGCCAGTAGCAGGCCGAGCATCGCGAACGACCAGGCGGTCCAGGTGATTCGGTTCCGCTCCCGCCAGATACGAGACCACGCACCCCCGATGATCGCGAGCACGACGATCGGCGCCACCATGTGCGGCGAGAACGCGGCCGTGCCGCCGCCGACCACCGCGAGCAGTGCCGCGCGGCGAGGGCCGGGTCGGGCCTGGAGGGCTTCCCACGCGGCAACCCACAGGAAGAGGCCTGCTGCGCCCGCGACGAGCGTCCATTGCCCTTCGACCATCCGGGCGTACACCCAGGGATTCAGCGCGCCGAGGATCCCCGCAACGCACTGCGCGTACCAGCGCGCGTGGCGGAGCAACACCATCGGCGCGAACCCGGCGAGAAAGAGAACGCCTGCCGCGTAGATCCGCCCGGCCACGTCGCCGCCGAGGAGATCGACGGCGAGGCTCTGGAGAGCGGACACGGGCGCCCCGAGCCCGGGCGTGACCGGGCCGGGCCGCGGACCGAAGACGATGTCTACCTGGAGGAGGTAACCGCCGCGTGTAAACGAGCGGAGGCAGACCGCCGTGAGCACGACGGGGACGGCGACGGCAAGAGCCCAGGCTCCGTACTGGCCCCAGAGCCGGCCGATGTCTCCGCGCTTCGAAGCGCCCGCAACAAGTGCAGCGTCCTCAGGTGGCGCGTCTCACTCTCCTCTGCAACGAGGGTCGATTCGGAGCTACGCCGCTACTCTGCCAGCCGCGATGACGTTGGATTGACCGTCGCACCGGTTGGGGAGGCTGGTGTTGGGGATCATGGGGGTGACGCGCGCGCGAAGCGGTTGGACAGCTGTGGGTTCGACCTCGGCCATCCGCGCTTTCTGGCAGCAGACGGCGCTGCTGCTCTTCGTCCTCGCCTTCGTCAACGGGTCGAACTACGCCTTCCACGTCGTCGTCAGTCGCATGCTCGGCCCGGGAGATTACGGCGCGCTCGCAGCACTCCTCGCGGTCGTACTCGTCCTTTCAGTCCCGTTCAGCATCGTTCAGACCGCGATCGCCGACAAGACGGCGACGCTCCACTCGGCCGGTCGGCCACACGGCGTCGGCGAGCTCGCGGCGAGCGCGCTGAAGACGACAACCCCATTCGCCGTCGTCGCCGGCGTCGTCGTGGCGCTGTTCGCGCCGCTCATCGCCCTGTTTCTCCGCGTCGACACCGTCTCGGCGCTGCTTCTCGCGCCGTACGTCACGGCCTCGATCCCGGTCAGCGTCGCCCAGGGAGTCCTCCAGGGCAGTCACCGTTTTCAGGCGTTGGCGACACTGCAGCTCGCGACGACGATGCTGCGGCTCGGACTCGGTGTGAGTCTCGTGTGGGCGGGCCTCGGGGTGATGGGCGCGCTGCTCGCGACCGCACTGGCGGCGATGCTGACGATTCCGATCGCCCTCCGCTTCGTTCGGCTCGGCCGCAGGACGTGGACGCGAACGAAGCGCACGATCGCCGCAGTTCGCGGGGACTTCGGGACGGCGCTGCTCGGGCTTACAAGCTTCTGGGCGTTGGCCGAGGCCGACATCGCGCTCGCTCGCCATTTCCTCGATGCCGACGACGCTGGCTACTACTCGAGCGCCGGCCTTCTTGCACGCGCGCTCCTGTTCGTTCCGGCCGCCGTTGCGATCGTCGCGTTTCCCCGCTTCGTTGCGGCGCGCGGCGACGAAGCCGAGCGCATGCGGTGGCTGCGGGTCAGCGCATCGGCTGTTGGTGTGCTCGCGCTCGGCGGCCTTGCCGTCATCGTTCTGATCCGTGAGCCGTTGACGACGCTCGCGTTTGGCGATCGCTTCGCGCCGGCGGCGGACCTCCTCCCGATCGTCGGGATCGCAATGGGCTGGTTCGCGGTCATCGGCGTGCTCGTCTACTTCCACATCGCCATGTCGTCGCGCGCGTACCTGATCACGGTCGCCGGGCTTGTGCTCGAGGTGGCCGCGATCTGGCGCTTCCATGACACCGCGGAGCAGGTAGCGCTGGTCACTGCCGTTGTCGCCGCGCTCCTCGCGTTTTTCCAGTACCAGGCCGCGGCGTCGATCTGCCGCTGGCGCCCCGGGCGAATGTCCGCCGACTCAGGCGAGCCCGGCCTTCGTCGCCCCGCCGACGTCGAGCTTTCGGTTGTCGTGCCCTGCTACAACGCCGCAATCGGTCTACGGGACGTCCTCGAGCGGCTTTTGCGGCAGATCGAGGAGCTCGAGACGTACGAGATCATCGTCGTCTCGGACGGAAGCACGGACGAAACGGGAGACGTAGCGCGTGCGCTCGGGTCACGGGGTGTCCATGTCATCGAGCACCCCATCCGGGAAGGAAAAGGCCACGCGCTCCGGCTCGGCCTTCGGGAAGCACGCGGGACGTATGTCGCGTTCTGTGACGCCGACGGTGACATCTCGCCGGACGCGCTCCAGCCGTTCCTCACGCTGATGCGGCTGTACGACCCCGACGTCGTGATCGGATCGAAACGCCATCCACTGTCGGACGTCTACTACCCGCCCGTGCGCCGCGTCTTGAGCTGGACGTACCACAAGCTCGTTCGTGTTCTCTTCCGCGTGAACGTTCGGGACACCCAGACAGGGTTCAAGCTCATTCGGCGCGATGTGCTCGCCGACGTGCTGCCGAGGCTGCTCGAGAAGCGGTACGCATTCGACCTCGAATTTCT
>DASQWC010000208.1:0-26326 GCA_035640475.1 Actinomycetota bacterium | reverse complement strand
GGTGCGCAGGATGCGGTCACCGAGAGATACGGGCGTGCCTCCGCCGCGTTCGAGGAGCTCGACCTCGGCTTCGGTGAGGCCGCCCTCCGGTCCGACGACGAGGACGATCGACTCGGGCGCTGCTTCGGGAAGCGCCTTCCGGATGAGTTGCTCTGCAGGCTCGTGGAGAACGAGGACGGACGCACCGGCGTCGATTGCGCCGGCCGGGCCGTCGCCGATGTCGCGGACCCGCGTCAGACGGGGCGACCGGCACTGCTTGGCCGCCGAGCGCGCCACGGCCGTCCAGCGCTCCCGTGCTTTCACTCGCTTGGGCTCGTCCCAGCGGACGACCGTGCGCTCCGCGAGGAAGGGAACGATCTCGGATACGCCGATCTCGACCGCTTTCGTGATCACGTCGTCCATGCGGTCGCCCTTGGCTACGGCTTGGTACAGCACCACTCGAGGCGCCGGCGGCTCCACTTCCCAGACCCGGCGGATGTCGGCACACACGTGGTCACCGACATCCGTAACGACGGCTTCGAGAACGCGACCGGTCCCATCGGCGGCGGTGATCGTCTCGCCGGGTCGCACGCGCAACACTCGAGCCGCATGCCGTGCCTCATCGCCCGTGATCACGACGCTGCGCTCGCGCACGTCGCGCGTCGCGACGAAGAAGTGGTGCGCTCCTTCAGTCCGAGCCAAGGACCCGCCGTAAGCGGCTCTTCGGATTCTTCTTCCCGTCCTCGCCGCGCAACGCTGCCAGCTCCTTGAGCAGCTCCTTTTCTTTCTTGCCCAAACGATCCGGCGTGACAACGTGCACTCGGACGACCAGTTGCCCGCGCCCACGGCCCGAGCGCTTCGGGACGCCGAGCGACTTCAGCCGCAGCACGGTTCCCGATTGCGTCCCGCCGGGAATGTCGAGCTCCTCATCGCCGTCCAGCGTTGGGACGGTGACCGTTCCGCCGAGCGCGGCCGTCGTCAGTGGGATCTCGGCCCACGTGTAGAGGTCGTCGCCGACTCGCTCGAACCGCTCGTCGCCCTCGACGCGGAAGTGGACGTACAAGTCACCCCGGCTCCCACCGGCGGTGCCCGCCTCGCCTTCGCCGCTCACGCGCAGCCGGTCGCCGGTGTCGATCCCGCCCGGAATCGTCACCGGCACTTCGATGTCGCGCGCGACACGGCCCGCTCCCCGGCAGTCCTTGCACGGATCCGGGACGACCCAGCCGCTTCCGGAGCACGTACGGCACGGGTGTGCGGTGATCAGTGAGCCGAGGATTGTGCGCCGCGCCTGCTGAACCTGCCCGGTTCCACCGCACTGATCGCAGCGGTCGGCGTGGGTTCCGGGCTCGGTTCCCTCGCCGGCGCACCGTTCGCACGGCTCGAATCGATCGAAGCGCAGCGATCGTTCGGCTCCGAAGACGACTTCCTCGAGCGTGACGGCGAGCTCGATCTCGATCGGCTCACCGTGACGCGAACGCGTTTGTTGCCGAGTCGCGGTTCTGCCGACGCTGCCGCCGAAGAACGTCTCGAAGATGTCCTCGATCGTCGACGCGAACGGCGAGCCCCAGGGTGAGGACCACTGACCGACGCCGAGACGGGCGGCGTCGTATTGCCGCCGTTTGCCCTCATCGGACAGGACGGCGTACGCCTCAGAGATCTCCTTGTACCGCTGCTCGGATGTCGAGTCGCCGCCGGTTGCATCGGGATGGTGCTCGCGCGCGAGGCGACGGAACGCCTGCTTGATGTCGTCCGGTGCCGCTTCGGGAGAAACACCGAGGACCTCGTAGTAGTCGGTAGGCATCGTTGCGTCCTACGGCCCGAGCTGGCGCAGCAGTCTCGACAACGTCGAAGCCACCTCGGCCACGGTCGATATGACGTTCGGATAGTCCATGCGCGTCGGGCCGAGCACGCCGAGCGTTCCGGAACGGCGGCCGAACCTGTAGCCGGCGGCGATCAGACTGAGGTCGCGCAGCTCCTCGAACGCAAGCTCGTTGCCGATGCGCACCGTGACCGCGTTGGGATCGGGAGCGGGAAGCAGCGGCTCGACACCGCCGGCGTCGAACATCTCAAGGACGCGTTGCGCCGTCCCGACCGGCTCCCAGACGATGAGCTTCGACGTGCCGCCGGTGTGGATGCGGCCCGGAGCACGCGCAACGGTCGTCAATCCGGTAGCCAAGGCGCGCAACACCGGTTCGACGTCGACCGGCGCGGCGATCTCGTCGATCGCACGCGCCGCCTGCACCGGCATCGCTCCTTCCACGACGGTGTTCGCGAGCTGCAGCGCACTCCGGACGGCGTCGTCCGTCAGCTCGCTCTCGAGCTCGACGAGCCGCTCCTCGTGCCAGCCATCCTCCCCAACACACACGAGGAGCAAGCGCGAGCTGCCGAGCCGGACGACCTCGATGCGCTCGAGCTTCGAGTCGCCCATGGACGGATGCGCCGCGAGCGAGGTGTAGTCGGTGAGCTCCGACAAGAGCTGTGACGCACGGTTGAGCAGCTCGTCCAATGCGGAGACGGCGCCGGCCAAAGATCCCTCGATCTCGCGTCGGCGGCTCGGGTCGGTCGCGACCTTGGGTGCGAGCACGTCGACGTAGTAGCGGTAGGCCTTGTCGGTTGGGACCCGGCCCGCGGACGTGTGGGGGTGCGAGATGTAGCCCTCGCGCTCGAGGATGGCCATCTCATTGCGGATCGTCGCGGACGATACGCCGAGGTCGGTGCCGTCGGCGACGGCCTTCGACCCGACGGGCTCACCGCGCTTGATGTATGCCTCGACGATCTCGCGGAGGATCTCCTCCTTCCGATCGTCGAGGGGATTCTGCTCGTTGACGGAGGTCATTAGCACTCTCCATTAAAGAGTGCCAGACGGCTCTCGTGGCGTCGCATCACGCGAAGAGGACTGTCGCTTCGTCGGCCACGAGGGGTCGCAGGAGCCGGACGACGGTGCCGTCCCATGCCACCAGGCCCCGATGGACGGCGGTTTGGAGCTCATCCCCGAAGACGTCTTCGAGCGCCCTTCCGACCAGATCGGCGAAGTCCCCGGCCCGGACGCCCCCCGTGCGCCGCAGGCCGAGCACCAAGACCTCGGACGCCCGTGTCCGGACGTCGATGGTCTCGTGGCCGGCCACCGGGCGCAGGCGCGCTTGGATCGATCGCACATATCGCTCCGGGCTGCGCAGCGTCCACGACCGCACGGCGGCGTCGGTTGTCGCGAGGTGTCCGTGCGCACCCGCACCGATCCCCATGTACTCCCCGCACCGCCAGTACAGGTCGTTGTGACGAGACTCGCGTCCGGGCCGGGCCCAATTCGAGATCTCGTAGCGGTGAAAGCCCGCGTCGGTCAGGAGCGACTCGGCGGCCTCCCATCTCGTCGCGACCTCGTCGTCCCCAACCGGCACGACCTTGCCGAGGCGTTTCCATGCGCCCAGGGGCGTACCCTCCTCGTAGGTGAGCCCATAGCAGGAGATGTGGGCCGGATCGCACGCGAGCACACCTTCCACAGACATCCGCCACGCGTTGTCGTCCTCACCGGGGACGCCGAAGATCAGGTCGGCGCTGACGTTGTCGAACCCCGCGCACCGAGCCGCGCGCAGCGCGGCGAGCGCGGTGTGAGCGTCGTGCGTACGGCCGAGGCGGGTCAGGAGCTCGTCATCGAGCGACTGGACGCCGAAGCTGATCCGGTTCACGCCCGATGCGAGATAGGTCTCGAGCTTGCGAGCGTCGATGCTCTCGGGATTGCACTCGATCGTCACCTCGGCTCCCGGTGCGACCGGCCACGAGGCGCGGATGGCCTCGAGGAGCTTCGTCATGTGCTCGGCCGCAACGAGCGAGGGCGTGCCGCCGCCGATGAAGATCGACGTGATCGCCGGACGGGAGCCGAGATCGGCCTGTTCGGGCGCGGAGAGGCCGCGCCGCACGTCTTCGACGAGCGCGGACATGTAGGCGTCGGCCAGGTGATCGAGTCCGGCGTATGCATTGAAGTCGCAGTACCAGCACCGGTGCGCGCAGAACGGAACGTGCACGTACATGCCGAACTCGCCGAGCACATCACGCGGCCTGGGAACCGTCTCGATGGCGAGCGTCATCGCTCCTCCACTCGCAGCGCGCGGATGAACACATCGGGTGGCACCTCGACCTCGCCGAGCTGGCGCATGCGCGCCTTGCCCTTCTTTTGACGCTCGAGGAGCTTGCGCTTGCGTGTGACGTCTCCGCCGTAGCACTTGGCCGTTACGTCCTTGCGCTTGGCCTTGACAGTCTCGCGCGCGATGATGCGCGACCCGATGGCGGCCTGGATCGCGACGTCGAAGAGCTGCCGCGGGATGAGATCCTTCAGCCGCT
Organism: Actinomycetota bacterium; assembly: GCA_035640475.1. GTDB lineage: Bacteria > Actinomycetota > JAICYB01 > JAICYB01 > JAICYB01 > DASQWC01. The sequence continues at coordinate 22,012 of DASQWC010000208.1, read as the reverse complement.
GCGACATGGCGCGGCCCCACGTGTACGCGCGGTCCCTGTGCACGATCGAGCTGAAGGCATCCACCGCCTGTCCGTGCACGAGGACATCGACACGCACCATGTCGGCCGGACGGTATTCGGATGGCTCGTAGTCGAGCGACGCATAGCCGCGCGTGCGCGACTTCAGCTGGTCGAAGAAGTCGAAGATGATCTCCCCCAACGGCAGCGCGTACGAAAGCTCCACACGTTCGGGCGACAGGTATTCCATGCGCGTCTGCTCGCCGCGCTTCTCGCGGCAGAGCTCCATGACGGCTCCGACGTAGGCGGCCGGGGTGATGATCAAGGCGTTTACGTACGGCTCGGTGATCTGAGCGATGAGCGACGGGTCAGGAAGATCGGCAGGCGAGTGCACGATCAGTTCCTCGTTGCTCGTCATCTGAACGCCGTAGGCAACGGTCGGCGCCGTTACGACGAGCTCGAGTGAGAACTCGCGATGCAGGCGCTCGGTCGCGATCTCCATGTGCAAGAGGCCGAGGAAGCCGCAGCGGAATCCGAAGCCCAGCGCCTTTGACGTCTCGGGCTCGAACACGAAGGCTGCGTCGTTCAGCCGGAGCTTGTCGAGCGCGTCGCGCAGATCCTCGTACTGACCCTCTTCGGGGTACAGGCCCGTCCATACCATCGGCTTCGGCTCCCGGAATCCCGGCACAGGATCCGGCGCCGGCGAGACGGCGAGCGTGACCGTGTCGCCCACGCGCGCCGTCCGGACGTCCTTGATGCCCGTGATCAGGTAGCCGGTCTCCCCCGGGCCGAGCACGTCGACCGGTTTCGGGTCCGGCGCGAGCACACCGAGCTCGGTGATGGCCGTTTCGTGCTCGGTAGCCATCAACTTGATCTGCGCGCGTGCGTGGACCTCGCCCGACATCACGCGGACGTAGGTGATGACCCCGCGGTATGGATCGAAGACCGAGTCGAAGATCAGAGCGCGGAGATAGCGATCGGCCGGATCGACCTCGGGAGGGCGGACGCGGGAGATGATCGCCTCGATGAGCTCCGCGACGCCCTCCCCCGTCTTGGCCGAGACGCGCAAGATCTCGTCGGCGCCGCCGAGCAGGTGCCTGATCTCCTCTTCTGTGCGCTCCGGATCGGCGGCGGGCAGATCGATCTTGTTGATGACGGGGACGATGTCCAGACCCGCGTCGATCGCCTGATACAGATTCGCAACGGTCTGAGCCTCGACGCCCTGCGTGGCATCGACAAGCAGGACGGCGCCTTCGCAGGCGAAGAGCGCTCGCGAGACCTCGTATGAGAAGTCGACGTGACCGGGCGTGTCGATCAGATTGATCACGTACGGCTCGCCCGAGGCCGACCGGTGCGCCATCCGAACCGCCGCCGCCTTGATCGTGATACCCCGCTCGCGCTCGAGGTCCATCCGGTCCAGGTACTGCGCGGCGTGGCCTGGTGACAGGACGCCGGTCTGCTCGAGCATGCGGTCGGCAAGCGTCGACTTGCCGTGGTCGATGTGCGCGACCGTGCAGACGTTCCGAATCCGGGTGAAGTCCGTCATGGGCTGGGAGCAATGGTAGACTCACCCGGCCCAATCGAAGGCACAAGCACATGCCCAAGTCCAGAACGGTATTGAAGCGTCAGCGTCAGACGGAGCGCCGTCGCCTGCGGAACAAGGCCGCGCGCTCGGAGCTTCGTACGCGCGAGCGGCGCGTGCGCGCGGCCACCGATCCCGCCGTTCTGCAGACGGAGCTCCGCGACCTGCAGAAGCGGCTCGATCAGGCGGCCGCCGAGGGTGTCATCCACCCGAACAAGGCCGCTCGCAAGAAGTCGCGTCTGGCGAAGCTGGCGAAGTCCTAGCCGGCCGCGCCGCGCGAGTCCTTCACGACTCGCCCGTCCTTCACGACGAGGACGACGCGTGCCGGATCGTCGAAGACGTCGGGATCCGTGAGCGGGTCACCGTCGATCGCGATCAGGTCGGCCACCTTCCCGACCTCAACGGATCCCAGGCGATCCGAAGCGCCGACGATACGCGCGTTGGTGGATGTCGCCGACACGATCGCGGCCATCGGCCCGAGAATGCGCGCCTTCAGCGTCAGCTCCAAGCCGCGCCGGTTCTGCGCCGGGCCGATCAAGTCCGAGCCGGAGCCGATGAGCACGCCCGCGTCGTAGGCGAGTTTCACCGACTGCGTCATCGCCTCCTCCACGCCGCTCATCCTCGGGACGACCTCCTTCGGCAGTCCCCACGTTTCCCACTCCTCGGTAAGCACACGCGTAACGGCGAGCGTCGGCACGAGCCACGCGCCGGCTTCGGCAAGCGCGGTCGCCGTCGCCTCGTCGAGGAACGTCCCGTGCTCGAAGCAGCGGACACCTGCCTCGAGCCCGTTGCGGATCCCGCGCACGTTGTGCGCATGAGCGGTGACATACGTCTCGCGCGCCTCGGCCTCCTCGACGGCGGCCCGGAGCTCGTCGACACTGAACTGCGTATCCTCCAGGCGGTCGGTGAGCGAGACGACGCCTCCGGATACACACACCTTTACTTGTGTCGCACCGTGACGAAAAACGGTGCGCGCGGCGATGCGGACCTCTTCAGGCCCGTCGCAGACGAGCGCCTGCTGCACAAGTCCGGGAACGGACACGCCGTGCGAGTGCGGGGCAAACGGCGGCGTCATGTCACCGTGGCCGCCCGTCTGGCACAAGATCGGCCCCGACGGGTACAGCCGCGGGCCGCGGATCAGCCCTGCGTCGATCGCACGCGCGAGGCCGCCGTCCACGCCGCCGCAGTCGCGTGATGTCGTGAACCCCGCATCGAGCGCGAGCTCACAGTTTCGAAAGATCTGCGCGGCAATCATCGCGACCGGCGTGGAACCGGTTCCCGTCAGGTCGACGAGCCCGAAGTGCGTGTGCGCGTCGATCAGTCCGGGAAGAAGGGTGAGGCCGTCCACGTCGATGACCTCATCGCGCGAACTGGGCGTGGAGGCGGCGTCAACGGAACGGATGAGCCCGTCGGCGAGTGTGACGTCGGCCGGCCGCGGATCGTCGCCGGTGCCGTCGATGAGCGTTCCACCCCGGACGACCGTCGTCATCTCCCGTCAGCGTAGCGGCCGGGGGCCCGGCACTGGCAAGATCATGGACGACAGATCGAAAAGGAGGAAGACGTGCCGACCTACATCCTGTTGTCGTCACTCAATCCGGGCGGGCTCGAAACGCTGAAAGAGCGGCCGGACCGGCTGAAGGAAGTCAATCAGGAGATCGAGCGCATGGGCGCGACGATCAAGGAACAGTACGCCGTCCTCGGCCCGTTCGACTTCGTCACGATCCTCGAGGCCCCGGACAACGAGACCGTCGCGAAGATCTCCGTCGGGATGGGATCACGCGGCACGGTCCGGATTCAGACGCTGGCGGCCATCCCGGTCGAGTCGTTTATCGACAGCCTGCGTTAGCCCGCATCGAGCGCGCCCGCCACAACACGCTCGAGGACGACCTCCGCCGGCAGCACAGCGCCGTCCTCTCCTCCCTTGATGTCGTGATCGGCGTCGGCGCACAGCCGGTGCACCGCAAGCAACCAGTCCCACGTCAGCCGGGACGACTGGCGCCGGAGCACGGCTGCCCGGCCGGCCGAGACCGCGAGCAACCGCGCGAGCTCGTCGTCCCGCACCGGCGACCGTTCGATCAGTCCTTTCGCGCGGATCACACCGCGCACCTGCGACACGATCGCGCCGAGCACCGGGAGCGGCGAGTCCCCCGCGGCAAGCAGCCGCGCGAGCGCTTCGAAGGCCTTCGGGCCCTCGTGGCGAACGATCGCGTCGAAGAGCACCCAGATCGGCTGCTCGGCCGACAGCGCGAAGTGCTCGAGGATGTCGTCCCGCTCGAGGGTTCCGGATTTTCCGCGAAGTGCGAGCTGGTCGATCGCTTGCGACAGGTCGCGTAGCGACTCTCCGACGGCCTCGACGAGGGTGGCTGCCGCGTCGCGGCCCGGCGTGAGCTTCGCGGCCTTCATGCGCTTGCCGACCCACGCGACGAGCTCACCGCGGCGCGGGCGGGCGAACCGCTGCACCTCGGCCACGTCTTGGAGCGAGGACAGGAGCTGGCTGGGCGGCCGCTCGCAAACGGCGACGACGATCACCGCCGACGGCTGGCCGTCCCGGTGCAGCGCGGCAGCCAGGCGCTCGACCTCGCCTTTTTTGAGCGCTTCGGCATTGCGGACGACGACGACGCGCTCCGACGCGAACAACGATCCGGCAAACAGCGCCTCCTCGAGGCCGTCGAGGCCCGCCTCCGCGTCGATCGAGACATGCTCGGCTCCCGGTCCGGCCCTGGCGGCCAGGCCATCGGCCGCCTCGGTAGCCAGGAGCTCGTCCTGAGACCAGATGAAGACGATCACTTCTCCGTTACGACCTCCGCTCGGCCCCCATCGAGGCACGCACCCACCCGTCCATCTTGATCGGTGCGAAAGACGGCACCGTGGCGAGCGTACGCGCGGATCGCTTCCGGCGCCGGAAGGCCGTACGGATTCGGCGCGCCGACGGTGACCAGCGTCAGGGCCGGCGATACCGCGTCGACGAAGTCGACGTCGAGGTTCTTCGACCCATGGTGGACGGCGATCAGCAGCGGGACGTCCACGTCGGCGTCCACGAGCTCGGACTGCTGCTCCGCTCTGATGTCGCCGGGAAGCAGGACGGAGACGCCCTCGACCTCCGCGCGCAGCACGAGGCTGTAGGGATCGACGAGGTCCTCGTCGAACGCAGGAGCCGGACCGGGCTCCGGCCACAGGACGCCGAAGGCGATCGAGCCGAGATCCAATTCGTCACCCGCCGCGAGCATGTCGACGGGCACGCCGCGTCCCTCGGCGTAGTCGATGACGTCGCTGCCGCTCCCCCAGCCGAGCGTGACCGGGCCGTACACGTGGCCGACGGGCATCGACTCGAGCACTCGGATCGCGCCGAGTGCGTGATCGATGTGCGGGTGCGTCACGATGATCGCGTCCAAGCGGTCGATGCCGGCCGCCTTGAGTTTTCCCGCCGCGTCCCCATCGGCCGGTCCGGCGTCCACAAGAACGGCATGACCTCGCGAGCGCAACACGACCGCCGATCCCTGTCCGACGTCGAGTGCGTACACCGCCGGACCAGGACATCCGGCGCCTCCGGCGACGTTTTGTCCGCCGGCGACGCCGCCACACACGACGACGAGCGCGAACAGCCCCGTCCGAATTCGCCCCGGCCGGGAGAGGAAGGCGGCAAGCGCTCCCGTGATCGCCACAGCCGCGGCCGTACTCACGGCGATGCTTGCCGACGGAAGCTCCGAGAAGAAGTGCGCGGCGCCGAGGATCACATCCAGCGGCAGCCGCATGAGCGACGGTGTCCAATCGAGAAACGGGACGACAGACGCCGCGGTCAGCGTGGCCATGCCGCCGACCATCACCATGCCGCCGAGCGGGATCGCAACGACGTTCGCGACCGCACCGAGCCCGGGAATCCTGCCGAAATGCCAAGCGAGGAGCGGCGCGACAGCCAATTGAGCGGCGATCGTCGTGCCGAGCCCGGAGGCAATTGCGTTGACGACTCGAGTCTCGCGCCGGAAGAGCCTTCGAACGCGCTCAGCCAGCCGCTCGCCCCAGACGACGATTCCGACGGTCGCGCCGAACGAGAGCTGGAAGCCGGGATCGACGAGCAGCTCGGGAGAAACGAGCAAGAGGACGACAAAGGCAAGGAGCAGTCCACGCAGCGCGTCGGTGACGCGGCCGCCGGCCGTGACGACGAGCGCGATGCCTGCCGAGACCGTCGCACGAAGGACGGAAGCCTCCAGACCGGTAAGGAATGCAAAGAAGACGAGGGCCGGGACGGCGAACACCACTCGCAGCCACCGGCTCCGCGGCGCTAGCGCTCGCGCGCCGATCATGACGAGCGCGAGAAAAACGGCGACGTTGTAGCCGGAGACGGCGACGATGTGCGCGAGACCCGTCGCGCGGAACTCCTCGTTCGTCGCGTCGTCGATGAATTCCGTGTCGCCGTCGGTCATGCCGAGCAGCAGTCCGGCTTGGGTCGGTGGAAGCGCAGCTCGCGCGGCCTTCGAGTACTCGCGCCGCACGCGTGTTGCGGCGGCTCGGACGGCCGAGCCGCTCCCGCTCGATCGCAACGTGCGTGCCGACAGGAGCGGCGCTTCATCCCGGCCCGGACGCGGCGGCGATACCGGACCGCGCGCGCAGATGCGGCGGCCGGGAAAAACGCTCCGGGCACGCCGGCCCCCGATGCGCAGCGGCTCGTGCGTGCTCCAGCGTGCCCGTCCGACGACCACTTCCTCGGCCCGGATCTCGATCGACCGCGGACGACGGAGGCGGACGAGTCCACACGCTTCGACGAGCACATGGCGGCGCGCGAGCTGCGGCAGCATCGCGTCCCGAGCGCCGACAGAGCGCCACGCGGCCGATGCTCCTGCCCCGCACGTCAGCGCGACGACGACCGCTGCGAGTGCGGCCGCACGATCTCGTCCCACGAACACGGTTGCTGCGATCGCAGCGACCGCCACGATCGACAACGGCCACGCCAGGCCGGCGCGTTCGAGCCCGAGCGCCGTTCCGCCGGCGACGCCGGCCGCGGCGGCGAGCAGCGGGCCCATCTAGACCGTGACGAGGTCGCGCAACTCCTCGAATTTCTTCGAGCCGATCCCCGGCACCTCGAGCAGATCCTCGACCGTACGGAAGCCGCCGTTCTTCTCACGGAAATCGAGGATGCGCTGCGCCAGCGCGGGCCCGATGCCGGGCAGCGTCTCGAGATCGGAAAGAGATGCCGTGTTGAGATTGACGAGCGATCCTTGTTGACCGGCCGCCTGGGAGCCGGGCGGAGCCGAACCGCCGCCCTCCCCTTGACCTTCGGCCGGGACGAGGATCTTGTCGCCGTCCTTGACTCGCGCCGCAAGATTCAGCGCGTCGAGGTCGGCGTCTTCGAGAACTCCTCCTGCGGCGCGAACGGCGTCGTCGACGCGTGCCCCGTCCTCGAGCCGGTACAACCCGGGACGGCGGACGGCCCCTCCAACGTGCACGTAGATCGTTCTCGTCTTTCCGCGCTCCTTGGCGGCGGGCGCCGAGAGCGATACCTTCGTCGGCTTCGGCTTCGCGCGCATCGCCACGCCGTAGCCGCCGACCAGCCCGACGGCAGCCAGCACTGCGAGTCCGATCAGCGCGCGCCCGCCGGGCAGCTGCTTGGGAACCGGGACGTCGTCCATCCACACCTCGCGCCAGGGGGAAGGACTTCGAGGAGCGGATCGTAGACGGCGGTGCCGACGTCAGCGCGTGACGAAGTTCACCAGCCGCGGGGGCCGGGCAACGACCCGAGCCGGCTCGGCTCCCCGGAGCGCGCTCTGCACCTTTTCAGACGCTCGCCCGGCTGCGATTGCGTCCTCCTCCGAGATGTCGGCCGGCACCTCGATCCGATCGCGGACCTTCGAGTCGACCTGGACGACCATCGTCACGCGTTCAGCCGTCGCGAGCACAGCGTCGGGCTCCGGCCACGCACGATCGTGGACCGAGCCTTCACCACCGATTCGCTCCCAGAGCTCCTCGGTGAGGTACGGCGCGATCGGTGCGAGCGTGTGCAGAAGCACCCCGACGCCTTCGCGCAGCTCTTCGGGGGGAGCCGAGCCGGCGGCGGAGGTGAGGGTTCGCTGCAGCGTCATCAGCTCCGAGATCACCGTGTTGAATGCGAAGCGGTCGTAGCGATCGGTGATCGCAACGAGCGACCGATGCACGGACTTGCGCAGATCGCTCGATCCGGTGGGTGCGCCGGCGGCCCGCAACGCATCTTCGTTCGACGTGACCAGACGCCAGACGCGTTCGCAGAAGCGGTGCGCGCCGACGACGGCGTCGGCGCCTTCAGCAGGCCAGTCGAAGGGGTCGGTCGGCGGACCGATGAAGAGGATGTACACCCGTAGGGCGTCCACGCCGTACCGGTCGATCACCTCGCGCGGCTCGACGTAATGACCGGACGACTTCGACATCGCCTCCCCGGTCAGCGTGATCATGCCGTGGTTCATGAGGCGACGGAACGGCTCGGTGACGCCGACCTCACCGATGTCGTACAGGAACTTGGTGATGAACCTCGCGTAGATCAGGTGCATCACGGCGTGCTCGATGCCGCCGGTGTACTGATCGACGGGCATCCATGCGTCCGACAACTCGCGGTCGGCGATCCGTGCGTCGTTGTGCGGATCGCAAAAGCGCAGGAAGTACCACGAGGAGTCCATGAAGCCGTCCATCGTGTCGGTCTCGCGGCGCGCCTCGCCGCCACAGCGCGGACACTCCGTCTTCACCCAGTCGGTGGCGTTCGCGAGCGGAGAGACAGGCTCGCCGGTCGGACGATAATCGGCGTCCTCCGGCAGCTCAACCGGCAAGTCGTCGTCGGACAACGAAACGATCCCGTCGGTCTCGCAATAGACGACCGGGAACGGCGTTCCCCAATACCGCTGGCGCGAGATCAGCCAGTCGCGCATCCGGTACTGCACCTCGGCTTTTCCTATCCCCTGTTCCTCGATATGGGCGATGATGGCCGGGCGCCCAACGGAGGTGTGCGTGCCGGTGAATGGTCCGGAGTCGACCATCACGCCTTCGCCTTCATGTGCGGTGTCCGTCGGCTGCCCGTCCGGATCTTCCACGACCACGCGGATCGGCAAGCCCAGCTGCTGTGCGAACTCGAAGTCGCGCTGATCGTGGGCCGGGACGGCCATGATCGCGCCGGTCCCGTACTCCATCAGGACGTAGTCGGAGGCGAAGACGGGAACCTCTTCGCCGTTCAGCGGATTGACGGCGCGCGCTTGCAGGTCGAACGCGCGCCGGTCGCGCTGCGTTGCGAGGCGCTCGATCTCTGTTGACCGGCGCACGTCGTCGACGAAGGTGCGATACTCGTCGGCTTTGCCTGCCCGTTCGGCCAGCTGCTGTGCGATGGGATGTTCGGCGGCGAAGACGAAGAACGTGACGCCGTACAACGTGTCGGGACGCGTCGTGAAGATCGGTATCTCGTCGCCGGTCTCGGCGATCGTGAACGTGACGCGCGCACCCTCCGACCGTCCGATCCAGTTGCGCTGCTGGGTGAGAACGGCGTCGGACCACTCGAGCTGGTCCATATCCTCCAAGAGGCGGTCCGCGTATTCGGTGATCTTGTAGAACCACTGCTCGAGATCGCGGACCTCGGGAACCGTGTCGGTGTGCCGCCAGCAGAATCCCGAGGAGATCTGCTCGTTGGCCAGCACCGTTTGACACTTCGGACACCAGTTGACTTTCGCCGTTCCGCGATAGGCCAATCCGCGCTCGAACAAGCGAAGAAAGATCCACTGGTTCCAGCGGAATTGTTCCGGATCACTCGACGCGAACGACCGGCTCCAGTCGTAGGCGAAGGCAAGACGCTTGCACGTCGCCCTGAACGCGTCGATGTTCGCGTACGTCCATTCCTTCGGGTGAATTCCGCGCGTAATCGCGGCGTTCTCGGCGGGCAGGCCGAAAGCATCGAAGCCGAACGGATGCAGGACGTCGTAGCCGCGCATCTTCCAGAAGCGTCCGATCGCGTCGCCGATCGTGTAGTTCTCGACGTGCCCGACGTGCATGTCTCCGGACGGGTAGGGATACATCTCGAGCACGTAACGCTTCTCGCGGGCCGGGACACGCGGGGCCGCCCACGCCTCGTCCCGCTCCCAGCGTGGCTGCCACTTCGCCTCGATCTCACCAAAGGGGTACGGCTCTGCCACAGTTCCTCCTCAACAAAAAACCTCCCGCCACATTGCGCGAGAGGTCCGGCGAGCGCCCGGTTCGGACGCTCGCCTATGGAAGCGCGAGCAGCATGTCTTTCGCGTGCATCGATTTCAGTATCCGGGCGGCGCGCGGAACGTGTCAACAGATCGCGTACCGTGACGGACACTGTGACCTCTCGATCCGAACGCATCGCCGAGTTGACGTCAGAGCTCGTCGCGGCGCCGTCCCACGAGACCGAAGCAGACGTTCAGCGCATCCTCTCTGAGCGACTCACGAACGTGGGCTTCGACTGCCGGCTCACCGAGGTGGCTCCGCAACGACCGAACCTCGTTGCCGTCCGCGGTGAGGGCGGCGTCTTCCTCTGCTCCCACGCCGACACCCACCCGCCCCACGGTCACCCCGAGCCCTTTACCTGCCGGCGTCGCGGAGAGCTGCTCGTCGGTCGCGGCGTCGTCGATACCAAGGGACTGATGGCGGCCATGGTCGTCGCTCTGGAGGAAGACACCGAAGCTCCAGCCGTTATCGCGATCACCTGCGACGAGGAGTTCGGAGGCAAGGGTTCGGAGCAGATCCAGGTTCCCGACGGGCCGTGGTTCTCCGACGGCGGCGTCGTCTTGGAACCCACCGAGTTTCGGATCTGCACCGCGCAGACGGGGCACATCGACATCTCGGTCGAGGTGTCCGGCGATCCGCAGCACGTCTATGCAGCCGAGACGAGCGGGTCGCCGATCTCAGCCGTGCTTGCCGCCGCCGACGCCCTCGAGACGTGTTCGTTTCTGTCGGCGCGTCATCCGCTGCTCGAGCCGACGCGCACACACGTCGGGAGAATTGGCGGCGGTGAGCACCCGTGGCGAAAGCCGGGCCGCGCGAGCATGCAGCTGACGATCGGCGTCCTACCCGGCGTCGATATGGACGCCGCCGTGGCCGAAGTGCGCGAACGAATGGACGACGTCGCGCAGCGCTGGGGGGCGCGCAACACCTCCTTTTTGTACGACGTCACCGACTCGAGCCCGCCGATCGAGGTTCCCGGCGATCTTCCGATCGCCGAACGCCTAAGAACAGCGCTCGGCGAGGCAGCCGAACCGTCGGGCATGCCCTCCTGGACCGATGCCGGCAATCTCCTGCTGCGCCACGGGCTCCCATGTGTCGTGTTCGGCGCCGGCGAGCTCGGCCCCGCGCATTCCAACGACGAATGGGTCCGGCTGCCCGATCTGGACCGGCTGGCCGGCGTGCTTCAGGAGCTCCTGAAGAGCTCCGTGACGCTCGAGTAGTCACCGTCGCCGAAACCCAGTCCCTCGGCGCGCTCGTAGACGGCGTCGGCCAAGCCGACGAGCGGGAGCCAGGCTCTGGCGTCGCGTCCGGCCTCGCGCACGAGCGCGACATCCTTGCGCATGCGCGCGAGCGCGAAGGACGCGGGAAACGCTCGGTCTTCGATCATGCCGCGCTTGCGCTCGACCATCGGACGCGCGCCGCCCCGAGCAAGGACGTCGAGCACGAGCGACGTATCCAGGCCCAAACGCTCGCCGAACGCGACCGCCTCGCCGATGCCGGCCATCGTCACTGCCAGGACGGCATTGAAGACGAGCTTGGCCGACTGCCCGGAGCCCGCCGGGCCGCAGTGCACGATCTCCCCGAACACCTCGAGCACACGGCGGACCCGATCGAGCGCGGCGCTCTCTCCGCCGACGAGAACGGTCAATTCGCCGGACTCCGCTTGCCCGACGCCGCCCCCGACCGGAGCGTCGAGCGTCGCGCGCTGAACCGTCTCGTGCAATCGCTTCGCGGCGCGGACACCGATCGTTCCCATGTCCACGTACACGGCGTCCGGACGAAGCGCCTTCGACACGCCTGCATCGAACACCACCTCACGGACGGCCTGTGCGTCGGCAAGCATCGTGATGACGACCTCGGCCCCCGAGACGGCGTCGACGACGGACGCCGCGCGCGACGGAAACCCTTCGGCCTTCGGCGCCGACCGGTTCCAAACGACGACATTGTGTCCGGCGTCGACCAGCCGGCGCGCCATCGGTGCGCCCATTCGCCCCAGGCCCAGGAAGGCGACCCTGCTCACGCGCGGATCAACCCGTCGAGCGCCGCGAGCAGCGTGAGCACGTTTCGTTCGGTGCTCGTGTAGCCCATCAGTCCGATGCGCCAGCACTCCCCGCGGAACGGACCGAGTCCGGCACCCACTTCGATGCCGAAGTCAGTAAGAAGACGCGTCCGCACGCCGGATTCGTCGACGCCCTCGGGCACTCGCACGCAGTGCAGCATCGGCAGGCGCATGCCGTCGGGGGCAACGTAGGAAAAGCCCCGAGACGTCAGCTCCTTGGCCAGAAGGGAGCCGAGCTGCGCGTGCCGTTCCCAGCGCGCTTCGAGTCCTTCATCAAGGACGAGTCCGAGACCCGCGTGCAAGGCAGCCAGCATCGAGATGGGTGCCGTGTGGTGATAGACGCGGTCCTCGCCCCAGTACTGCTCGAGCATCGTGACGTCGAGATACCAGCTCCGAACCGGCGTCCTGCGTGCGTGAACGATCTCCATCGCGTGGTCGGAGAAGGTGACCGGCGACAAGCCCGGCGGGACCGACAGGCATTTCTGGGTTCCCGAGTAGCAAACGTCGACGCCCCAGTCGTCCACTTCGACCGGCATCCCGGCCAGCGACGTGACTGCGTCGAGTACGAACAACGCGTTGTGTCCGGAGACAGCGGCGGCGATCTCGTCAACGGGCTGCGCGACGCCGGTCGATGTCTCGGCGTGCACGAGCGCGAGAATCTTCGCGTCGGGATGGGCATCGAGTGCATCGAGGACCGCGGGTGCGGGAATCGGCTCTCCCCACGCCGTTTCGATCCGCACGACCGACGCCCCGCATCGTGAGGCGATCTCCGCGAGACGCCCGCCGAAGACGCCGTTGACGCATACGATCGCTTCGTCCTCCGGTTGGAGGACGTTCACGAGCGCTGCTTCCATCCCGGCACTTCCCGTTCCGGAGACGGCGAACGTCATGCGGTTCCTGGTCCGAAAGACCGTGCGAAGCCGATCGGCGATCTCGTCGAGCATCTCGAGGAACGACGGATCGAGATGCCCGCTGATCGGCCGGGCGAGCGCCTGCAGCACCTCGGGCGCGACGTTGGACGGGCCGGGGCCCATCAACAGCCGTTCCGGCATGGAGCGCAGCGATTCCCTCGAACTGGTCACGCCGGTACGCACAGCATGTGCGACGCGAGGGCCGGTCCGACGGCCACCGTTTCGCCTTCACGCACGACCGTCACCGCACCCTCCGGGTCACGGTCGGAAATGTCGAGCACCGTACCGGGAAGCAGATCGTGATCCTCTAGGTACCGGAGCATGTCGAGGTCCAGCTCGAGGTCCTCTCGGATCCGGTCGATGCGCACGCGAGTCCCCGCATTGCACGTATCGAGCAGAACGAGGTCGTCGATCGGCATCTCGGCAGTCTTGGTTCCCGGTATCGGGTTGCCGTGCGGGCAGCGCTCGACCGGGCCGAGCATCGCTCGCATCCGCTCGAACACAACATCGGAAACGCCGGGCTCCATCTTTCGCACCTCGTCGTCGGCCTTGTGCCACGGGACTCCGAGCACGTCGACGAGATAGCGCTCGATCGTCCGGTGCCGGACGGCCATCTCGGCGGCCCTCCGATGGCCGTCGTCGGTGAAGACGATCGTCCGGCTGGAGTCGAACGCGATCAAGCCCATGCGCTCCATGCGATGGACGACCTCCGAGGTAGCCGGCGGCGACACTCCGAACCACCGTGCGAGCCTGGCCTGGGTAACGCGCTCGCCGATTTCCTGGAGCTCGAAGACGGCTTCGAGATACGACTCGATCGTTGATGTGACTTCCCCGGCCACGGCCTACCCGCCGACGGCGTCCAGAATCGCGGCGACGCGATCTTCCACCGACCCCTTCAGCGTCGAGTACACGATGTCGTACATCTCGAGCAGACCGAGCAGCCGCCGGTCGATGTCTTGCTGAAACTCCGGATCCATCGGGCGTAGGCCGTCCGGAACGATGTCGAACTCGATCGGCAGATAGAAGACGTCGGTGTACTGCGATCTGAGATGGTGCTTTGCGATGTCGAGGCACGTGTCCCAGAGAGCGAACTCCTTGCGGCGCTCCTGATGCTCGAGCACCCAGCTCGCATAGGCCATGACGTCCACGAGCGACCGGTCCCCGATGAAATCCGAGTGCGTCATCTCGTTGTAGTACTGCCTGAGGAAGATCAGCGTCTCGGTTTCGACGGTCGCGTCCTTGTCGAGCTTGAAACCGAGCTCGACAACCTCACGGGCGACCTCGGGCAACAACGGCAGTCCGAGCTCGGGCGCGGCGGCCTCGGCCAGCGTCGTCTTCCCGGTCGAGAACGACCCAACGATGGCGATTCTCTTGGTCATCAGATCGTTCACCCTACCGATCCGGCGACGTGGCATGATGAATCCGTTCCAGGGGACCCGTCGAGTGGCCTCGAGGAAGGAGGAGTGCATGTCCGTTTCGATCCATCACCTCCGCGAGTGGAAAGCGCGCGGCCAGAAGTTCGTCATGGTGACCGCCTACGACGCCCTCAGTGCGCGCATTCTCGACGAGGCGGGGATCCCGCTGCTGCTCGTCGGCGACTCCGTCTCCAACGTCTTGCTCGGCTACCCGACGACGCTTCAGGTGACGATCGACGACATGCTCCACCACGCCCGAGCCGTGGCGCGCGGGGCGCGCGACGCGTTGCTCGTCGGCGACTTGCCGTGGGGCAGCTACCAGAGCTCCACCGAGGACGCCGTCACCAACGCGACGGCGTTCCTGCGCGTCGGCATGCACGCGGTCAAGCTCGAGGGGGCCGGGCCTGCGATTGAGGTCGTCCGGGCACTCACAGAGCGAGGCATCCCGACGATGGGACACCTCGGCCTCACGCCGCAGTTTGTGAATGCGATCGGTGGGTTCAAGGTGCAAGGACGCGGAAGCGCGGGCGACGTGCTCGTCGACAACGCCAAGCGGCTCGAGGACGCCGGCGCCTTCGCGGTCGTCCTGGAGTGCGTGCCGAGCGACGTCGGACGACGCGCGACCGAAGCGCTGGAGATCCCGACCATCGGCATCGGCGCCGGCCCGGACACCAGCGCACAAGTGCTCGTGCTGCACGATCTGCTCGGCATGACGCCCGGTCCGTCGCCGCGTTTCGTCAAGCGCTACGCGGATCTCGCGACGCAGGTGACGCAGGCGGTCCAGATGTTCGCGAAGGAAGTCGCCGAGGGCGTCTACCCGGCCCCCGAGCACGAGTACAGCTAGCTTTCGCGTCTGGCTTCCATGGTCCCGAGGACGTGGAACAGCTCCGCGTACTCGTAGCCGTGCTCCGACCCGTTCTGCTTCGCCCAGCCGCGCAACATCGGTGCGACGTCCCACTCGCCGACTTGTGACACGTGCGCTCGGAGCGCCTCGATCTTCCGATCGATGCCGGTCGTGATGTCGACGGCGAACTCACCGCCGCCCGGTCCGGCCACGTAGATCTCGTGCAGTCCCCTCCACGGCTCGAGACCCTCTTCGAGAAGCTCGGGAAAGTGTCCCGGCGTCGTACCGGCCGTGACGGTCACGTCGAGCGCGGTCTGCCCGACGGCGCGGTGATCCGGATGGTTCACGAACCAGGCGCCCGGTAGCGAAGCAGGATCCATGACGATCATTCGCTCGGGCTTGACCGATCGAAAGATCCGCGCGATGTCGCGACGCAGATCGAGGGTCGGCTCGACGTAGCCGTCCCGGTACCCGAGGAACAAAACATCGTCGACCCCGACGATCTTCGCGGCCTGCAGCGATTCCTCGCGCCTGATCTCCGCGAGCGGGGCGCCGGCGAGCTCGGGGTCTGCGGTGCCCGTCGAGCCGTCCGTGACGATGCAGTACGTGACGTCCGCGCCGTCGTCGACCCACGTCGCGACCGAGCCTGCGCATGCGAACTCGATGTCGTCCGGATGCGCACTGACGACGAGAATCCGTTTCGCTTGACTCACGTGAGCATCACCTTAGCTAGGTAGAACCCCGCGCTATACTCGCGGATTCCGGGGCCGTAGCTCAGTTGGTAGAGCGCCTGGATGGCATCCAGGAGGCCAGGGGTTCGAATCCCCTCGGCTCCACACTGCATTCGACACCGAGCGGCAGGCACGCCTCATTTGATTCGTATCCTCGAGGACCGCGGGCCCCCACCCGACTTCCTTTTTGCGCTCCTCGGATTCGTGCCGGTCGTCCTGGTCGTCGGAGTAATCGGTGTTATCGTCCTGATCGTTGTGGCGGCGACCAGAAAGAGCGCGTCAAACGGTGAGCGCAGCGTGCGCTGGCTGCCGCTCATCTACTACTACCTCGCGACCGTTATCGGTCTCGTGATCACGCTGACCGGCGTGATCGGCGGCGTCAGCGGACTCGTCACGGCGGCGTTTCCTCGGACCGGCGACGAGTACATCTACTCGGAGCCTCCCTACGACGACAAAGGCAACCCGATCAAGGAAACGCCGGTCGAAAGAGAAGAGCGTGAGTCCGAAGACTTAGAAATATCTCGCCAGAGCGGTTTTGCCGGTGGCATTCGGGGAGGCATTACCGCCGGCGTCGGGGCGCCGGTCTTCGTCTGGCATCTGCGACAAGCGCGACGCAAGGAACCGGAGCGAGACTAGATCAGCCGCTCCGCCAGTCGAGAGAGAAGACGCGAACCGGCTCGGCGACGCCTTTGAGCTCGACCGTTCGCTCGTTGGTCGCCGGCAACTTCGAGCTCAGGCAGTCGAGCGTCGACGCGCTCACGACGATTTCGGCCCCCTCGGCGAGCGCACCGATGCGCGCGGCTTCGTGGACGCCCTTGCCGTGGTAGTTGCCCTTGACCTCGGCCGCCTCGGTCGCGTGCAATCCGATCCGTACCTGCGGCGAGAAACCGTGCGCCCGCCGGTGGTCGGCGAGCGACCGCTGGATCGCGACCGCGCACGCGGCCGCGTTCTGAGCGTCCTCGAAGGCGATGAAGAACCCGTCCCCCGTGTGAACGACCTCCTCGCCGCCGTGCTCGGCGAACAGCTTGCGCAGCGTGTCGTCGTGCCACTTCAGCAGATCGGACCAGGCTTCGTCGCCGATCGCTTCGACGAGGTTCGTCGACTTGACGATGTCCGAGAAGAGGAAGGTCTTGGCGACGCGGCGTTCGATCGGTTCGCTGCTCGGCGTCAGGGAGCGGAGCAGGTCACGAGCTCGGTCGGCGTCTGGAACTGCGCCCATGCGTTCGAAGGCCGACAGGGCCGAGCTGATCTCGAACTGCGCCGCCTCCGTGTCACCTTCGGCTTCATAGATCTGTCCGAGCGTCAATGACACACGCGCTGCTTCGTAGGGAAGATCGGTCTCCTTGTACAAGCGACTGGCTCGCTTCGCCGATGCTTCGGCCGACGGGAGGTCACCGTCGATGAGCCCGACGGCAGCCGCCGACGCTTCGGCTGTCGCGACCAGTGCGGGACTCTTGTGAGACGCGGCGATCTCGGCAAGCTCCGCGGCAGCCGCGCGTCCCGTGTCGATATCGCCGAGCGCCAGAGCGGCTTCGAGCTGCGTCGGTAGGAGCTTCGCGCGCTCGAGCGGCGGCATGCCTTCGCCGAGCGCACGCTTCATCGAGCTCGCCGCCGCCTTCGGCTTCCCGCGGAGAAGCTGGGCCTGCGCAAGACCCGGCTGCGGTGAGACACCCATCTCGTTTGCTTGCCGGTACGCGTCCTCCGCCGCCTCGAGATCGCCCATGCGCAACCGGACATCGCCGAGCTCCCGGAACGCGAGCGCCGAGAAGAACAGGTTGAACGAGCCGAGCTCGACCGTGGCGGTTCGCGCTTCCTCTTCGGCTTCGGACAGCGAACCGCGCAAACGCATGATCTCGGCCCGGTGGACGCGGCAGACGCCCGGAAAGCCGTTGATGGCCTGCCTGTCGCACCAGCGCTTGGCTGCTTCGGTCCAGTGACCGGCGCGCTGCCAATCGGCCAGGTGCGCGCTGACGGTGATCATCATGCAGTAGATCCAGCCCGTCGCGTACGGGCCGAGCTCACCCGACACGGCGCCGACTGTCGCTTCCTCGATCATGGCCATCCCGCCGTCGATGTCCTGCTCGAGGAAGATCATTCCCGTCCCCTGGAGGGCGAGCGTGAGGGCGAAGAGATCCTTGTCGCCGTAGCGAGCGGCCATCTCGTTGGCTTCCGCGGCGAGGGCGTTGGACTTCACAAGATCGCCTTCGACCTGCCGAGCGTGGATGGAATACGCGATCTTGAGCCAGGCGTGGTCGATGCTCTCGGGTTCCTTATCGAGGATCCTCGACGCGCGCTGAAGCCACGCCGAGGCGACGGAAGGTTCCAGCAAGTCGGTATGGGAGTCCGCGAGCTCGATGGCCACGCGGGCCGCTTTGTTTGCTTTGCCGGCCTGCAGGTACGCCGCATGGGCCCGCTCACGGAGCGCGATGCAGTGGCGCATCTTGCCGATCCACCACGCGCACTCGGCCATCAGTTCGAGGTCGTCCGGGCCGAGCGGCTCGACCGCGTCGGCCTCACCGAACCTCCCGAATGCCTCCGACCACGCGTACCGCTCTGCGGCTGCGCGGGCGGCGGCGAGAAGCTCTCCGATATCAGCCATCATGGGCATTGTTCCACGACCGGGACCACATGGCAGATCAGAAACAGACCGACCAGCGCGCCGTCATCCTCGCCGTAGACGACGACCCAGACGCCGTGGCCCTGTTGGGGGGAGAGCTCTCCGAGCGCTACGGGCGCGACTACCGTGTCGTACCGATCCGAGCCTTCGCGACCGCCGTCGGCGAGCTCGAGCGTATGCACGATGCCGGCGAGCGAGTTGCGCTCGTGCTCGCCGACCAATGGCTCGCCGACGGAACGGGGGCCGAGCTGCTCACGCGAGCCCGCGAGCTGCACCCACACGCGAAGCGGGCGCTGCTGATCTCCTGGGGCGAGTGGGCCATCGATGCCACGAATCGCCCGCTGCGCCGAGGCATCGCGCTCGGCGACATCGACTACTACGTGCTCAAGCCGTGGCGCACAGCAGACGAGCTCTTCCATCGCGCCGTCACCGAGTTCCTGCACGAGTGGGTCGGCGCGGACGTCTCGGTCCCCAGAGAGTTCACCGTCGTCGCCGATGCCGGATCGGCGCGCGGTCACGAGATTCGCCAGCTCCTGACCCGCAACAGCGTTCCTTTCGTGTTCCATGCGAGCACCACGGCTGAGGGAGGCCGCGTCCTCGCCGAAGCGGGATGCGCGGACTCGTCTGAGCCGGTGGTTGTACAGCGAAACGGGCGGGTGCTCATCGACCCGTCGAATGTCGAGATCGCGCAGGCCTACGGCGTCCTCACACAGTTGCACGGTGCGCGTGAGTTCGATGTGGCCGTGATCGGTGCCGGTCCGGCCGGGCTGGCCGCAGCCGTGTATGCATCCTCTGAAGGACTACGCACGATCGTCATCGAACGCGAGTCGATCGGCGGGCAGGCCGGAGCGAGCTCGAAGATCCGGAACTACTTGGGCTTCCAGCGCGGCATCGCGGGAGCCGAGCTCGCGCAGCGCGCCTACCAGCAGGCGTGGGTCTTCGGCACGACCTTCCTCCTCATGTGCGAAGCCCACGGCCTTCGCCGGGAGCACGAACGGCTCTACCTGAGCTCGACGAGCAATCCCGACATTCCCGTCGGAGCCGTCGTACTGGCCATGGGCGTGAACTACCAACGCCTCGCAATCCCCGCCCTCGAAGAGCTCAGCGGCACGGGCGTGTTCTACGGCGCTTCCGCATCGGAGGCGGAGCGATTCACGGGCGGTGAGGCGTTCGTCGTCGGAGGCGGCAACTCCGCGGGACAGGCGGCGGTGCACATTGCCCGCTACGCGCGCAACGTGACGATTCTCGTCCGAGGGACGTCCCTCGCCGCGAGCATGTCGAAGTACCTCATCGACGAGATCGACGCGAAAGCGAACATCGAGATTCGTTACGAGACCCAGATCGTGGACGGCTCTGGTGACGGCAGGCTCGAGTCGCTCACGCTTCAGAACAAGCAGAGTGGAGAGACGGAAACGGTGCCGGCCGACGCCTTGTTCGTTCTCATCGGAGCTCGTCCGCACACGCATTGGCTGCCCGACGACATCGCTCGCGACGACTACGGATTCGTCGTGACGACGGCGACGGCGCCGATGTGGCAGCTCGAGCGTCCGCCGTACATGTTCGAGACGACGATGCCCGGCGTGTTCGCCGTCGGCGACGTTCGGTCGGGCTCAGTGAAACGCGTCGCGTCGGCCGCCGGCGAGGGATCGGTGGCGATCCAGCAGGTACACAAGTACCTCGACGAGATCGAGTGGGCGCACCACTAAGAGCCGAGCGCTTGACGAGCTTCGACGAGCTCCGGAAGCTCCGGTCGCGGCGCATCCTTCCACAGGCGTTCGAGGTCGTAGTACGCCCGCATCTCCTCGGTCAAGACGTGCACGATGAAGTCGCCGTAGTCGATGAGGATCCACCCGCTCTCGGCCGTCCCTTCCGACCGAAGCGGCCGCAGGCCGTCCTCCTTGAGCTTCTCCTCGACGGCCTCCGCGATCGTTCGCACCTGACGGTCGGAGGATCCGGATGCGATCAGGAAGTAGTCGGTGATGCCGAGTACGTCGGCGACGTCGAGGACGACGAGCTCACGGGCCTTTTTGTCACCGGCCGCGGCGACGGCGCGGCCGACCCAGTCGATGGGATTCACGAACGAGATAGGGACCTCGGGAGAAGGGGACGACGTGCAGGCGGCGACGCGCAGACGGTCGCATCGGCCCGATTTCTCACTACCAGCATGATACCGGCGGCGTGCGGAACTTACGTCTTGTACAGACCGTGATCGGCGATATAGCGGGCCACGGCATCGGGGACGAGGTAGCGGATGGGCCGGCCCTCAGCCACCCTGCGTCTGATGTCCGTCGACGAGATCGCCAGGGCCGGGATCTCGAGGACGACGATCCGCTCGCCGGCGCCCTGTGAACCCGCGTCGTCCAGCCGGTGACCGGGACGCGTCACGGCAACGAACGTCGCGAGATCCAGCACATCCGAAGGGTCCTTCCACGTCAGGATCTGCGAGATCGCATCGGCGCCCGTAATGAAGAAGAGCTCATCGTCGGGCTGCTGCTCGCGCACGGCGCGCAGTGTGTCGATCGTGTACGTCGGTCCTTCGCGGTCGAGCTCGAGACGAGACACCTCGAACGACGGATTTCCGTCGGTGGCGAGCTTCGTCATCTCGAGTCGCTGCTCGCCGGGCGTGACGTCCTTGTCATCCTTTTGCCACGGATTGCCCGCCGGCACGAACAGCACCTTGTCGAGCGAGAAGGCGTGACGGGCCTCCTCGGCGGCCAGAAGATGTCCGTGATGAATGGGGTCGAACGTCCCCCCCATCAAACCGATTCGGGTCATCGATCGGAGCGCTGCGCCCCCGGACCCCCCGCGCTCCTCGCATGAGCTGCGCTCATGCGAGTCGTTCGATAAAGCTCGCGAGCTGGCGCAGGTTGCGACACTCGTGCACAGCGTCGCAGTGCTCCGCGTAGGCGGAGATGACCGAGTCGCCGGTGTCCCAGTGCTGCTGGGACTCGGGGTTCAGCCACCACACCCGTTTGGCCTGATCGCGAATGTCCTTGAGCACCCAGGCTTCTGGGTTGCGGTAGTTCGACCGCGCGTCGCCGAGCACGATGACGTGCGAGCGATCGTTCACCGCTTCGAGGAAGTTCTCGTGAAACTTCTTGAACGAGTGGCCGTAGTCGGAGTGCCCGTCGAGCCAGATGACGTTGGCGATCTGAAGCGCCTTCGGGATCGCGTCGGCCGGATCGCTCGCCTTGAGCGTCTCCGTGACCTCGTCGACGGTATCGATGAACAGAAACGAGCGGATGCGCGGGAATTGCACCTGTAGACACGCGACGAGAAGGAGCGTAAACCGCGTAAACGCGGCCACCGAGCCCGACACGTCGCAGATGAGCACGAGGTCAGGCCGCGACCGCGACTTCACCTTGAACTGGGGGTCGACGAGCGCGCCGCCGGTCGACAGCGACTTGCGGAATGTCTTGCGCATGTCGAGACGCCCGCGCAGGCCCTGCTTTCTGAGCTTCGCCAGCCGCGTCGCCATCCGGCGAGCGAGTGAGATGACCGCTCGCCGGACGTCGGCCACCTCATCGGACGTGATGGTCGCGAAGTCCCGCTCCTCGAGCGGAACGCGAAGGATTCGGTCGGCGACGTCCTCCGCTCCTCGCTCGGCGACCATACGCCGCCGCACTTCCTGCTCGAGGATCCGGCGCAGGCGGTCGAGGCGGGACT
>DASQWC010000207.1:0-56711 GCA_035640475.1 Actinomycetota bacterium | reverse complement strand
CGGCACCGACGGCGACGCCGCGCGGTATCGATGCCGACGACTTGGCAGCCATCCTCGCGGCGCT
The DNA here is from genome assembly GCA_035640475.1 of Actinomycetota bacterium. GTDB lineage: Bacteria > Actinomycetota > JAICYB01 > JAICYB01 > JAICYB01 > DASQWC01. Next base: position 56,647 of record DASQWC010000207.1, on the reverse strand, counting down.
TGCGCGTCCCGCGGGCGGAGGGGGGCCGCAACAGCAGCAACAGCAGCAGCAGCAAGCTGTCCCAGTTCTCCTGCCGGGCGTTGGTGTCGCGAGCGACGGCGGGGCCAAGCTGCCGAAGACGGGATTCGACGCGGCCGAGGTCGGCGGCCTCGGCACGGTCAGCTTGCTGACCGGCGTCTCGTTGATGGAGTTCGCTCGGCGCCGGCGTCGGAACTGGCTCGCACCCGCGAGCGCGGCCGAGGCGATGGCGACGACACCGAAGGTCCCGATGGTCCAAGCCAGCGGCGGCGAGGGCGATCTGCTCCTGCCGTACTCGGCTCCCACGGCGATCGCAGTGGAGCCGCCGGCAACAACGCAGCCCGGCGACTTCATCACGCCGACGTTCTAGTCCGGCCAACTCTCCTGGATCCCTTGTGCCACAAGGGATCCAGAACGTCCACATCGCGCACGAATTCACGTGGCTGGTAGAGCGCTCGCTCTTGACCGCCGGAGCCGATCGGTGTTGGATGGCCGACCGTGGGGGACTTCTTCGTCGGCACGTCCGGGTTCGCATCTCCGGCGATGCGCGGTGGAGTACCGGCCCAAAGCGCCGCCGCCACGGACCTGCTTGCCGGATACGCCACCCGGTTCGGCGCGGTCGAGCTCGATTCGGTCTTCTACCGCAGTCCGTCCAGCGCAACCGTCGATGGCTGGAGCGACGCGACGCACGAAGCATTTCGTGTCGTCGTCCGGGCGCCGCGTGACCTGACCCACGTCGACCGGCTCAGCGCCCCGGCGCGAGCCGCCCAGTTCGTCGAGTCGCTGCGCGCACTCGGTCCGCGCCTCGGCGCCATCCTGTTCACGACGCCCCCGACCTTCGGCTGCGACGTCGATCGCGTGCGGGCGGTACTGGACGCGCTCGGCGGCGTCCGGACGGCCTGGGAGTTCCGCCACCCGTCGTGGCTGTGCCCGGAAGTGCTCGAGCTCCTCGCGGAGCGGAACTCGGCACCGGTCATCGTCGAGTCCTTCGACGGAACGTCGACCGGCGGGCTTCTGCCGGGCGGGGCGCTGGCCGATCGGTGGGAGTTCCCGTTCGTCTACGTCAGGTTCCGGCGCGAGAGTTACACGTATGCGGACTTGGTCGTGTGGGGAGACATGCTCGGCGACGTCATCGGCTGCGGCCAGGACGTGTACGCGTTCTTCCGTCAGTCACCGGAAGCGACGAGCTACGCGATGGCGTTGAGCGAGCTCTTGGACGAGGCGCGCGCGGCGACGTTCTCGACGCCGGTCTTCAGCCCATCAGTGCCGCAACCGACCCCGTAAACACCGCAACGAAGCACAGCAGGATCTCGAGGTACAGGATCCCCGTCGCCGACATGATCGAACGCGTGTGCACGAGATGGTGCACCGGCGCCGTCAGTACCCCGGCAAAAACGGCAAACGCGAGGGCCGTGACCCCGGCCAGGAAGCGGATCCCGCCTTGGGACGCGGAGAGAATCGTCATCATCGCGGCCGCGGCGACGTAGAGCCCGACGCCCGCCCACAACCCGACGACCAGTCGCGCGATGGGCTTCGTTCCGAGCTTGGGCTGATTGAGGTGCCAATGGCCGAGGAGCATTGCGTTGGTCACCGCGCCCATGAGCGCGGCCGCCGCAAATGCCTGCGGCGACAGATCGCTCCCCGTGGCAAGAACGACGATCGCGACGGCCGCGGCCGCCGTGCCGATCACGCGGTCGGCGTCTCGGTAGATCGCCGCGAAGGTGATGACGCAGGCAAGCGTCAGCACCCACGCCGGGTGATAGCCGAAGCCGGTGGCGAGCGAAAGAACGGCACTGAGGAGCCACAGCACTTTGAAGTGGCCGGCCTGTACCTCGCTCCACATGCGCGTCGTTGCCGCGCCGACGACGGTTCCCGCCGACCACGCGAGAAACACGAGCGTGAGTACGGTCGTCGGCGGCGGGACGTCGCTGACCATCGGTCGATGCTAGTCGTCCGGGTCGAAGGCTTCGGTCAGCGACGAGCGGCGTCGACGCGATCGAGGAACGGGCGTCCCGCGCCGATGCGTTCGTAGATCGACGCGGCTGTGTCGAGCTTCTCGATTCCCGATGCGCGCCGCCCGGCGTCGATCAGCGTCCTGCCCCACCAGTAGAAGGTCTCGGCCTCCTCGACGACCGATTCGTAGCGTTGCAGGAGCTCGACGCCGCGCCGGAAGGACGCCTCCGCGAGCTCGAGCGACCCGGCTGCTGCCTCGGTCACGCCGGCCGACCACTCGACGTGGCCGGCGCGTCCGCGCCAGTTCTCGCCCGAGGAGACGATCTTCCGCGAACGATCGACGTGCTCGCGCGCCTCCTCGACGCGGCCCGTGGTTGCACAGGCGACGGCGAGGTCGATGCGCTCGATGACCTCGGCGGCGAGGAAGTTGCCGCCGGAGAAGTCCAGGCACCCGCGCAGGACGCCTTCGGCCTCGTCGAATTGGTCGAGGAGCCGGAGCGTCCACGCGAGCGTGTGGCTCGTGGCCGCTACCTCGAGGAGATTCCGCGCGTCGATGCGATGGTCGCGCGCTGTTCGGCACAGCTCGGCCGTCCGCTCCCACTCGCCGTTGTGGTAGGTCAGGAACTGCTCGCGTACGGCGGCCGAGATGTAGGAGTCGGCGCCGACGTCCTCGTGCGGCGTCGCCAGCGACTCGAGGTCGCCGCGCATGGCACGGACCATGTCGCGATGCAGCGTCAGGATCACACGTTGCGTCGGTGCCTCGGCGGCTCGCGGCTTGCCCAGCTCCCTGTCACACCACTCCTCGCCGAGTCGTGGATCGAGCAGCAGCTCACCGATGAAGCCGTGCATCCAGGACGTGATGAACCCGAGTGTCGGATGATCGATGCGATCGGCGGTCTCCCATGCCTCGTCCATCAGCCGCTCGCCCTCGGCGAGGCTTCCCGACGCGAACAGGTGGAAGCCCAGCAGTCCGATCGCGGTGCCGCGAATGCCGTCGCGGCCGAGCCGTTCGGCGATGGCTGCTGCGCGCGCGGCGGCGGTGATTCCCTCGTCGATCCGAAGTCCGTACAGCGCGGCGGAGGCCAGGCCGACATAGGTGTGGGCGAGCGCGGCGCTCTCCGGCTGTGTGGAAAGGACGGCTTCGGCTTCGCGGAAGAGCTCGATGGCCTTGTCGATGTCCATCCACGTGTCGAACGTCGACAGGGCCCGGCCCAGCCGTGAGCGCATGGTCGCCGCGCCGAACGCATCGCCGGTCTCGTCGAGGACGCGCGCGGCTTGCTCGATGCGCTCGATGCCCTTTCCGTAGTCGAGGCCGGTGACGAACATGAGATCGCCGTACGTGCCCAGCAGGCGTGCGCGCAGCGCTGCGTCGCTGCCGTGGCGTTCCATCAGATCGAGAGCCGCGTCGAGGTGCTCGGCGGCATCTTCGTAGGCGAACACGGCCCCGGCCGCCCGGCTTGCCGCCAGGGAGGCGTCGATCGCCTTTTGCGGATGCGCGGCGTCGCCGGCCGCCCGGTAATGAAGTGCAAGTGCCTCCGGCGGGGCGTCGGCGCCGTGCACGGCCTCGATCGCCTCGGCCGCTCGGAGGTGCATGCGTTGACGGCGTTGCGTGGTCGGCGTCTCGTAGAGCACTTGCCGGACGAGCGCATGGGTGAACGCGAAGCCCGAGTCGTCCGGAACTTCGACGATGAGCTGCGCGTCGATGGCCGCCTCGATCGATGCGAGCAGCACATCGTCGTTCATCTCGCTCATGCGCAGCAGGACGGCGTACGAGAAGTGGGGGCCGAGCACTGCTGCATGTGCGAGTGCGCGATCGGTGTCCTCTGAGAGCCGGGCCAGACGGCGTTCGACTGCTTCACGCACGCCTTGGGGGATATCGAGCGCTCGGATGCTCGACACGTCGCTCGTCCAGCGGACGCCGTCGTGGTACAGCTGCCCGGACTCGACCAGGTGCAGCAGGATCTCTTCGATGAAGAACGGATTGCCTTGCGTCTCGGCGTGCAGAGCGCGCGCGAAGGTCCGTCCCGGCTCGTCGAGGTCGTGTTCGGCGGCGGCGGCGATGAACGAAACGACTTCGCCCTCGGTCAGGCCGCTCAAGGAGACTCGCTCGCCGAGGCGCTCGCGGTAGAGAACCGCGAGCACCTCGGCCAGTGGGTGTTGGCGCCCGACCTCGACGTCGCGATACGTCCCGACGGCGAGGATGGGCGCGGCGTCACCCCGGACGACGTGCTTGAGCATGGCGAGCGTCGGCGCGTCGGCCCAGTGCAGGTCGTCCAGCACGAGGAGCACCGGTGCGAGATGTGCGGCGTTCCTGAGCAGGCGCGCAACCGAACGGAACAGCCGGAAGCGCACCGTCTCGGGATCTAGAGGCGGCGCCGCCTCCAGGCCGGGGAGCTTGCCGGACAGCTCGGGAACGAGACGAAGGATCTCTGCCCCGGCGTCGTCGACCTGCTCGCGAAGCTCGCCCTGCGGGCAGGACGCAACGTAGTGACGGAGCGCTTCGACGAACGGCTGGTAGGGGATCAGCGCCTCGGAGTCACAGCGTCCGTACAGGACGATCGCGCCCTCGTTGTGCGCCTCGACCGCGAGCTCTTTGGAGATCCGCGTCTTCCCGATCCCGGGCTCCCCGCCGATGAGCACGAGTCGCCGTTCGCCGATCGCGGCACGCTTCCATTCCTCGCGCAGCGCTTCCCGCTCGTTTGAGCGTCCGACGTAGGGTGTGCGCGGCGCGGACGTGAAGACCGACGGAAGGTCGAACGCGGCGGCGCTGGTCGGCGTCCACACGACTTCCGAGGCGGGGACGGGCTCTGCGATTCCGCGGAGCTCCATCGCGCCGAGCGACCGGAACGCAAAGCCTTCGCGACCGCCGATCAAGCCGCGGACGAGATCGGACGCGACGATCTGGCCGCCGAGGGCTTCGTCGCACAACCTCCGGGCGACGTTGACCGACGCACCGAAGTAGTCCTCCTCGTCGTGGATCGGTTCGCCCGCATGGAGGCCGATCCGCACGTCCAACGGCAAGGTCTGCGGACGGCGGTTGTAGCGATCGACGGCTTCCTGCATATCGATGGCGCACGACACGGCGTCGACGGACGAATGGAAGACGACCATGAGGCCGTCCCCGACGTTCTTCACCTCACGGCCGCCGCGGTCGGCAACGGCTTGGCGGAGCAGGCGGAAATGCGTGCGGCGAAGCGACTCGGCCGTTTCGTCACCGAGGCGGTCGTAGAGCTCCGTCGACCCGACGAGGTCGGTGAAGAGCAGCGTCACAATTCGGGCCTCGCCGCTCACGTGCTCAGTCTGCGACCGATCGCTTGGCCGTGTCGAGAAGTGGGTCACACTTGTGACGTGCTGCTCGAGCGTTTCGTGAACGGACGTGCGCGGTCGAATGCCTACGTCTACGCGCCGGACGACCGGCGTGCGCTGATCGTCGACGCCGGGCACGGAGCGGCGGCGAAGATCGAGGATCTCGTCCGGGCCGAAGGACTCCAGCCCCAGGCCGTCGTCCTCACCCACGGGCATCCGGATCACATCTGGACGGCGCGGGCGTTGTCCGACCGCTACGAGATTCCCGCGTACATCCATCGTTCGGACGTCATGTGGTTCGACGACCCCGCCACGGGCGGCAACCTTCCGCTGTTTCGCTTCGCCGGACGGCTCTACGGACGCTCGCGCCGGCTCCGGCCGCGGCGGCTGCAGGCCGTCGCCGGTGATGCAATCGACGCCGGCGGATTTCGGGTCGGGATGCTTCACACACCGGGGCATACCGGCGGAAGCGTCTGCTTCCTCGTCGACGACATCTGCTTCTCCGGCGACACGGTGTTCAACGGCGGCGTCGGTCAGACGGCCTATCCGGGCGGGAGCCGGCGGCGTCTGCGCGAGTCGATCCGCTCGAAGCTCTTGCCGCTCCACGATGATCTGCGCGTGCTGCCCGGACACGGCCGGGAAACGACCATCGGCGCCGAACGCGAGCTCTGGGAGCGGTTTACGCGAGCCGGCTAGGCCGGACCGACGCTCCCGCGATCAGGAACGACGAGGGTATCCAGACGCGGAACCTCCGACCGGCGCCGTGATTGTCTGCGTCGCCGGCGACGGCGGCTCGCCGCCCGTCGCATCATCGTTCCCGCGCCGATCAGCCCAAGCGCGAAGAGCACGAGCGTCACGATGTTCACGCCCGTTTTCGGAAGCAGGCCGCCGCCCCCGCCGCCGCCACCACCGCCACCATTCGAGCTCGCCGGTCGCAATGCACCGCCTCCGCCGGCAGCCAGCGGTGCCGTCGCCGTGTCGGTCGCCGCGTCGACGACGAGGATCGGGCAGAAGTACTCCACGTTGCTCTGGAGGTGGCGCGGCCGGATCTGATGCGGGCCGGGAGCCAAGTGAGCCGGCAGTTGGATCGGCGGTGATGTGTACGAACCGTCCGCGGCCGCGTTGAAGCCGTCGTGAATGCGGATCAGGTGGCTCTGTGCCCAGATCTCGACCTCTTCGCCGGACTGGGCGCACTCGGGCGCGGCAGCGACTTGGATCGTTCCCTGGAAGGGGACGACGATGCGTCCGCCTTGTGTCGTCGTCGGCGCGCCGACGACTTGCAGGATGTGGCACTCGGCGTTAATGGGCGGGGGCGGGTACTGCGCCCCGGCGTGAGGCGCAGTACCAGTCAGGGCCGCACCGGCAAACAGCGCGGCCGCAAACACGGTTCTCCCCCTGCCTAGGAACTGCGGTCTCATGGCCCCTCACGGCCGGCACAGTCTCAGCGCGTCGACAGGACTTACGCCGCGAGACTTTCGTTCTTACGGCTGCGGTCCGCGCGCGTTTAAAGTGAGAACCCGAATGAGTCAGTGGAAAGAGCTGTTCGAGCAGATTGTTGCAACTGACGTGTGTTGCAGCTGTGCTGCGTGTGTTCTCGTGTGTCCGCACCACGTTCTCGATTACGACTTCGATATGGAAAAGCCGTTCCAGACCGACCCGGAACGGCCCGACGACTGCTCGCACGGCATCAAGGGCTGCACGCTGTGCGCGCAGGCCTGTCCGAGGCTCGACCACGATGCCGGGATCTGGCGCTGGAACTGGCCGCAGCTGGAGGAGCAGCTGTTCGGACGCACTCGCAACCCCGACGAGATCTTCGGCGTCGCACGCGAGGTCGTCGTCGCCCGGGCGGCGCAGGATTCCGTCGTGGCCGCCGCACAGGACGGCGGAATCGCGACCGCGCTCATCTTGCACGGCCTCGAGACCGGTGCCCTCGACGGTGCCGTCGTGTCCGGCTACGACGGCAAGACGCAGATGACCGAGCCGAAGCTCATCAAGACGGCCGAGGATGCACTCGCGACGGCGAAGTCGCGCTACACGTACGCGCCGACGCCGCTCGCGATGAAGGAAGCCTTCGAGCAGAAGTTGCGCAAGATCGCCCTCGTCGGCGTGTCGTGCGAGATCACGGCCGCTCCGAAGATGACCTACGCGGGGGTTCGGAAATGGTCGAACCGGATTGCGCTCACGGTCGGCTTGATGTGTTCGGAGACGTTCCTGCCGAAGCCGTTCCTCGAGCAGAAGCTGCAAGGTGAGTACGGCATCGACATGACGAAGGTCGACAAGATCAACATCAAGGGCAAGGTCATCGTGACCATGGACGACGGCCACGACGTCGATATTCCTTTGAAGGACTGCCGACCGCTTGCGCGCGACTGGGGCTGCCCGTTCTGTCCGGATTTCTCGGCCGAGCACGCCGACATCGCCCTGGGCGGCCTGGGGATGGAGGGCTGGTGCATGGTCGTCGTCCGCACCGAGCGCGGCGCCCAGTGGTGGAAGGAGCTCGTGGACGCCGGCAAGGTCGAGGTGCGTCCGGCCGCCGAGGAGCAGGGCGCATACGACCTCATGGGGCGGCTCGCCAAGCGCCAGCGCCGGCGGACGCGCAACATCGAGCTGTGGCTCGAGCAGGGCAAGGTCGAGCCGTGGAACGCGGAGGAAGCCGAGGCTCTGCACAAGCGCGGCACGCCGGAGGCCGCCTTCAAGCCGGGCGGCTCGCGGAACATATCGGCGCTCTCACAAGTGTCGATCGCCGGTCCGTCACCGCGGGGAGCGAAATGAGCAGAGGTCCGTCGTTCCGGGAGTCGATGCGCAACTTCTGGCGTTCGGACATGCCGTTCGTCGAGCGGTGTATGACGGCGATGCGCAACAACGCGATCAAGATGCGCAAGCGTCAGAACTGCTGCGGTAACCACGGCGAGCCCGGCTGCTGACGCGACAAAGACGAGCCCCGTGAGGGCTCAGGGCACGGCCACACTCACGACTGACACTTCGCGCAATAAAAGGACGTCCGTCCGCCGATCTTCGCGTGCCTGAGCGGCCGGTCGCAGCGCGGGCATCCGACCTTCGGTGATCCCGACGCGCCGAGCTGCTTCGATGCATGACGCCGCACGTTCAGCAGCGGAAACATCGAGTCGCGCCCACCACGGTGCGCGCTGACGGCGCGTTTCAGGATGCGCTGCAGTGCACGATGGAGCGCACGGATCTCCTCGGGGTCGAGGTCGCTCCCCGGCCTGGACGGACGGATTCCGGCGGCGTGCAGTGCTTCGTCGGCATAGATGTTGCCGATGCCGGCCAGAAACGACTGATCGAGGAGCAACGCTTTGATCGGTGCCTCGCGGCCTTCGAGCGCTTCGACGAGGTAGCTCGCGGGCGCTTCGAGCGGATCCGGGCCGAGACGCCACGCAAGATCCGCCATCTCATTGCGCGTCACGACACGGATGAACCCGAGGCGTCGACTGTTGCGGTAGCGGAACTCGGCTCCCGAGTCGAGGTCGAGCAGCAGGCGGTCCCAGTGGTGAATGGGATCGCCGATACGGGCGACGATCGGCCGTCCCGTCATGCCGAAATGCAGCGCGAGCACCGGCGTGTCCGGGCGACCGGGAACCGGGTCGGTGAAGATCGCGAGCATCTTGCCCTTGCGATCGACGGCGGAGATGCGCCGTCCTTTCATGCGCCGAGCCGCCGTCGACGGCGACGATTCCTTCAGCATCCAGTCGTCGAAGAAACGGGCGCGGATGACCTTGCGTCCGAGAAGCGTCTGCTCGGCGACTGCGCGGAACCCTTCGACTTCGGGGAGCTCTGGCATACTCACGCCTCGTGAAGATCGGTGTTGCGCTCCCACACTATGGCGCGCCCGGTAGCGACCCGTCCGTCAAGCGCGTCGTCGAGATCGCCAAGGAGTGCGAGCGGCTCGGCTTCGACTCGGTCTGGGTCTCCGACCACCTCGTCTTCGACCTCGCCAAGTACGGGGGCTCCAGCGAGCCGATCGGCTCGCTGGAGCCGCTGGCCACGCTTGCAGTGCTCGCGTCGGAGACGCGAGCACTGCGCCTCGGCACGATGGTCCTCTGCAACGAGTTTCGTCACCCGTTCCAGCTCGCGAAGGAGGCAGCGACCGTCGACGTCGCCTCCGGCGGCCGGCTCGAGCTCGGCATCGGGGCCGGTTGGTACGAGCCCGAGTTCGAGCAGTCCGGCATCTCGTTCCCACGGCCGGGTGTGCGGCTGGAGCGCCTCGGCGAGTCGGTCGAGATCCTGAAAGCGCTGTTCGAGGGCAATCCGGTCGACTACGCGGGCAAGCACTACCGTCTGGACGGCGCGCTGTGCCGTCCGGTGCCCGCACAGAACCCGCGACCGACGATCTGGGTGGGCGGAAAAGGCGATCGCGCAATGGCGCTCATCGCCCGCGTCGCCGACGGCTGGAACGCCGCCTGGTTCCAGGAGGTCGACGCCTATCTCGAGCGGGCGGCGCTGCTCGGCGGCGCTACCGTGCGCCGGTCGATCGGGCAGTACGCGCAGGGATCATCCCAAGAGATGACCGACCGCCTGGCGGCGTTCGGCGACGAGGGCGTCGAGCACGCGGTGATGTGCTTCTCGACCGTGCCGTTCGGTCTGGACGACCCAGACGATCTCTCGCGGTTCGCGCAGGACGTTTTGCCCAATCTCGGCCGATAGCCCAATTCGGTCGTGGACAGGTTCGCTCGTCCCCGGGATACTTTCGATTGGAAGGGGGCAGTGCGGGGAGAGGTCGTTTGCCGTCCGATATTCCATTCATCACCGTAGTTGTATGCACTCGTGGTCGGCCGCTCGCGCTGACCCAGTGCCTCGACTCGCTGCGCAACCTCGACGATCCGCGGTTCGAGACGCTCGTCGTCAACAACAACTCCAATGCGCAGAGCATCGACACCGAAGTGCTCGCAAAGAACGGATTCCGCGTCGTCCACGAGCAGCGGCGCGGCCTCGACCATGCGAGGAACCGCGGCATCGTCGAAGCCCGCGGCGACATCGTCGCGTTCATCGACGACGACTGCATCGCGGACCCGGAATGGCTGACGCACGTGCGCAAGGCGTTCCGGAACAAGAAGGTGGTTTGTGTGACGGGCCGGGTTGTGCCGACGGCGCTCGAGAAACGATCGCATCGATGGTTCGAGAACGTTTCGGGGTTCGATCGCGGGAAACGAACTCGTCGGTTCGTCCGTGACAAGGGGTCTCTCGTGGTGCCGGGAGGCGCCGCTCAGCTCGGAACCGGCTGCAACATGGCGTTCAGGCGGGAGTTGTTCGATCGAATCGGCGGGTTCGATCCGGCCCTCGACATGGGCACAGCCGTCGGCGGCGGCGGCGACATCGACATGTTCGTCCGGGTTCTCCAAGAAGGCGAGGTCGCCGTTTACACACCGAGAGCGGTCGTCCAGCACAGCCATCGGGACACGCTCTGGGCTCTCGCTCGCCAGCTGTTCGGTTACAGCGCCTCGGTGGGGGCCTTGTCGATGAAGTATGCCGTCGGCGGACGGTCCCAGCGACGCCGCGCCGTGAAGAATCAGCTGCGGTGGCTCATGTGGAAGTACCGCCGAACGGTTCGGCAGCCTGAGGGGAGCCGGTTGATCGGCGTGCCGCTCCTGCTCATCTGCATTGCCGGCAACGCGTGGGGCCCCTTCGCGTACTTCTGGTCGCGCTGGCGAGCACGGCGACGAGGGCTGTCGTGAGCGTCATCGTCAAGGCAACCGGCGAACGAAGCCGCGACCTTGTCTGGGAGCTCATAGTGCGGAGCGTACGGCTCAGGTATCGGCGCAGCGTTTTGGGCCTGCTGTGGTCGCAGCTCGCGCCGATCAGCACGATCGTCATTTTGACCATCGTGTTCGTCCGAGTGATCCCGCTCGGCATCGAAAACTACGCGGTGTTCGTCTTCATCGGCTTGACGAGCTGGCAGTGGTTCCAAGGTGGTCTGACGTCGGCAACGACGTGCGTGGTGGGCGGCCGCGACCTCGTCCGTCAGCCGGGTTTCCCCGTGGTGCTGTTGCCGCCGGTCGCAATCGCCTCGCATCTCGTCCACTACGTCCTGGCCGCTCCGGTGATCTTCGGTGCCGTCGCGGTGACGAGTGGGGGACTTCCGGCTTCGGCTCTGAGCCTTCCGGTAATCCTTGCCGTCCAGTTCCTGCTCTGTCTCGGTCCCGGGTTCGTGCTCGCAGCCGCACACGTTCGTCTGCGTGACACGTCGGAGGCGCTGAACGTCGTGCTCCGGCTGCTCTTTTACGCGACCCCGATCATCTACGACGAGGGAAGGCTTCGCGGCTCGAGATTCAGCTTCTTGTACGACATCAATCCGGTTGCCCATCTGATCACGGCCCAGCGCGACGCGCTCCTGCACGGCCGCTGGCCGAACCCCGGCACGCTCCTCGTCATCGGCGGTATCGCAGCGGGCCTGGCGATGCTGGGCGCCCGCATCTTCGAATCCGCTGCTGCGCGCTTCCCGGACGAGATATGAGCGATCCCCCGGCGATCGCGCTGGACGGGGTCGGAAAGCGCTTCTATCACCACGTCGCTCGAGCGTCGCGGACCCTCCTTACCATCACTCGGCATGAGCTCGACCGGCGTCGCAAGCCCGACGAGTTTTGGGCGCTGCGGAACGTGTCTCTGGAAGTGCCGAGGAGTACCGTGCTCGGCGTCGTCGGCCCGAACGGTGCGGGCAAGTCGACGCTGCTCCGGCTCATCGGAGGCGTCGGGAAACCGGACGAGGGATCGATCACAACCCGAGGTCGGATCGGGGCGATCTTCGAGCTCGGCGCGAACTTCCACCCGGAGCTTACGGGCCGCGAGAACACGGCCCTCGCCGGCATCATCGCGGGGTTGACGAAGCGCCAAGTGCGTCAACGGATCGACGACATCTTCGGCTTCGCCGAGATCGAGGGCTTCATCGACGACCCGTTGCGAACGTACTCGAGCGGAATGATCGGACGGCTGGCTTTCGCGATCGCGACGAGCATCGATCCGGACATCTTGCTCATCGACGAGTTCCTTGCGGTCGGCGACCTCGCGTTCCAGCGCCGGTGCAACGAACGGCTCGAGCAGTTCGCGCGCGCCGGAACGACGATGGTGCTCGTGTCACACTCCCCGAGCATGCTGTCGCGGCTGTGCGACGAGGTCGTTTGGCTGCGCGCCGGCCGGATCGTTGCAAGCGGGAAATCCCAAGAGATCACCCAGCGCTACGAGATGGCCATGGCCGAACAAGGTGTCAAGGCGACGCCGCACGACACGCCGGACGCATTTACCGAGGACGGCACTCCGCTCCGTGTGCACGAGAACAGGTTCGGCACACAGGAGGCGCAGATCACATCGGTCCGCGTGACCGACGTGACCGGGGCGCCGGTACATCAGATCAGAAGCGGCGACGGCGTTGTCGTCGAAATGAAGGTGGATACGCCCGACGAGCTCGCCGCCGTCCAGCTCGGCGTGCGGCTCGTCCGTAACGACGGATTGCGCTGCTTCGATTCCGGAATCGAGATGATGCCGGCCGCGGGGTCCAACGGCCGTTCGGCGCGGCTGCGGATCGAACGACTCGATTTGCTCGGCGGCGACTACTCCTTCGATGTCGGTCTGTACACCGACAGGTGGGAGAAGACGCTCGATTTCCATTGGCGCGCATACCCGCTGCGCATCATCGGAACGCTCGGCGATACGGCGGTGCTCGACGCGCCGTCGAGCTGGACCCAGGGAAGTTAGTTGCGGGAGCCGATGTCCATGATCGGCAGCCGGCGCGGCGGCCTGAACTCCGACAGCTTCTTCGCGATTTCGAGATAGCTCTGCGTCACCGGGTGGTCCGGGTGCGACCAAACGAATGGATCGCCGTCGTCGGATGCGGCCCGGAGCTCCGGTACGAGCGGAAGCTTGCCGAGCAATGGGATGCCGAGTGACTGTGCAAGCTCCTCACCGCCGCCCTCGCCGAAGACCGGGGTGACCTCGCCGCAGTGCGCGCACACGACTCCCGACATGTTCTCGACGACGCCGAGGAGTCGCTGCTTCACTTTGCCGGCCATGTTCGCCGCCCGTTCTGCCACCTTCTGCGCGACGGGCTGCGGCGTGGTCACGGTGAGCATGCCGATGTTCGGAAGGAATGTCGCGAGCGACAGTGAGATGTCGCCCGTGCCCGGCGGGAGATCGATCAACAGGTACTGGAGGTCATCGCCCCAATAGACGTCCGACAGAAATTGCTCGAGGGCCTTGTGCAACATCGGTCCACGCCACACGACCGGCTCTTCCTCCGACGGCAGGAAGAAGCCGATCGAGATCACCTTCACGCCCTCGCGATCCAGCGGCATGATCATTCCGTCGAACGCGACGGGACGCTGGCCGCGCAGGCCGAACATTCTCGGGATCGAGAAGCCCCAGATGTCCGCGTCGAGCACGCCGACCGTGTGACCCAGTGTGCGCATGGCGGCGGCGATGTTCGTCGTAACCGTGGACTTGCCGACGCCGCCCTTGCCGGACGAGACGCCGATGACGCTGGTCCGCGACGCCGGGTTGCGGAAGGGGATCCCGCGGCCGAGGTCCTCGGCAAGCCCGGCTCGTTGCTCCGGATCCATCACACCGAGCCGGACGTCGACGTTCCGGACGCCGGGAACCGGCGACAGCGCTTCGGTCACGCGCTTCTCGATCTCGGCCTTCAGGGGACACCCGGCCACGGTGAGCAGCACCTCGACGTGGACGGTGTCGCCGTCGATCGACAGCTCGCCGAGCATCCCGAGATCGTCGATGGGCTTCCCGATCTCCGGGTCGTGAACCGTGTGCAGGGCTCGGCGGACGGCTTCTTCTGAGATCAACGGTCGTAGCCCTTTCTAAAACCAACGGATGCCTCCAAAATAGCAGAGGGCTTCTGAGAGGTATCGTGGTGCCGAACAAGGAGGAGCAAATGTTCGGGAGGCTCGGCGCACCCGAGATCCTGTTGCTCGTGCTCGTCGTCGTGCTGCTGTTCGGCGCGGCACGGCTCCCGCGGCTCGCGCGCAGCCTGCGTGAAGCGCGCGACGAGTTCCAAAAGGGGAGCACGGAGGAGGATGCGCCGTCAGGCGCCCCCTCAAATGGCAAGCCCGCGGAGGCGACATCAGAAAAGCCTCCGGACGCGACCTGAGCGGCCCTCGGGAAGCATTCCTCCCCGCCGGCCCCCGGCTGGACGAGGCTCGATGCGTCACGCGCCCTAGTGGGCGCCGCCGGCCCTCCGTCCGGGGGTCCGGGATGGACAACACCCCGATAGACCGCCCAGGTATCCGCAGCATAGGCGCGCGCCCGAACGCGGTCAATGGGTAGGAAGATTCCCAAGGCAAGGCGCAATAATGAAGCGCAGATCCTGCAACTCGAAAGGGGTTAGGAATGTCGCACCACGCACATCTCGAAGAGATCGCACGCGCGCTCGTCGCGCCGGGCAAGGGGATTCTCGCCGCCGACGAAAGCTCGGGAACGATCAAGAAGCGGTTCGATTCCATCGGTCTGGAATCGACGGAAGAGAACCGTCGTGCGTATCGCGACATGCTCTTCACAACAAAGGGCCTCGGCGAGTTCATCTCGGGCGTGATCCTCTACGACGAGACGATCCGTCAGGGCCTGCCGGACGGAACTCCTTTCTCCAAAGTGCTCGAGCAGGGCGGCATGATTCCCGGCATCAAGGTCGATACCGGGTCGAAGAAGCTGGCCGCCTTCCCGGGCGAAGAGGTCACCGAAGGTCTCGACGGACTTCGTGACCGCCTGGCGGAGTACGTGAAGCTCGGCGCCCAGTTCACCAAGTGGCGGGCCGTCATCAACATCGGTGACGGCATTCCGACTCGGTTCGGGATCGATGCGAACGCGCACGCACTAGCGCGATTCGCAGCGCTGACGCAGGAGGCCGGAATGGTGCCGATCGTCGAGCCCGAGGTGATGATGACCGGCGATCATGCGATCGGGCGCTGCTACGACGTCAGCGAAGCGACGCTCATCGCACTGTTCGATCAGCTCTACGCGCACAGCGTCGTCCTCGAAGGGCTGCTCCTCAAGACGAACATGGTGCTTTCCGGACAGGACTGCGCGACGCAGGCTTCCCCCGAAGATGTCGCACGCGAGACGATTCGTTGTTTCCGAAACAGCGTTCCCACGGCCGTGCCGGGGATCGTGTTCCTCTCCGGCGGTCAGGACGACGTCCCGGCGACGGTGCACCTCAATGAGATGAACAAGATGGGCCCCCACCCGTGGGAGCTTTCGTTCTCCTACGGACGTGCACTGCAAGCGCCGGCGCTCAAAGCATGGAGCGGGCAGGACGTGAACGTCGAAGCCGGACAGCAGGAACTGCTGCACCGGGCGCGCTGCAACGGCGCAGCACGCTTCGGGAAGTACACGAAGAAGATGGAAGAAGCGGCCTAGCCGCTTTTCGTTTAGTCGGGCGCAGGGCGGTCGCCCTGCGGCAGCGCCGGTGTTTGAATCCCCTTCGCCTTCGCGTAGGGGTTGCGGAAGAGCTTCTCGCCCTCGGGGCCGAAGCTGATCACGATGGCGTCGCCTTCGTGCGGCAGGAATTTCGAGGGGTCGCCCTTCACGAGCTTGCCCTTGTTAGTGACTTTGATGTTGTAGCGCTTCTTGCTTCCCGGGCAGCGGTCGCCGTCCTTGTACGACGTTCCGTCGGGGAAGATCAGCGTTCGCTTGCCGTCGGGTAAGACCCCGATACCCGTCTCGTACAAGCGCAGGAAGGTCCCGAGCGAGGCTCCGTCGCCGGCGAACGTCGGGGAGCCGGGATGGATGTGCATGAACCCATCGGCGTGTGAGTGCAGCTCGCCTTCGACATTCGGGAAGTTCTCCATTCGTTTTCCGCACACATAGATGCGGTATGAGGCGTGCCAGTGCTCGCCGACGGATGCACCTCGCGTGAGCGGTGGCGGATTGGTTCGGAACAACGTAACGAGATAGCCGCCGCCGAAGAGGACGACCAGGATGAATACGAGAAAACCGATTGCGCCGCGGCGCCGCTTGCGCAGCGGACTGCGCGCCTTCGCGCGACGCTGTTGGCGGGTGGCGGGCACGTTATCGGGTCACGACCCGGCCGGCACGGATGCGGCCCATCGGGACGGTGACGACCGAGTCGTCACGCCGGCGAATCCTAAGGATCGCCTCGCCGTCCTTGATCTCGGCTCGTTCGAGCAGACCGACCACCTCATGTCGCTCTCCGGAGTCATCGAAGTACTGAATCGTGACGCGCTTTCCTACGTCGGTGGGCCGAATGTTGTGCCGGCTCAACCCTCGAGGGCAGGAGCGTACGGACTCTGGGATGCGCCGCCTTGCGCGTCCGCGTGCTCCGTGAAGAAATTGGCGTTGGTCTCGATGTATTCCTTCCACTCGCCCGGAACGTCGTCGGCTGGGAAGATCGCGTCCACGGGGCAGACCGGCATGCAGGCGTCGCAGTCGACGCATTCGGTCGGGTGGATGTACAGCATCCGTTCGCCCTCGTAGATGCAGTCGACCGGACATTCCTCGACGCATGCGCGGTCCTTGATGTCGACGCAGGGCTCACAGATCACGTACGCCATGCGTTCATCTCCTTCGGCACCTTTCGTAACGGGGTCAAAGCAGGCCATCACTATACTGATGGCCTGCCTCATCCGTCTGAACCGTTCCGAAGGGGAAATTACGTGACCAAGCCAGCCACGATCGGCCAGTTGAAGGAGTCGGGCTACCGAACGCGGTCGGTACGGGAGGAGCTGCGAGCCAATCTCCTTTCGAAGGTTCGGAGCGGTGACGTTGTGTTCGAGGGCATCGTCGGCTACGACGACTCCGTCGTCCCGGCCGTCGAGAACGCGATCCTGGCCGGGCACGACATCATCTTTCTCGGCGAGCGCGGACAGGCGAAGTCGCGCATCATGCGCGACCTCACCAAGCTCTTGGACCCAGAAGTGCCGGCGATGGCCGGCTGTGAGATCTCCGACGACCCGTTCGCGCCGACGTGTGCCGCGTGCAGGCAAACGATCGCCGAGCTGGGCGACGAGGCACCGGTCGTCTGGCTGACGCCGGAGGACCGCTACGCGGAGAAGCTCGCGACGCCCGACATCTCGGTGGCGGACTTGATCGGTGAGGTCGATCCCATCAAGGTGGCCGAAGGCCGGTACCTCGCCGACGAGCTGACGATTCACTACGGACTCATTCCGCGCACGAATCGCGGCATCTTCGCGATCAACGAGCTCCCGGATCTCGCCGAGCGAATTCAGGTGGCGCTCCTGAATTTGCTCGAAGAGCGCGACATCCAGATCCGCGGCTACAAGATCCGGCTCCCGCTCGACATCATGCTGTGTGCTTCGGCAAACCCAGAGGACTACACGAATCGCGGACGCATCATCACGCCGTTGAAGGATCGCTTCGGCTCGCAGATCCGCACCCACTACCCGCAGACGACCGATGAAGAGGTCGCAATCGTCGATCAAGAGTCGACGGCGATCGACGTCGACGTCCCAATCCGTTTCCCGCGGTACATGAAGGACGTCGTCGCCGAGCTCACCCACCAGGCCAGGCGTTCCCCGCAGGTGAACCAGCGCTCGGGTGTCTCGGTGCGGTTGTCGATCTGCAACACCGAGACGATCGCGGCGTCGGCACTCAAGCGGGCCGTTCGGCTCGCGGAGAACGAAGCCGTCCCGCGCATCTCCGACCTCGAGGCCGTCGCCTCGTCCGCGCTCGGGAAGATCGAGGTCGAGGCGCTGGAGGAAGGCCGGGAGGGTGACATCCTCGGCAAGCTCATCCGCCAGGCCGTCTTCGCCGTCTTCCAGCGCGAGCTGCGCGGAGAGGCGTTCTCGGAGCTCACACAGCGGTTCGACGACGAAGGGCTGAGCGTCGACGCGTCGGCGCATATGGGAGCCGAGGAGTTCTGCCGGCAGTTCGGCGATCTCAAGGGAATGGTGCGCGCGCTCGAGAAGCTCGAAGCGGGCGAGTCTCCGGCGACGACGGCCGCAGCGCTCGAGTTCATCCTCGAGGGACTCCACCTCGGCAAGCGGTTGAACAAGACACCGACGGCCGGCGGCGCGAGGTACGGCCGCTAGGCATCGACCGGCGTTCGGCTTACCCGGTCGCTTTCTCCCGCGCCTCCCGCTCGCGCATCAGCTGCTCGAACTTCGCGCGGTCGACGGTGATGAAGATCGCCTCGGCTTCCGACGTGAGCCGGTCGCCCGCGTGGCAGGTTCCGGACGTGAAGATCTTTCGTCCTTCCACTCGATCGACCTGAGCGCGGAACTCGAGGTTCTCGAAGAGCGGCGTCGGGCTTCTGTAGCGGATCGTGAGCGTTCCGGTGAAGCCGGCCTGTCCCGACAGCGACTGTGCCATGCCGAGAACCTCGTCCCACGCCGCCGCGACCATTCCACCGTGGACGTTGCCGGGCGGACCTTCGTAGGCCGCCGTGTACGAGGCACGGCCGATGACGAACCGCTGTCCGTCCGCCTCAGCGATCTCGAGCGACAGCGGCGGCGCGAGCGGATTCGACAGCCCGACGATCGGGCTCCGGTCGAAGAATCCCCGTTCGGCGCGGGACTCCGTCGAGCCGTCCACGACCATGTCGGCGACGGCCGTTTCTGCGACCTCGTACCAGGAGCGGCGCTTCGGGAACTCTTCCTCCAGCCTGTCCGCGAAGCCTTTCGCGGCGTCTGCGGCGAGCGCCAGCTCGTCGGCCGGCGCGTCCACGACGACGAGCTTTTCGATGATGCGGCGGAGCTCGGCGGCGAACCGGCGAGCTTGTTCAGTGCTGTTCATGGCTGAAATGTAAACGAGGCGCCGCATCAGGCGGCGCCTCGTTCAACGCTGTCGCCGAAGCTACGCCGTGAGCTCCGCGATCTTCTTCTGGACTTCAAGCTCTTCGGGCGACGGCTGGATGGTCTGCATCGCCATCAGCTTCGACATGTCGCCCTCGACCTTGACTTGGCCCTGCATGAAGGCCTGCATGCCGGCCTGCTGGTCGCGCTCGATGAACACCTTCTTTGCCACCTCGTAGGGCACCGTCATCTTCGTCGGCGCGTCGTCGATGAGGCCTTGTCCGAACTCGCCGGCGTTCGAATGAATCTCTTTGTCGCCGCCGGGGCCGCCCGTGACCACAATGTTGAGCTTCAGGTCGGCCGCTGGACCGGTGGGCGCAGGCAGATTCGCCTCATCGCGGAGCTTCTTGGCCTCGGCGAACCACTCATCAGACAGGAACTCGAGTGCCATTCCCTACCTCCCTTTCTTGAACTCGACCGGTAGCCTACTCAATCCGCGCAGCACGAAGTTCTCCCGGTAGCCGGGCTCGTCGGTCGGCTCGAACGAGCCGACGCGCTGCGCGAAGCGCTCGAATGCAATCTGTGCTTCCAGGCGGGCGAGCGGCGCGCCGAGGCAGAAGTGGATCCCGGCCCCGAATGCGACGTGGTTGTTCGGTACGCGCGTGATGTCGAACTCGTCGGCCGTCTCACCGAATTCCTCGGGGTCGCGGTTCGCCGCGCCGAGAACGCAAATCCCTTGGCAGCCCGGCTCGAGTGTTGCGTCGCCGAATTGGAGCTCGGTCATCGCGATGCGGCCCGACACCTGAACGGGGGGATCGAACCTGAGTGTCTCCTCGACCGCGCCCCGCGCGAGCGCGGGGTCGGCCGGCAACTTCGCGTACTGGTCGGGATGACGGCTGAGCTGAAGGATCCCGTTCCCGATGAGGTTGACCGTCGTTTCATGACCGGCGATCAGCAGAAGCCCGAGTGTCGCCAACACCTCCGCGTGGGACAGCTTGTCGCCTTCCTGCTCCGCATGGATAAGTGCGGAAAGCATGTCGTCACCCGGGTTCTTCGTCCGCTCGACGATGAGCTTCTCGAAGTACTCACGCAGCGCCTCGCCGGCCACGAGCATCGATTGCCGCGTCTGTTCTGGAATCATGAAGTCGGGATCGAGACCGCGCGCGAGCTCGCGCGACCATCCCTTGAAGATCTCGTGATCCGCGGTCGGGACCCCGAGGAGCTCGCAGATCACTCGCACCGGGACGAGGTAGGCGAGCTCTTCGATGACCTCCATCCCCCCGTTCGGCAGGGCGGCGTCGAGCAGCTCGTCGACGATCTCGTTGATCCGGGGGCCGAGATCGCGGACTCGACGGTGCGTGAACGCGTGGCTCACGAGCCCGCGAAGACGTGTGTGATCGGGCGGGTCGAGGAACAGGAACGACGGTTCACGTCCTTCGAATGGGTCGGTTCCGACCGCTTCGATGTAGGCGCGGAAGACCGTTGAGTTTCGTTGATCGTTCGATGTCTGTGTGTGATGGAGGAGCTCGACACAGTCGCTGTGTTTCGACAGAACGAGCATGCCGAACTGACTCCGCAGTACGGGTTGTGTCTCGCGCAGCTCGTTGTAGGTGGGGTAGGGATTCGCGCGAAAGACCGGATCTCGTGGGTCGAAGGGGAATGCGTTCCCCTCCTGCAACCAGGCTTGCGGCGCGGCGGCTTCCCTTGCCTCCATGGGCGTCCAGACGATATACCACCACCACTGTCATATGCGATGGGAGCCGGAGACGTGCCCGTCCGGCTCCCGGGACAGGAAAATAGGTGATGGCCTCGACCCTGGCCGAGGAAACGACCGACCTCTCGATTCCCGAGCTGCGTCAGCGGCGGCCCTTGCCCAAGCGCGTCATTCGAAGGGCGCGTCAGGCGAGGCTGGCTGCGCGTGTCGTGCCCGGCTGGGAATGGGCGATCGCGGTCGTCACGCTTCTCGTGCTGACGCGGTCACCCGTCCTCTTCTATCGAGAGCGGGTCGGCGAGCTGGTCGGCGCCGACCGGGCGTTCTACATCTGGGAGGACGACGCAATTGTGCGATCCACCTTTGCGATCGTCCTCTTTGTCACATACGTGCTTGCGGCGCGCCGCTGCAGGCCGCGCACGCTGCTCCGGCAGCCGTTCCTCGTCGCGTTCGTCGCAATGGGCTTTGCATCGGTGACGTGGTCGATCGAACCGACGGTCTCGATGTGGCGCATCATGCTGTTCACGGGGACGGCGGTCTTCGGTTGGTATCTCGGCGAACGGTACACCGCGCGCGAGCTCGTCGGGATCGTCGGCGCATCGGCGGCCATCGGCGCGCTCCTGAGCGTCTTGGCCATCGTCGTGTGGCCGGAGAAGGCGCTATCCACGAATCGGGTCGCCGGACTCTGGTCGGGTATCTACGTGAACCGAAATCTGCTTGCGCTGGCTATGGGTACCGGTTTGCTGACGTTGCCGTTTCTTTGGAGGTCGTTGCCCAAGCGGCGCCGTCCGATCCTGATTGCCGTGGGCCTGCTCGAGCTCTCCCTGTTGGTGAAGTCCCTCTCGCGAACACCACTCGTGTCGCTGAGCGCTGCCGGCGCCGTCGGGCTGTCGCTGCTCATCGTGCGCAAGGCGACGACGCGTGCGCTCAAACCGTTCGGCGGCGCGTTTGCCGTCGGACTGGTTGCGGGCTACATCGGTTTGGTCGTCCAGTGGAACTGGGAGACGATCGTTCGCTCGCTCGGACGACGGCTCGACCTCACACGGCGCACGCTCATGTGGGCCATCGACCGCTACTACTCGGACATGCATCCCTGGAAGGGCTGGGGATTCGAAGCGATCTGGGCGCACCCGCCGACCATCGGCGTCGCGCAAGAGGTCTTCGGCCGCTTTCCCTATTCCTCACACAGTGGCTACTACGAAGTCATTCTCTCGACCGGACGCATCGGATTGGCTCTGTTCATCGGATTCCTTGTGATGGCCGCGTGGCGCGCGTTCAGGTTTGCCTGGGACGGCTTCGACGCCGTAAGCATCTGGCCCCTCGTCTACCTGGTCTTCGTCGCCGTGTTGAACGTGTCCGAGAGCTTGTTCGTCTCGAGTGAAGCGACGTGGGCGCTCACGGTCGCGGCGGCGGTTGTCGCAACGAACGCGGTCGGTCGGCGTCGAACGCTATCCTGACACGCAACCCGCCATGAGGCGCGCCTGCACGATCATCGCGAAGAACTACTGGGCGCCCGCACGGGTGCTCGCGCGATCGCTCGCCCGCCATCACCCCGACGTCCGTCTGTGCGTGCTCGTTGTCGATGCCGACGCGGAAACGATCGAGGCGGCTCGGAGTGAGCCGTTCGACGTGTTGCAACCATCCGACGTCGGAGTCGATCGCCGCGAGCTCCACAGAATGGCGGCGATCTACGACCTGCTCGAGCTGGCAACGGCGATCAAGCCGTGGCTGCTGCGCCACCTGATCGACGCCGGAGCGTCGTCGGCGGTCTACCTCGACCCCGACATCGAGATCTTCGCGCACATCGACGGCGTCTGGGATCTGGCTTCGCAGCACGGGATCGTCGTCACGCCGCACTCGACGGCGCCGCTTCCGCTCGACGAAGGCGGTGCCGCTGAGGAGCTGACGATCCTCGGCTCCGGTGCCTACAACCTCGGGTTCATCGCCGTCGGACGTTCCGCCCGCACCTTCCTCGACTGGTGGGCGGAGCGCTTGAAGCGCGACGCACTCATCGCAAAGGACGCCGCGATGTTCGTCGACCAGCGCTGGGTTGATCTGGCGCCGAGCTACTTCAACGTGCACATCCTGCGCGGCGACGGCTGGAACGTCGCGTATTGGAATCTCCCGATGCGGAATCTCACGAGAGCCGGATCGGTCGTCGAGTCCAACGGGGAGCCTCTGCGGTTCTTCCACTACTCCGGTTTCGATCCGGAGCAGCCGGACGTGCTCTCGCGCTTCGAGTCCGATCCGCCCCGCACATGGCTCGGTGAGCAGCCCGTTCTAGCCGAGCTGTGTGCCCGCTACGCCGAGCAGCTATTGCTGAACGGACATCGTGCGTATTCAAAGCTGCCGTACGGCTTCGCGCGCAGCGCCCGCGGCCTGCCGCTCGATCGGTACGCGCGCCGCCTGTATCGCCGCGAGCTCCTCGCGGCCGAAGCCGGGAAGGGTCCGCCGCCCCCGGATCCGTTCGACGCTCGCGGTGCGCGTGCGTATGAGGATTGGCTCCGCGCGCCGGCTGCCGCGCACCGTGTCACCCGATACCTGCGCGCGCTGTGGGACGAGCGCGCCGACCTCCGTGCGTCGTTCCGAGACCTCGAAGGCCCCGACGCGCGCTTCTACATGGACTGGGCCCGGACGCTCGCGCGGTTCGAGCCGAATGTCGAGGCGGAGCTCGTTGCGCTCGAAACGCACAAGCGTCATGAGCTACACGTCCCGGGTGTGAATGTTGCGGGATACGTCCGGGCCGAGAGCGGTGTCGGTGAAGTCTCGAGGCTTCTGACGGCGGCGCTCGATGCCGCCGAGGTGCCGAACGCGATCGTTCCCTTCGACAAGACGTCGAGCAGGCAGCAATCGACGGCGCTGGACGGCCGAGCCGGAGAGGTCACACACCAAACGAACATCGTGTGCGTGAACGCGGATGCCCTTGGTGGGTTCGTTGAGGAAGTCGGCGATGCGTTCTTTGCCGGGCGGCGGACAATCGGCGTGTGGCAATGGGAGGTCGATCGGTTCCCGGAGTGGATGGCGGCCTCCGCCGATCGCCTCGACGAGATCTGGGTGTCGAGCGAGCACACAGCGAGGGCGGTTCGCGAGCGGACGACGAAACCAGTCTTCGTCTTCCAGCCACCGATCATCGCCCCGGTACCGGCGAAGACGGCGCGAGCCGCGCTCGGACTGCCGGAGGGCTTCGTCTTCCTGTTCTGCTTCGACTTCGACAGTGTGTTCGAGCGGAAGAACCCGCTCGCCGTCGTCGACGCGTTCACGCGCGCTTTTGCCGCCGGAAGCGGTCCGCAGCTCGTCATCAAGAGCGTTCGTGGTGACGCCCATCCGGAGGAGCTCGATCGGGTGCGTCGTGCCGCGGCGCAGCGCGCCGACGTGCACATCATGGACGGCTACATGGCCGCGGGCGATCACGCCGCGTTGGTCGCAGCGTGCGATGCCTACGTCTCGCTTCACCGGGCCGAAGGCTTCGGCCTGACCCTCGCGGAAGCGATGGCGCTGGGCAAGCCGGTCGTCGCGACTGCGTACTCGGGAAATCTCGAGTTCATGGACGACTTCAACAGCTGGCTCGTCCCCTATGAGCTCGTTCCGATTCCTGCCGGGTGCGATCCGTACCCGACGGACGGCCGCTGGGCAGAACCTGACGTCGACGCCGCGGCGGAGATGATGCGCCGAATCGTCGACGATCCGCAGGGGGCGCGCGAGCGAGCGGAGCGTGCGGCCGGCGACATCGCGCGACTGCACGCTCCGCTCGCTCGCGCGCCGTTCATCATCGAGCGACTGAAGCACATCCCCGAGCCCGAGGAGATCGTGCTCGCCCGGCAGCGGCCCGAACGGCCGTGGACGGCCGTTCGGTCCGCGGACAAGGAGCTGACCACGGGCCCGGACGTCGAGTCACCGACCTCCTACGGGTTCGTGAGCCGGGTCATCCGCAAACTCGTTCTTCGAGTCGCACGCCACTACATCGAGCACCAGGAGCGCGTGCAGTCGTCGTTGCTCGAAGGTGTCCAAGACCTCGAAAGACGGCTGCGCGCCCAGACCCAAGCGTCGCGCGCGCTGGAGGCGGAGGTCCGATCGCTTCGAGAGCGCCTGGAGGCCGGAGAGTCGTTCGGCCGTCCCTCGCGCGTGCGTGCGTACGCCGGCCTGTTCGGACCGGGCGCGCGTGTGCTGACAGTCGGACGCGAGGCCGAAGATCTCATCGTCGCTCTGCGTGAGCAGGGCATCGATGCATTCGCACTCGGAGCGGCCGGCCACATCACGGCCGTCCTCGACGGCATGGAGCGATTGGGCGATCGATCCCTCGCCGGGATCCTGACCGTGAAGGTGATCGATCACCTGTCGGTGGACGACCTCCGGCGTTTCTTGGAGCTTTCGAGGAGCAAGCTCGATTCCGGGGGAGTGCTCGTCACGGAATCCGAGGCCGAGGCCGATTGGGCCGCGCGGACCACACCGGCCCCGACGGCGAATCGTCCGGAAGCGTTGCTCGACCTGTGTCGCTCGATGGGATTTGCCCAGGCCTACGTGTTGTTCCCCAGCGGAGCGACCGCAACGACCGCAGCCGGAGCCGACCAGGGCGAGTTTGCGATCGTCGCCTCGGTCGTCCCGGGCTCGGGCTGATCGGCGCGCGCCGCCCCGGCGCCGACGAACGGACGCTCGAGGAGCCAGTACGAAGCAACGCTCGCGGTGAGTCCGGCCGCGAGCGCGCCGGCGATCACGGGGGCGGAAGTGCCCCAGCGCGCAACAGCCTCGGCGAGGAGCGGCCAATGCCAGAGGTACAGGCTGTAGCTGATCAGGCCGAGCGATCCCAGAACGCCGTTGTGCAAGACGCGCATCTTCCCCGTGCACACGATCCGGACGAGCAACCCGGCGACGAGGAGTCCCGCGAGCGGATGTAGGACCGTCGTGAACACGAGGGGCTTGGGAAGGAGCCGCATTGATCCGTGAGCCACGACCAGACCCGCGAGCGATGCGACGAGGACGAGCCCGGCGCGCCGGCCGGTGAGCCATCGGAGCAGGGCGGAACGCCGTCCTGATTGGAAATCCGCAATCAATGACGATGCGGCAATCCCGGCGACGAACTGGTCGGCGCGGCCGAAGATCCATTCCGCCTCGGCTCCCGTGCCGCCGGCGGCGGCGCGCCACACGAGCGTGGTCACGATGAGCGCGGGCAACACGACACGCCAGCCGAACCGTGCCATTGCCAGCGCGAGTATCGGCAGTGCGAGATAGAAGTGCGTCTCCGTCGTCAGACTCCAGGTGACCGTGCTCAGCTCGCCGGGAAGCTTGGTGTCGAGGAACTGGTTCAGGGACGCGAACATCCCGATGTTTCGGCAGCCGTCGAGACTCTCGAGCCAGTGCGGAGCTCTCCACGGAATGAGAATGAGCAGCGCGAACCAGTAGGGAGGCAGGATCCGGCGGCCGCGCCGTCGTGCGAACTCGACGACCGATCGCAGTCCCTCCGATCTGTATCGCGCGCGCAGCGACTGCCAGCTTCGGTAGACGAGCAGGCCGGACAGCACGAAGAAGACGTCGACGCCGAGCGAACCGGCGAAGATCGGCCAGGACGCCACCGGCGGCGACGCCCGATACGCCCACGGAGCCTGGGCGCTCGCGACGACGGCGATGTGAAACCCGACGACGGCGAGGATGGCGATGCCGCGAACGCCGTCCAGTGCCGGGAAGTGCGCGGGAGCCGAGTGCTCGGCGCGCGTGACTTTGTGAATTCGTTGGAGGGGCGGGGCGGACATTGAGAGGGAGAGTACCCACGTGCTCGTGAAGCTAACGTTAACGCCCGTCTAACTGGTCGATCGTTCGGAAGGGGGTATCGTTTCTCGCGTGAGCCCGAAGTACCGATACTCGCGCTGGGATGGGACACAGGACCCGTGGGCCGAGCCCGACGAGGTGCTCGAAGGCCTCTCCGACGACCTGTTGGAGTTCGGAGATCTCGGCCAGGCGCTGCGCCGCATGCTGCAGCGAGGATTCTCCCTGGAGGGACGGCGGATTACGGGCCTCCAGTCACTCGCCGAACGCCTGCGCAATCTTCGCCGCGAATCCATGCGCCGCTACGACATGGACTCGGTCGTTCAGCAGATCGAGGAGGACCTCCGCGAGATCCGCGAGCTCGAGCGTCACGAAGTCAGCGACCGCATAGACCTGCGCAAGCAGGACTCGGCGCGCGGCACGACACCCGAGGGCGAGCAGGCGCCCGATCTGGATGCACTGCCCGATGAGGATCCGCTCTCGGCCCTCGAGCGCGAGTTCGCACAGCCGCCCTTCGGTTCCCGCCTGAATCCGCGCCTCGACTACATCGACAACCTCGAGGGTCGTCCGGCGGACGCGCTCAAGGGATTGCAGAGCTACGACTTCTTGTCCCCGGAAGCCGAAGCGAAGTTCAACGACCTCACCGACAAGCTCCGCCAGCAGATGCTGCAGCAGTACTTCAAGGGGGCCGAGCAGGCGCTCCAGAACATGTCGCCGGAGGAGCTCCAGCGGATGAAGGACATGCTCTCCGAGCTGAACGACATGGTGCGCAAGCACAACGCCGGCGAGGACTACGACTTCGAAGGTTTCATGAATTCCTACGGCGATTTTTTCCCTGAGAACCCGAAGAACCTCGAGGAGCTGCTCGAAACGCTCGCGCGCCGCATCGCGATGGCGCAGGCGATGATGGCGTCGATGTCACCCGAGATGCGCCAGCGTCTCGAGGAGCTCGTCGGATCGCTCATGCAAGATGCCGATCTCGCATACCAAATGAGCGAGCTCGCCAACATGCTCCGCCAAGCGATCCCCGGCGACTTCTGGGACCAGTCGTATCCGTTCGGCGGCGATGAGCCGCTCGACATGCTCCAAGCCATGCAGGTGATGGAGCGCATGCAGGAATCGGAGGATCTCGAGCGATACATGCGCGGTGTTGGGCGGCCGTCGGATCTCAACGAGGTCGACCTCGAGCGCGTCGCGAATCTTCTCGGTGACGAGGCTGCGCGCGACGTACGGCGCCTGCGGGAGATCGAGAAGATGCTCGAGGAGGCCGGCTATGTCGAACGCAAAGCCGGACGCCTCGACCTCACGCCTCACGGCGTGCGACGGATCGGTAAGCAGGCGCTCGGCAAGGTGTACCAACGGCTGCGCGCGGCGCTGGCCGGCGAGCACGACCAACCCGACATCGGCCGCGGCGGTGACATCACCGGTGAGCTCAAGAACTACGAGTTCGGCGATCCTTTCCATATCGAGGTCAAGGAGACGGTGTTCGAGGCCGTCCGGCGCCAGGGAACGGGGACGCCCGTGAAGATCACGCCCGACGACTTCATGGTCGAGCGCACGGAGCGCAAGGTCCAGGCCGCGACGGCGCTGCTCATCGACCTCTCGCTGTCGATGCCGATGCGCGGCAACTGGGTGGCTGCGAAGAAGGTCGCTCTGGCGCTGCACGCGCTCATCTCGACGCAGTTCCCGCGCGACCGCTTGTTCCTCGTCGGCTTCTCCGACTACGCGCGCCGCATCCAGCCCGAAGAGCTTCCGAATCTCGGCTGGGAAGAGGTATACGGCACGAATATGCAGCACGCTCTGCTGCTCGCTCGCCGGCTCCTCGGGCGCCACCGCGGCGCGAGCCGTCAGATTCTGATGGTCACCGACGGCGAGCCGACCGCGCACCTGCTGCCCAACGGTGAGGTGCTCTTCAACTGGCCCCCGATCCCACAAACCTTCGAGGAGACGCTCAAGGAAGTGGCGCGCTGCTCGAAGGACGGCATCGTCATCAACACGTTCATGCTGGATCGCTCGCCGTACCTGATGCGGTTCATCGAGCGCATGACCGCTCTGAACCGCGGACGCGCGTTCTTCACCTCACCCGAGCACCTCGGAGAGTACGTGCTGCTCGACTTCCTCGAGAGCAAGCGCGCGATGGTTCGCGGCGCCTGACCGCCGCGCCCGCGATACTGTCCGGGTGAGCAGACGGCGCCGTTCGACGGCAGGTTCCTTCCGGCTGTTGCTGCTCGCCGGCGCGGCGATCTCCGTGGTCATCGGCGTCTGGGGCGTCGTGTGGACGTCGATGCTCGAGCGAGTGCTCGGGATCGAAGGGATCGCGCTGTCCGGCGGGGTCGCAAGGCTCTACGGCGGTGTGATGCTCGCCATCGGGCTCGCCTACGCGCTGGCGGCTGCTCAGCCCCAGCGCACACGCAGCATGCTCGTCGTGCTCTTGGTCGTCCCGCTCGTGACCGCCATGGTCACGATCGCCGGCGTCTCGCGCGACGAGATCTCCGGCGGCAAGGGAATCGGCTTTGCCGTCTTCGAGCTGCTGTACTGCCTGCTGTACTTCCGGCTCTACCCGCGCGTCGAGGCCGAACCGGCACCGTCCCGATCGCCGGACGGCCCGAGCACGTAGCGCCCCAGCTCATCGAGCCCGTCGAGGTCGTGGACGTCGTGCGTGAGCAACGGCACGTGGGCGACCGCGGCGTGCGCGCGTTTGTTGAGCTCGGCGAGGCTCCGCTCGTCGCGGCGCGCGAGGGTGCCGAATGTTGCGATAGCGCTTCTCAGATCGTCGAGCGCGCCGCTCGTCCGCTCGGCTCCCAGACCAGTCGCTTCGGCGAGCCGTCCCGCATCGAGGCGATCGACTGTCGATACGTCGGCATTGCCGAGCTGGAGCGGGACGACCTTGTTGGCGACTACACCGGCCAGCGGCAGCTGTTCGTCGTTCAGCCGGTCGATGAAGAACCCGGCCTCGTCCAACGGCGGGCCCTCGAGAGTGGTCACGACGACGAAGGCTGTGTGCTCTGAGCTGAGGAGCTCGAGCACCTGATCCGCTCGCTCCTTGAACCCCTCGTAGAGGTTCTGGAAATCGAGGACGAGCGATGAGAGGTCTTCGAGCACTTGGGAGCCGAGGACTCGGTCGGCGATCTTGAGGAACGGCGAGGCGGTGAAGCTGAACGCCCGCATACCGATCTTCCCGGCGGCCGCATAGGGCTTGGCCATCCAGCGCAGCAAGTTCCCTCCGATGAAATCCGTCATGCGCTTCGGTGCATCGAGGAAATCGAGCGCGCTTCGTGTCGGCGGTGTGTCGATCACGATCAAGTCGTAGTCGTCCCGCTCGTAGAGGTCGGCTAGACGCTCCATCGCCATGTAGCCCTGTGAGCCGATGAATTGCTCTGAGACGCCGCGGTAGATCCGGTTCTCCTTGATGTGCTGAGCCTGTGCGCGCGTCGGCGAGTACCGGTCGATGAGGTCGTCCCACGCGGTCTTCATGTCGAGCATCGCCGCGTACAGCGACCCCTTGTGCCCGTTCTGCACGTCGACGCGGCGCTCTTTGTGTCCGAGCCCGCGGTCCAGTCCGAGCGCCGAACCGAGCCGCCGGGCCGGGTCGATCGTGACGACGATCGCCTTCCGGTCATTTGCCGCGTCCAAAGCGATGGCGGCCGACGTCGTCGTCTTGCCGACGCCGCCCGCGCCGCACACGACGACGATCTGTTTGCCCTGGAGGGCTTCGCGCAGCGTCACGTCGCCGCCTCCAGCGCCGATGCGAGCTGCGTTGTCGCGTTCAGGTCGTGGTGCTCCCAACCCACCAGCGGGATCTCGGCCGCCGGGGGGCCGAGGGATCGCAGCCGCTCCAGATGCGGGGCCTGTTCGTCCGCGAGCGCTGCGCACAAGAGTGCTGCGTCCAGGGCGGGTCCGGCGTCGCCGAGCGCGTCACGATGCTTCGCGAGCGCGTCGATCGCTTCACGATCACTGCACGCAGTGACGACTCGGTTCGCGACGATCGCGAGCACGGGGGTTTGGACTTCCTTCGGCATGTGATCGAGGAGCTCCGAGGTTTCCTGAACGGGCATCTCCTCGGCCAGTGAGACGATGACGACACCCGTTTTGTTCGGATCCTCGACGATCTCACGCACCCACGCCGTCTGATTGCGAATCATGCCGACGCCGACCATCTCTTGAATCGTGCGCGGCCCCCGAAGGTGCGAGAGCACCTGTCCGGCCGGCGCCGCGTCGACGACGATCAGATCCCAGCGCGGACGTCCGCCCGCCGTGGCTCGCTCCTCGAAGCCGACCTTGCCCGAGATGAGCACTTCCTTCACCCCGGGAGCGCCGGTCGCGATGAAGTCGAAGATGCGTTTGATCGGACCGACCCGACGGATGCGCGGCACTCGCAACGCGATCTGCAGGTACTCGTCGAGGACCTCCTCCGGATGCAACGCGAGGTGAAAGAGGTTCGGTTGCGCTTCGCGCGCCTCATACCGGGGTGGCCCGGCGTCGAGGAAGCGCGCCGCATCGCCTCGTGCCTCGACGTCGATGAGCAGCGTACGCAAGCCGCGCTTCGCGGAGAGATACGCGAGTGCCGCGGCGATGGACGACTTTCCGACGCCGCCTTTTCCGGTGACCCACAACGCGCGGCGACGGAACAGCTGCTCGACGAGCGTGCTCATTAGAAGCTTGCAGCGTACTGCGTAAGATGAGTGCCCATGTCCTTCGAGCTGCCGGAAGAGCTGCAAGCGCTCAAGGAGTCGGCCGAGTCCTTTGCCGAGCGCGAGATCTCACCGCTCGTCGAGGAAGCAGAAGCGACGGCGACGTTTCCTCGCGAGCTCTACAGCAAAGCCGGTCAAGCCGGTTTCATCGGGATGCGCTATCCCGACTCACTCGGCGGACAGGGCACAGGCATCACTGCCGAAGTGCTCTGGAGGGAGGCGACGAGCTACCGGTGCGCCGGTATCAGCTCGGCGCTCAGCGTGCCCGGAAACATCGGCTCGTACCCGATCTACGAATTCGGCTCGGAGCAGCAACAGCAGACGTACATTCCGAAGGTGACGGCCGGCGAGTGGATGGGAGCATTCGCGCTCACCGAGCCGGAGGCCGGTTCGGACGTCAAAGGCATTCGCTCGACGGCCGAACGCAAGAACGGCAGCTGGATTCTCAACGGCCGCAAGATGTTCATCACGTGCGCGCCGTCGGCCGACTTTTTCATCTTTACCTGCTACACGGATCGCGAGCTCGGTCACGAAGGGATTGCCAACTTCATCCTCGACCGCGACCGGCTCCCGGCCGACGCCGTCCGTCCGTTGACGACCCTCGGACACCGCTCATCTGAAGTTGGTGAGGTCGTCGTCGACCAAGTGGAAGTGCCGAACGACGCGCTGATCGGCGAGCCGACGGGCGGCTTCAGCCGGGCCGGCCGCACGCTCAATGGGGGCCGCTTGATCGTCGCCGGGGGAGCGATCGGCACGGCGCAGCGTGCGGTGGACGTCTCCGTCGAGTACGCGAAACAGCGGCACGCGTTCGGCCGCGAGATCGGCGGCTTCCAGGCCGTCGCGTTCCGCATTGCGCAGATCGCCGCCGAGGTGGAATCGGCGCGCGTCACCGTGTACTGGGCGTCGGGTCTCTGGGAGGCCGGCAAGGAGACGCCGAAGGAGGTCGCCGTCGCGAAGCTCGTCGCGTCGGAGACGGCCGTGCGTGCGGCCAGCGAATCGATGCGGACGTTCGGCGGATACGCGTACGTCGGAGGCGAGTTCCCGATCGAGCGTCTGCTCCGCGACTCTCGCTACTACGTGATCGTCGAAGGGACGACCGACATCCAGCACCTCATTCTGTCCCGGCAGCTGGGTCTTCGTCCGAACTAGGCGACCGCTCGAGCGACTGAAGCACGGCTTTTGCTTGACCGATGATCTCGTCGAGGTCCGCGCGCAGATCCTCGGGAAGTTCCGCACGAGCATGCTCGAGCTCGGCCAGCGCCGCCTCGAGTGCTGTAATCGCGTCGCGCATCGCGTCGGAGTGTAGTCAGTTCAGCCGACGTGTCACGTACAGCGCAGTGTGATACGGAAGCTCGAAATGCTCGCGTCCCCGGGTATCCGGGTGAGTGACGAGGAACTCACGGGCTCGCGCAATGACGGCCGCCTTCTCTGAGGCCGGGAGCGTCTCGATGAACGAGATCGACTCCACGCGCGCAAGGAGACCGTCGAGATCGGCGTGCTGGACGTTGTCGAACCAGCGCTCTTCGATCGGTCCGAAGAGCGCCGATCCGTCGATCGCGTCGCGCCAGGCGTTCGACCGGTAGCCGGGCGTATCGCCGCGATACTGCTCCGTGATCGCGAAGAATTCTGCCGGCCATCCGGCCAACTTGTCGCGGCGATTCCAGATGATTGCAAGTCTGCCGGCCGTTCGAAGCACGCGGTGAAGCTCCGGAAGGGCACGTTCGTGATCGAACCAGTGAAAAGCCGACGCGCACGTGATGAGGTCGACGGCGCAGGCGCGCAACGGCAGCCGTTCGGCGACCCCGGTCAAGAGCGTGACGTTTGGACACGTCGTCCTGAACATCTCGTTCATGATGGCGAGCGGCTCGATGCCGATGATCCGGGCTCCCGTCGGTGTCAACAGACGTGTGAACTTGCCGGTGCCGCAGCCGAGATCGACGACCGTGTGCGGGGGCGAGATATTGAGCGCTGTTACTGCCTCGGGTGGATAGCTCGGCCGTCCTTGCTCGTAGACGACTCCGTCGTTGAAGCCACGAGCGGCCGTCGGGTGGACGGCGTCAGCAATCGGCGTCTTTGTTTCTTTCTTTCTTCTCCTCACACCGTTGCTCGTCGGCCTCTTCCTCTGCCTTCTGCTTTGCTTCCTCTTCCTCGGCTTCAAGCTCGGCTTCGCGCTCGTCCTCGTCCGAGCTTTCCGCGAACTCGCCGTTGGTCACGTCGATCGAGGATCCGCGCGTCCGGCGCCCGGAATCGCCGGAACCGCCCGAACGAGAGGGCGTTCCCGTCGAACCGCCCTCCGCGCCGGGTGCCGCCGACGCCGTCGGCGCCGGAGACTTGGCCGGCCGGCCGTCGCCGCCGATCACGGTGAAGGCAGGACCGTCGCCGTCGACATTTCCGACGGTGTTCTCTCGGCGCGCATCGTCGGCTGGAATGAGGATCGCGCCGGTCACAGCGGCTGCAGCCGCGATCAGCGCGACCAAGGCAACGGCCCACGCTCTCACACATCCACAATCCCACCAATTACGGGATCAGCCTATGAACTTCGTATTGCCAGATACCGTCCACGAGCCCGCGGTGCACCCGCCCGCGCAGGCGCAGGTTCTCGAGGTGAGAGAGGGTCTCGGCGAGCGCAAGCCGTTCCTCGAAGAACATCAGCTCTCGGTCGAAGAGGTCGCGCGCGACGTCCATCGCGCTGCACGGGCCCTTCCTGAGCATGATCTCGATGCACCGGCGCAGGCGCTGATCGTGGTGCGCCTTGATCGTGCGCGCTCGTTCGGCTCCCTGTTCGAAGGGCCGCCCGTGTCCGGGCAGCACGAGCGACGGCTCGAGCGATGCGACCTTGTCCAAGGAATCGAGAAACTGGCCGAGCGGGTCTGCGGGCTGATCCATCCATCCGATGTGTGGCGTGATCTTCCCGAGAACCGTGTCGCCGACGATGAGAACGCCGTCGGTCGGGCGATGAAACACGACGTGACCTTCTTCGTGTCCCGGCGTCCAGTAGATGTCCCACGTCCCGCCGGCGAATGAGATCGTGTCCCCCTCATCGATCGTCGTCATATTCGACGGAAGGCGCATTGACGAGAACGTCGTAGCCATGCGGCTCTCGATCATCTCTTCGGACGCCCAGCCGTGCTCGGTGTATATGGACATCCGCGATCGCCAGCGCTCCGGATCCGGGTTGCCCATCGCTTCCAGTGTCTGTTTCGCCAGCGGATGGCACACGACGGGTGCGCCGGACGTGTCTTGCAGCAATCCCGCGCAACCGAAGTGATCTGGATGTGCGTGCGTGAGGTAGATCCGCTCGATGTCGGCGGGTGTTCGTCCCATCCATTCGATCCCTTGGAGGATCCGGTCGAACGAGTCGTCGTACGGCATTGCCGTGTCGAAGACGACGAGTCCGCCTTCGGCTCCCTCGGCCATGTAGACGTGCACATGCGGGAGCCCGGCCAACGGTGTCGAGCACGTCAGCCGAAAGATACCCGGGAAGGGCATCGCGAAGTACGGGCGATTACTCGTGGAGTCGCTCCTTGACGACGAACGTCACTTTCAGCCAGACGCGATAGTTGTCGACGCGTCCATCTTTGACGGTTCCGCTGACGCGATCGACCTCGAACTCCGTTACGTCGGAGATCGTCAGCGCCGCGCGCGAGATCGCCGTCTCGATGGCCGCTTCCAGAGAGTCGCTCGACTGACCGGACAGGTCGATCGTCTTCGTTACCGTCATCCGCCCCTCCTTATCGAAGCGCCTAGAGTAGCCCGTGCGGGTCATCGATCTTCACTGTCATACGACGGCGTCAGACGGAACTGTGGAGCCTGCCGAGCTCGCGCGTCACGCGGCGGAACGCGGCGTCGATGTCGTAGCTGTAACCGATCACGACACGGTCGGGGGAGTCGCATCGGCAGCTTCGGTCGGTGCGCAGGTCGGCGTGGAAGTCGTTGCGGGGATCGAGCTTTCGACGCGTCACGATGGACGCGAGCTGCACGTGCTCGGCTACTTCGTCGATACCGGCAATGACCGCCTCAGGAGTGCCATCGAGCGCATGCGCAAGCAACGCTTGCAGCGGGCGCGGGCGATCGTCGACCTACTTCAGGAGCTGGGGTACAGCATCACGATGGCCGACATCGAGGCACAGGCGGGTGGCGACGTTATCGCGCGGCCGCACATCGCTCGCGCGCTGGTCGCGCACGGGTACGTCGGCAGCGTTCGCGGCGCGTTTACGGAGGAGTTCATCGGGGACGGGGGCCGCGCGTTCGTCGCTCGCGAAGCGCTGACGTCGGCTGAATCGATCGAGCTGATCCGATCAGCCGGCGGCGTCGCGGTGCTCGCTCACCCGGGCGTCTCGCACCACGAAGGTGAGACGAGCGTGCTGGAGGATCGCATCGTGAGCGAGCTTGCGCAGGCCGGCCTTGCCGGACTCGAGGTCGACCATCCAGACCACCCGCCGCTCATCCGGGACCGTCTCCGGGTCATCGCCGACGAGTACGGACTCGTCACGACCGGGGGCTCGGACTGGCACGGCTTGCCCGAGCACACGCTCGGGGGCTGGACCACGTCGGAGGAGAGCTTCCGGCGCCTGCGGGCGCTCGCTACGGCTGGCGGTTGATACCGCGGACGGCGAAGACGAACAGCGCGACGGCCAGGATCGCGATGATGCCGATGTCCATGCCGTAGTTCAGGCGGAACGTGTCGCTCAGCCGTACGTGTGAGTAGACCGGCAGGAGCGACGCCCGGATCGCGTCCACTGCGTATGTCGCGGGATCGAATGCGGCACCGATGCGAAGCCACACCGGCGCACCGCGCAGCGGATAGATCGATCCCGACAAGAAGAGCATTGGCAGCATCACGAAGTTCTGGATGACGAAAAACGCCTGCATCGTCTGCGTACGCGATGCGATGGCCACGCCGAGGAGGTTCACCGCAAGCGCGAAGACGATCAGTGCTGGGATGACCTTGAGCGCGTTCACGAAGTTCAGGCTCAGCCCGATGATCGGCGAGAAGATCAAGATCGCCAGGCCCTGCATGGCCGCCGTCGTCGCACCGCCGGCGACCTTTCCCGCGATGACGGCCGGACGCGAGACCGGGGACACGAGAATCTCTTTCAGGAACCCGAACTCCCGGTCCCAGACGATCGACATCCCGCTGAACATCGACGTGAAGAGCGTCGTCATCACGATGACGCCGGGCAAAAGGAAGACGCGGAAATTCACTCCGGCGATCGCCGACTGATTGACGACGGTCGCGAGCCCGGAGCCGAAGACGAGCAGGTAGAGCAATGGCTGGACGAACGACGTGATGGCGCGCGAGCGCTCGCGGAAGAACCGGACGAGCTCCCGCTGCCAGATGCTGAACGCGCCGGTGAAGTGGATGGTTGCCGACTTTTGCGCGCTCCCGCGTGCTCCCGCTCTGATCGGGGGGGCAACACTGCGCCCCCCCGAACCCCCCGCGACGCCTCCGGCGTCGCGCTTCGCGGCTGTGGTCCTCCGTTTGCTCGGCGGTCGAGTCCCAGCTTTTGTCTTTGGTCGGCGCTGTTGCGACTTGGCCATCTACATCATCGGCCTTCCTTGGCGTGTTCTCGACGCCATCGCCGACCGGAACCCGGCCATCATGTCACCTTGCTCGTCCCGCAGCTGACGACCGGTGAGCTCGATGAAGACGTCGTCGAGCGTCGGCCGCGTCAGCGTCACCGAGTGAACCTCGAACGGGATCGACTTGAGGATCTTCGGGATCGCTGCGTCGCCGTTGCGAACGGCCACGTGGATCCCGCCGCCGGAGACTGCGTGCGGGTCGAGCTTGAGCTTCGACTTGAGTAAACGGATGGCCTTGTCGTCGTCGGCTGTGCGCAGCGTCAGCGCGTCGCCGCCCACCGAGCGCTTGAGCCCGTTCGGTGTGTCGAGCGCAATGATCTTGCCGTGGTCGATGATCGCGATGCGATCGCAGTGCTCGGCCTCGTCCAGGTAGTGGGTTGTGAGGAAGATCGTGATGTTCTCTTTCTTCGCGAGATCGAGCACGTAGTTCCAAAGATGTTTTCGCGACTGCGGATCGAGCCCGATCGTCGGTTCGTCCAGGAACAGAACCGTGGGGTAGTGGACGAGCCCGCGCGCGACCTCGAGGCGCCGGCGCATGCCGCCGGAGTAGGTCAGGACCTGATCCTTGCGCCGGTCCCACAGATCGACGATCTCCATCAAGCTCTTGATTCGCGTCCGCGCGGTTTCCCGCGGCACCCCGTAGACCGCCGCGTGGAAGCGCATGTTCTCGAACCCGGTCAGATACGAATCGAGCGAGGGGTCCTGGAAGACGATGCCGATCGAGGACCGCACCTCGTCGCGCTCGCGGACGATGTCGAACCCGTTGACGGTCGCCGAGCCGGCCGTCGGGTTGAGCAGGGTGCACAGCATCGAGATCGTCGTCGTCTTCCCGGCGCCGTTGGGGCCGAGGAAGCCGAAGACCTCGCCCTCCTTGACCTCGAAGGACACCCCGTCGACCGCCGTGACCGGTCCGTAGGCCTTCACAAGGCCGTCTGCAGTGATGATTGAACGTGACACCGGAGCTGTAGCGTACCGATTTGGCGCCGGCCTAGAACGGCAGGTCCGGGATCGCGTTCTCGAGCTTGCAGTCGATCAGGAACGGTCCGTCGTGCTCGAGTGCGCTCTTCACGGCGGAATCGACCTCGCGCGGCGTGGAAGCCACCGCCGATCCCAGCCCGAGGCCCCGCGCGAGCGACACGAAGTCGATCTCGGGGTTCGTGATGTCCATGCCGACGTAGGTGTCGGTCTCGTATGCGCGCTGCTTTTGCGCGCGCGTGCCCGACTTGATGATCGCGTAGCCGCCGTTGTTCATCACCAGATAGAGGATCGGCAGCTTGTGGCGGGCCGCCGTGTAGAGCGCCTGCGGGCAGTACATGATTGCGCCGTCGCCCAGCGTGCACACGATCCGGCGATCGGGGAACGCGAGCGCGACGCCGACGGCGGCGCCGACACCCCAGCCGAGTGCACCGCCCTTGTGGCCGAACGCGCTGTCGGAGTCGGCAAGGTCGGGAACGGCGCGTGTCCCGAGTGAGTTGGTGACCGATTCGTCGACGTAGGAGGCCGGCGTCTCGCCGATGTGCTCCAGAACCGAGGCCATGATCCCGACCGATGTCAGGGGCGTCTTCTGTCGTTCGTCCGCAGCCCACGCTGCCGTCGTGCCGTCCTTTCCTTGCCCTTCGGCGACGAGCTTCTCGCTGCGCTCGGCGGCGCGAGCCTTTGCATCGGACGACCAGTCACCGACGGCGGCGCTCAACGCATCGACGAACCGGTCGGACGTCGAGACGATCCCAACCTCGGTCGGATAGTTCTTTCCGAGCTCCCACGGATCGGGATGCGCATGCACCAACGCTGCCTCGGGCGGGATCGGATCGGTCGGTTGGTAGTAGTAGAGGAACAGCGCGCGCGCCCCGACCAGAACGATGACGTCGTGTGCAGCGAGAAACGCACGCGCAAGATTCGGGAAGGGAGGGATCCCTCCCGCGGACAGCGGGTGCCGGTTCGGGAAATTCTGCTGGAGTGCGAGGGGCGCAGTGAACACCTTGGCCCCCACGGTCTGAGCGAGCGACGCAAGACCGCCCTCGGCCCGGGTGCGTCCGACGTCATCGCCGGCGATGAAGCAGGGATTGCTCGCCCCGGCGAGCAGCTGCGCCGCCCGCTCGACGGCGGCCGGATCGGGGGCCGGGGGTGCCGGCACGTCAGCCGGCCGGAGATCGATGTCGTCGGAGACCTCGCGCGCGAGGACGTCCATCGGCCAGGACACGAGCACGGGGCCTTGCGGCGGCGTCTGCGCCACCTTGAACGCGCGCCGCAACGACGGGATGACGTCGTCGACGTCGGTGGTCTCGTATCCCCACTTCACGAGGGGCTTCGTCATGTCGATCAGCTCGGCTCTCAGGAGCGGCTCTGTGAAAGCGAATCGCGTGTCTTCGTTGCCGGCGGTGACGACGACCGGCGCCCGGTGCTTGGCGGCCATGTAGATCGACGACATCGCCTGCGCGACGCCGGGCCCGGTGTGAAGGTTGACGACTTGTGCCCGTCTCGTGGCTTGAGCAAGCCCGTCGGCGGCCGCAACGGCAACGTTCTCCTGGAGGCACAGGACGAACTCGAGAGACGAGTCGACCATCGCGTCCATGAAATGGACCTCGGTCGTGCCCGGATTGCCGAAGACGTAGGAGACGCCTTCACCTTCGATGTAGCGCAGGACCGCGTCGGCGGCGCGCACGGTCTAGCCGGTCTTCGCTGAGAACCCTACGCGGCGCTCGGCCTTGTCGGCGCCGAGCTCGATGTAGACGAGCTTGCCGACGGGGATCCCGAGGACGCGACCGTTGCGGTCGGTGATCCAGAGGATCTGGCCGGTCGCGCCGTCCTCGAAGATGCCTTCGATCTTCTTGCGGAGCGCTTCCACTTCCTTTTCTTCGAGCTCGACCCGTAACCCGCGCTCGGTGGCTTCTACTCCGAAGACAACTTCCACGCCGGAATCGTAGCAAGAGCGCGATGTTGCCATCGCAACACACATCGAGGCCCCGAAGGGCCTCGATGTGTCTCTCTTAAGCTCTTGCGGCGCTGAGAATGAAGCCTACTGGCTGCCGCCGCAGTGATCTTCGCTGTTGTTCGGACAATCCCGGCCGCGGCTCGGCTGAGGATCTGACCGGCAAGAGTTTTGATTCGCTCCGTGGCAACCGGATCGGTCGTCGGCTGCCGATGCCACCCCCGGTAGGAGCAACACGGCGACGGCAATCACCGTCGATGCAACGGCGCGCTTCATGGTGTCCACCTCCTCGGGAAGCTGAAGTACCGGTGTAGCACCCGCGGCAACATGCCGCAAACATGAACGGGCTCAAGCCGGGCACCCGCCGCTGCCAAAACCAACCGAAGGCCGCGAATTTCCTATACTTGCCCGGTTGGCCCGCTCTTGGTTGCGGGGTGGCGCAGTACCCACCGACTGCAGGGGGTGGGCCTAGGCATGTCAGACGACATAGGTGCTAAACCTTCCCCAGCTCCTTCACCTCGCCGCGGGGTGCTCGGAGGGCCTGACTCCGCTCACGGCCTTCGATAACGCGCTGCGCGAAGCGGGTATCCACAATCTCAACTTGCTGAAGGTCTCTTCGATCATTCCCGAAGGTGCGCGCTTCGGCCCGAAGCCCGACCTTCCCGTCGGCACGCTCGTCCCCACCGTGTACACCCACATCGTCTCCAACGTTCCGGGCGAGGTGGTCTCGGCCGTCATCGCCGCCGGAACGGGCCGGCACGGCGGCGTTCTGATGGAGTACCACCACCGCGGACCCGCCGACGACGCCGAGCGCGTCGCGCAGGCCATGGTCGAAGAAGGTTTCCAGCGTCGTGGTTGGACCCTCG
This sequence comes from Actinomycetota bacterium, assembly GCA_035640475.1. Classification (GTDB taxonomy): domain Bacteria; phylum Actinomycetota; class JAICYB01; order JAICYB01; family JAICYB01; genus DASQWC01. Next base: position 16,112 of record DASQWC010000207.1, on the reverse strand, counting down.
AGGACGTCCACTTCGCGACGGCCGAGCACAAGGTCGACCGGCTCGGCTGCGCGGCGGCGGCCGTCCTCCTTCTCGATAGTAAGGAGGTGCGAGCGTGAAGACTCTCGGACGGCACATGATCCTCGAGCTGTGGGATGCGACGAACTTGAACGACCGTCACACGCTCGAGCTGGCCTTGAAGGACACCGTCGAGGCGATCGACGGAACGATGCTCGACTGCCGCGTCGTCGAGTTCCCGGTCCACGGCGTCACGGGCGTCGCGATCATCTCGGAGTCGCACGTGGCCGTTCACACATGGCCCGAGCACGGGTACGCGGCCGTCGACATCTTCACGTGCAACCTCGATGCCGACATCGATGCGGGCGTTGAAGCCATGAAGCGGCACTTCCTGCCCGGACGGATCCAGGTCATGGAGGTCCGTCGGGGAATCCAAGATTGAGCTTCGGTGAGACCTTCGTCGACGGCTTGCGAACGGTCTACGACGGCGAGCTGCTGCACTCCGAGCAGACACCGTTCCAGAGACTCGACGTCTACGAGCACGCACACTTCGGCCGCGTGCTCACGCTCGACGGCCTGATTCAGACGACGCAGCGGGACGAGTACTGCTACCACGAGATGCTCGTCCACCCGGCCCTCGCGTCGCGTGAGCGAGTCGAGCGCGTTCTGATCATCGGCGGAGGCGACGGCGGCACATTGCGCAGAGTGCTCGAGCACGGCGCGGCCGAGGCCGTCATGTGCGAGATCGACGAGGCCGTCGTCCGGGCGTGCCGCGAGCACATGCCCGACATCTCCGGCGGCGCTTTCGACGACCCGCGCGCACGTGTCGTCATCGGGGACGGCGCGGCGTTCGTCGCAGATCACGAGTCGGCGTTCGACGCGATCATCGTCGACGGGTCCGACGCCGTCGGCCCGGCAACCGTGCTCTTCTCGCTTGACTTCTACGCCAACTGCCGGCGCGCGCTTCGCCCGGACGGCGTCTTCGTCACGCAGTCCGGCTCGCCGATGTACCAGCCCGACGAGTTCCGGCTGGCATTCGGCAACGCAACAGCGACCTTCGGCAACGTCGAGGCATATCTGTCGTTCGTACCGACGTATCCCGGCGTGCTCTGGAGCTATACGACCGGCACCACCGGTTCGCGGGTGTCGACCGCTTTGCCGAGCGTGCTCGCTTCGCGTTTGGAATCGCGAGGCGTCGAGACTCGCTTCTACACGCCCGAGCTGCATGCGGCCGTCTTCGCGCTCCCGCAGTTCGTTCGCGAGATCTGTGCGACCACCGTCCCCGCATCCCTTCCTCGCGGCTGAGTCCGGCGAGCCGACGCCGGACATCGACGCGATCATCGTCGGCCTGGCCGCCGACGGCGGCGTGAGCTTCCGCCCCGGCGCGGTCGACGGGCCGTCCGGGATACGCGCGTTCTCCGAGTCGATCGAGACCTACAGTCCGCGGACCGGACGGGATCTCTCCGACCTGCGCATCGTCGATATCGGCGACCACACCGAGCGCGAGACCGTCGAGAAGGCGTTCGCGGTGATCCTCGACGCGGCCTGGACGTCCGGACGACGCCCGCTCGTCGTCTCGCTCGGCGGCGACCACTCGGTAACGCCCCCGGCGGTTGCCGCGGTCGCGGCTCGAGCCGAGCACCTGGCCGTTGTCGGCTTCGATGCGCACCTGGATCTCAGGGAGGACTACCCCGGCGACCACGCATGCACGTACCGGCGCATCAGTGAGCTGGGCCCGCAGTGCTTCGTCTTCGGCGTCCGGTCGGGCGCGCGAGAGGAGTGGCGCGACGTGCCGCTCGTGCTCGCCTCTGTCTCGCGAAGCGTGATGATCCCCTCCGGCGTGCATCGTCGGCTGGAAGGCCGTCCGGTCTACGTCACGGTGGACATCGACGTGCTGAACTCCGCCGCGGCTCCGGGCACGGGCAACCCCGAGCCCGGGGGGCCGGCGTTCGAGGAGCTGCTCGAATCGCTGGAGTCACTCGAGGGCCTGGACGTTGTCGGCTTCGATGTCGTGGAGGTCTCGCCGCCGCTGGATCCGTCGGGCATCACGCAATCGGCCGCTGCCGTTCTCGTCCGCGAGGCAATCCTGCGCTTCTCCCCGCGATAATCGCGGGTGTGAGTCTGGAGTTGCCCGACCTGCTCGAGGCTGCCTGCGAGCTCGCACCTCGTGTTCGCGAGCTTGCCCCGGAGACGGAAGATGGTCGGCGCCTGCCGGACGAGCTCGCCGATGCATTCGGTCGGATCGGCCTTTGGCGTGCATGCCTTCCCACCGAAGCGGGCGGTCCGGACGTCCCCGATCTGAACCTTCTGCTCCAGACGCTCAGAGTCCTGAGCACGGCCGACGGTTCGGCGGGCTGGTGCGCAATGATCGGCGCGACCTCAGGACTCGTTTTTGCCTACCTCGACCAGTCGGTCGCCAAGCGCATCGTCACTTCGGACGGGCGCTTTTGCACCGGAGGGGTCTTCGCTCCGAGCGGCAAGGCCACGCCGGTCGACGGGGGCTGGCGCGTGAGCGGTCGCTGGTCGTTCGCGTCGGGTGTCGACCACACGACGTGGTTGAGTCTCGGTGTGCTCGTCGGCGATCCGCCCCATGCGAGAGGCGTGCTCGTTCCGACCTCTGAGGTCGAGATCCTCGACACCTGGCACGTGTCGGGGTTGCGCGGGACGGGGAGCAAAGATCTCGTTGCGGACAACGTATTCGTACCGATCGAGCGAACTTTTCAGCTGATAGGAGGCACTCCTCAGGTCGAGGACACATTCCACCGTTTCCCACTTTTTGGGTTGCTCGTCCTCGGTGTCGCCTCGGTTGCGCTCGGCATCGCGCGCGGCGCAATCGATGACCTCGTTGCGCTGGCGACCGACAAGACACCAAGCGGATCGCGGCGACGTCTTGCCGACCGCGCTCACGCGCAGATGGAGGTCGCTGCGGCGACGGCGGAGCTTGCCGCTGCGGAAGCGTTCATCATCCACGACGTAGGCACCATTTACTGGGACGCCTTTGACGGCGAAGATCCGTCGCTGCATGACCGCGCGAGGCTGCGCCTCGCGGCAACACATGCGACCCGGACGGCAGCGCGAGTGGTCGACAGGATGTACGAGCTGGGTGGCGGCTCGTCGATCTATTCGAGCAACCGACTGCAGCGCGCCTTTCGCGACGTGCACGCAGCGACGCAGCACATGGTGACCGCACCTGCCACGTACGAGCTCGCGGGTCGTATCCTGCTCGGCGTCGAGACCGACGTGAGCCAGCTATGAAGTGGCGCAACTGGGGCCGGACACAATCGTGCAACCCGGTGTCGCTTGCGCGTCCCTCGAGCGAGGACGAGATCCGCGCGGTCGTCGAGGCCGCCGCTCTGAAGGGGCAGGCGGTGAAGGTCCGCGGCGCGGGTCACTCGTTTACGGACATCGCCTGCACAGACGGCGTGATGATCTCGCTCGATCGCTACAACAGCGTGCTCGACGTCGACCGCAACGCGGGCACGGTGACCGTCCAAGCCGGCATCTCGATCAAGCAGCTGAATCAGGAGCTCGCCGCCGCGGGTCTTGCGATGTCGAACCTCGGTGACATCGCGTATCAGTCGATCGCCGGAGCGATCTCGACGGCCACGCACGGCACGGGCATCGGCTTCGGCAACCTCGCGACGTTCGTGACGCATATGACGCTGGTGTGCGCCGACGGCTCGACGTTGCGGTGCTCGCCCGAGGCCGACGAACGCGTCTTCCGGGCGGCGCAGGTGAGCATCGGCTCCCTGGGCGTCATCTCGACGGTCACACTGCAATGCGAGCCCGCTTTCAATCTGCACGCGCGCGAGGAGGGCGCCGATCTCGACGAGGTCCTCGGCTCCCTGGACGACTACATCGCCGGCAACGAGCACTTCGAGTTCTTCTGGTTCCCGCACAGCTCGGTCGTCCACATGAAGCGGAACAATCGCACCGACCGGGAGCCGACACCGCGCCGTCCGTGGAAGGCCTTCAAAAGCGAGATCATCATGTCGAACGTCGCGTTCGGTCTCGTATCCCGATATGGACGGGCGCGCCCGGACAAGATCCCGTCACTGATGCGCAACGTCGTCGCATCGGGCATCGGCAAGATGCAGAAGGTCGATCGCTCCGATCACATCTATGCGAGCCCGCGCCTGGTCCGATTCTCGGAGATGGAGTACGCGATCCCGCGACGCAACGCGCGTGAAGCGATCGAAGGGATCCGGTCGATGATCGACGACCGGGGATTCAAGGTGAACTTCCCGGTCGAGGTCCGGTTCGTCAAAGGCGACGACATCACGCTCAGTCCGGCCCACGGTCGTGAGACCTGTTACATCGCCGTTCATCTCTACCGGGGTATGGACTACGAGCCGTACTTCCGCGCGGTCGAAGAGCTCATGAAGACGTTCGACGGACGCCCGCACTGGGGCAAGCTGCATTTCCGTGATGCCGACTCCTTGTCGCGCGTCTACCCGCGCTGGAGCGAGTTCATCGACATCCGCAACAAGCTCGATCCCGACGGCCGGTTCCGCAACGCCTATCTCGATCGAGTGCTCGGTCCGCCCGGCGCGTGACGAGGGCCAACGCAGATGTCGCGTCCGCGCTCCACGAGATCGCGGATCTCCTCGAAATGAAGGGCGAGACTCGGTTTCGCGTCGTGGCGTACCGGCGAGCTGCCGACGCCATCGACGGGTTCTCAGCGAACGTCTGCGAGCTGTCGGAAGCGCAGCTCGTCGGTATCCAGGGTGTCGGAAAAGGCGTCGCATCGCGCGTCGTCGAGTTCTGCCGGACCGGCGCGATGGAAGCGCTCGAGAAGCTTCGCGGCGAGATCCCGCCGGGTATGCGGCAGCTTACGAACATCCCCGGGCTCGGCCCGAAGCGGGCGATGCTCGCGTACCGAGAGCTCGGGATCTCGACGATCGAGGAGCTGCAGGCGGCGGCCGAGGCGCACAAGCTCCGTGCGGTCAAGGGCTTCGGCCCAAAGTCGGAAGAGCAGGTCCTCGAGGCGCTGGCCCGCGGTCTCACAGGCGAGCAGCGTCTCTTGCTCGCAAGGGCGCTTCCGCTCGCGGAGTCGATGCTCGCCGAGCTCGCCGAGAACGACGCGGTCGTGCAATGCGCGTTCGCCGGCTCTTTGCGCCGGATGCGCGAGACGATCGGCGACATCGACCTGCTCGCCGCCAGCGATCGTCCGGCCGAGGTCATGGATGCCTTCAGGTCGATGCGTGGCGTCCGGACGTCCAAGGCGGAAGGACCGACGAAGACGAGCATCCTCACAACGCGCGGTCTGCAAGTCGACCTCCGTGTCGTCGAGCCGGATGTCTTCGGCGCCGCGCTCCAGTACTTCACCGGCTCCCAGGCACACAACGTGAAGGTTCGCGAGCGGGCAGTCCGGAAGGGCCTCAAGCTCTCGGAGTACGGCCTGTTCGACGCCAAGACGGACGAACGCCTCGTCTCCGAGACCGAGCAGGAAGTGTACGAGCGCCTCGGCATGCAATGGGTGCCGCCGACGATGCGCGAGGACCGCGGCGAGGTCGAGGCCGCGGTGGCGGGAGAGCTGCCCACGGTCGTCGAGCTCGGCGATATCCGCGGCGACTTGCAGAGCCACTCGACCTATTCGGACGGAACGCTCAGTGTTCGCGAGATGGCCTTCGCCGCCGCCGAGCGCGGGTACGAGTACTACGCGATTACCGACCACGGGCCGCGACTGACGTACATGAACAATCTCGGCCCGGATGAGATCGCGAAGCAGAAGGCGGAGGTCGAGGCCGTCAACAAGGAGCTCGGCAAGCGGATGACGGTGCTGCACGGGGTCGAGCTCAACATCGATGCGGAAGGGACACTTGATTACGACGATGAAGTTCTCGGGTCGTTCGACTTCTGCGTCGCGTCCATTCACTCGAGCTTCCGAGCGTCGCGTGCCGATCAGACCAAGCGCCTGATCCGCGCCATCGAAAATCCGCATGTGCACGTGATCGGTCACCCGTCCGGCCGTCGGCTCGACCGGCGAGAAGGGATCGACTTCGATGTCGACGCGGTCGCGAAGGCAGCTGCGAAGCACGGAGTCGCACTGGAGATCAACGCGCATCCGTGGCGCCTCGACCTGCGAGACGAGCACGTGCGGTGGGCGAAAGCACACGGCGTGCGATTCATCATCTCGACCGACGCCCACTCGATCGATGAATTCGACAACATGCACTTCGGCGTGTCGACGGCACAGCGCGGCTGGGCCGAGGCAGCCGAGGTCGTGAACACCTGGCCGCGCGAGCGTTTCCTGCGCTTCGTCGCGAAGAAGGGTTAGTCCAGGACTCGCGCGATCCAGTCGTCCGGAGAGACGATCTCGTCTGAGGTCGGCAAGCTCTCCGGGTTGTCCCAGACTCGGTTGAGCGACTCGATATCACGGACGCCGGCGACATAGCGGCAGAACTTCACGCCTTCTTCGTACTGCCGGCGCTTCAGCTCGAGGCCGAGCAGCCGTTCGAAGAGCTCCTCGCCCGGAGAGCCGGCCGCGCGGCGGCGGTCCATGACCTCCTTGAGCCGCGTGAAGTCCGAGAGCACACGCGCGCCGACGGCGTCCATCACGAAGGTCGCGTAGCCCTCGGCCAGCGTCATGAAGGCTTGGAGTCGCTGCATCGCGTCTTTTGAAAGCGGTGTCCATGCCGCCTGGATGAGCCGATCGGGATCGCCGAGCGCCTGCGCCATCTGCTCGGGATCGAGGGAGCCGAGCCCCTCGAGGGCCGACTGCATGCGCGTCGGGTCGAAGTCGAGGGACTCGATCAACGTCTTCACCTGGTTGCGGAAGTAGGTGCGCACCCACGGCTTACTGAACTCGATGTGGTGCGTGATCTCGTGGAGCGCGATCCAGTAGCGGAACTCCTTCGCATCAAGGCTCCAGTCACGTTCGATCTCCTGAAGATTCGAAACGACGTAGAGCAAACGGGGCGCTTCGGGAGCCGGCAGCGGCAGCTCGTACTGTCCCATCACGTGGCGGCCGAGATACCCGAGCACGAAACCCGTCTGCAGTCCCATGACAACGCCCGAGACCTGTTTGAGCACCTGCGCAGCGCCGCCGATCATCGCGAGCTGGTCGCCGGGCGCGAGCTTGTCGGCGAGCGGATTCATGAGCAGGCGAAACGAGTCGATGTTGGCCTCGACCCACGCCGACCGAGTGACGGCTTCGACCGGGACGATGTTGGCCGCGCTCAGCCCGGAGAACTCTTCGGCTTCGACTGCGGCCGCGCGAGTCAGTCCATCGAGTTGCGCGCGCTCCGCATCGATGTCGTCGACGGACGGCTCCTCGTCGGCGGCGAGTGCGACGCCGACTTGGCGCGCGAGCTCCCAATTGACGGGCTCGGTCGACGACAGCAGCTTGTAGAGCTCGCGTAGAACGGGAACGTTCTCCCACCACCCCTCGGGTGGCTTCGGAATCTCGATGGGGCCTTCGAGGCCCGATTCACTCGACACGCGGCTAGTGTATGGACGTTCATGAAGACCGTTGCGGTAACGGGCGCGTCCGGATACCTGGGGCGCAAGGTCGTCGAGCGGCTCGGTGCCGACGCAGACGTATCCCGCGTCATCGGTGTCGATGTCGTCGAGCCGTCGTACTCAACGCGCAATCTCGAGTTCTACAACCTCGACGTCCGATCATCCGAGCTCGGCGAGGTAATCGCGGACTGCGGCGCCCTCGTCCATCTCGCGGACGTCAACACGAAGGATCCGGCCGAAACCCACGACGTGAACGTGACGGGCACCCGCGCTGCGATGGCCGCCGCCGCGCGTTCGGGCATCCACAGCGTCGTCTTCTCGTCCAGCCACACCGTGTACGGGCACCATGCCGACAACGACTACCCGCTGACGGAGGAGTCACCCGTGCGACCGCACCCCTCGAGCGCCTATCCGATGAGCAAAGCTGAGGCGGAGCGCGTCGTGAACTACTTCGCCGACGCGCATCCAGACGTCGCCGTCGCCACGCTTCGATTCGCCTGGATCGGCGGGCCCGGCCTGCCCGCCAATCCGGCCATCGAGTCACCCGTCCGGTTGGTCATTCGCGGGTATGCGCCCGAGTCACAGGCCGTGCACGAGGACGACGCCGCCGACGCCGTCCTGTTCGCGCTGCGAAACGAGCTCCGCGGCACATACAACGTGTGTGCCGACGACACCGTCGCGCGCCAGGAGGACGTGTACGGACAGCGCCGCGTCTCCGTCGGGGCCGAAGCCGCCAAGCGACTTTTCGACCGGACGTCCAAGCTCGGCCTCACGGTCCCGGCGGGCGAGATCGGCGCGCTGATGTACCCGCAGGTGATGTCGAACGCCCGCATCAGGGGAGCCGGGTTTGCATTCGAGCGGTCGTCGGCGGATGCGATGCGCGAGGCGGCCGCCGCCCGCAAGGACTGGGTCGCACTCGGACGGGCACGCTTCCGTCCGCGGCGCGCAGCGCTGATCGGCGGGACGTTCGGAGCCGTGCTGCTCGGTTCGGCCTTTCGAAAAAGGCGGCCTAAACCCGAGTCGGATTGAGGTAGCGCTCTTCCCAGGCTTCGTACTCGCCGGTGAAGTACGGCACGCGCGTCTTTTTGAACTCGCGCGTCGAGAAGAGGATGTCGTACTCGTCGAGTCCGGTCTTCTCTGAGATGCCTTCGATGACTTCGCGTACCTTCTCGGCAGTACGCGCATGCACCATCGAGAAGACGCGATAGGGCCAATCGTCGTACGTCGGACGCTGGTAGCAGTGCGTCACTTGCGGGAACGACGCGATCTCATAACCGAGCTCGCCGGCGCGTTCCTCAGGCATCTTCCAAACGCCCATGCCGTTGGCGAGAAATCCGGCCCGCCGGTGCGCGAGAATCGCTGCGCAGCGGCGCATCCGTCCGTCGGCGACGAACTTGTGCCCGTAGGAGAGCAACTCGTCTTCGGTCATGCCGACGGCTTCCGCCTCGAGGGCAAACGGGCGCGATACGAGCGGCATGTCGACTTGGAGTCCGCGGATCGCGCGAATGTCGTCGTCGGTGAGGGGCGGGATCTCGACCTTGGGGGGAGCCGGCCCGTCCGCGTTCGAGACGCCCGTCTCCATATCGAGACGCACTTCGATCTTGAACATCTTCAGTGTCGGCAAGATACGCGTCGATGTCGCCCCCGTCAGCTCGTGCAACCGATCGATGTGACCCTCCAGATCCATCCCCGGCGGAACTGCGACCGTGAACCAGAGATTGAATTCGTGATCGCGCTCGTAGTTGTGCGACACGCCGGGATGTGCGTTGACGATCTCCGCCGCTTCGTCGAGCTTGTCGGCCGGGACCTTCATTGCGACAAGTGTCGAACGGTATCCCAACTTTCTCGTGTCGAAGATTGCGGAGATCTGCCGGATCACATGGCGCTCGTCGCGCCAACGGCTCAGGCGCTCGATGACGTCCGATTCGGCCGTATCCAGCTCTTTTGCGAGCACGGCGAACGGCTCCGGAACCAGCGGCACCTCCTTCTGCACCGCATTGAGAAGCCGGCGGTCGATGCCGGTTGGAACATCAGTCACAAACAGAGTGTACCGGGCCGACCTGGCGTATTGAGGTTGGCTCCCTGCGTCGTTAGCATGCCTCGGTGAGTTCGTTCGCCGGACTGCTCTTTCTTCTCGGCGGAGTCGCCTTGTTTGTCGCGGCCGTGCTGTTCCTTGTCGCGTGGGAGCGGTCCGGGCGCTCCGCCCGCCGTTCGCTGATCCGCTTCGAGAAGACGCGCCGCTCGCTGCACAAGATCCATCACACGCAGACGACGCTCAGAGACGCGTCGCGCTCGCGCGCTCGTGCAATGCACCCGTCGGGCCGGCGAGCATGGCTGCACCGGGAACGCCGCGGCGCATAGCTCGGGGTGCGCTATGCCGGTTCTCCTGCTTTGCGCGCTCCCGCGCGCTCCCAGTTGATCGGGGGCGCTCACGCGCGCTTCGCGCGCTGCGCCCCCCGAACCCCCCGCGGAAGCAGTTGCGTTAGAGCTTGCGTTCCTTCGGGCCGACGTATTCGGCGTCGGGACGGATGAGGCGGTTGTCGCGCACTTGCTCCAGGATGTGGGCCGTCCAACCGATCGTCCGTGAGCAGCAGAACGTTGCCGTGAACAACGGACGCGGAATGCCCGCGCGCTCGAGAACGACCGCCGACCAGAACTCGACGTTCGTGTAGAGCGCGCGGCCCGGCTTCGCGGCGCGCAGTTCCTCGAGCACCGTAGCCTCGACGGCTTTCGCAAGGGTCACGCGATCGCTGCGCAGCTCGGACGACGTATCGCGGAAGCAGGCGGCTCGCGGGTCCTCGGCTTTGTACACGCGGTGGCCGAACCCCATGATCCGACGGCCCTTGGCGATCGCATCCTTGACCCACTCGTCTGCTTTATCCGGTGAGCCGATCTCGTCGAGCATGTCGAGCACGAGCGAGGGCGCGCCGCCGTGCAACGGGCCGGAGAGAGCACCGGCGGCGCCGGCGACCGCCGAGCCGACGTCGGCGCCGGTCGATGCGATCACGCGCCCTGTGAACGTGGATGCGTTCATCCCGTGCTCGGCGAGGAGGATGAGGTACTGGTTCGTCGCGAGGATCTGCTCGTCGGTGGGCTTCTCTCCGTGCATCATCCACAGGTAGTTCGCAGCGTCGTCGAGACTCGGGTCCGGATCCACCGGCTCGTTTCCCTCGGCAAGACGCCACAGCGCGCACACGAGCGTCGGCATCACAGCGCCGAGACGGAGTGCTTCTTCTTGGACCTCGTCAACGTCGCGTTCGAGCCAGGACTCGAGCCCCCACGTCGCGCCGCAAGCGGAAATGGCCGCCTCGAGCGTTGCCATGAACGTTCCGTGTGACTCGGCGAGATCGCGCAGCGTCTTCACGTCGAGAGGTGAGCGGCGCATCTCGGCCGTCCTGCGCGCGAATGAGTCGTTCTTCGGGAAATCGCCGAAGTGCAGCAGGTGCCAGACCTCGCCGAACGTCTTGTTCAGTGCCAGATCGACGGCGTTGTACCCGCGATAGATCAGCCGGCCGGCTTGACCGTCGATATAGGAGAGCTCCGTCTCGGCGACCGTGATGTTCTCGAGGCCCTTGCCCGTGCCGGGCGCCCAGGGGTCGACCTTGCGGATCTTCGATGCCTCGATGAGCTGACGGAACGAGACGATGCCGACGAGCTTGTCGCCGTCGACGATCGGGATGTGCCGGAAGTGGTGATCGATCATCTGATCGAGCGCGTGCGTGACGTCGCCGTCCGGCGGCATCGTCACGGGGTCCGGCGTCATCCACTTCTCGACCTTCGCGTCGGTCGGATGTGCGCCGTCCGCCGTCGCCTTGACGAGGTCGCGCTCCGTGAGAATGCCCAGCACGGGGCCGTCGTCCTGCACGACGACCGACCCGACCATCCGCTCGCGCATCGCCGCCGCGGCGTCAGCCAGTGACGTGCCGGTCGGTACTGTCAGCGCGTCGGGGGTCATCACTTCGCCGAGATTGACTGGCACCCCTTACCCCCTCCCTCTAGACGGTCGCCCGCAGCTCGGTCCGCTCGTCCTCATTCTCGGGGGGCAGGCCGAAGTCGCGCGAATACAGATCCTGTACCCGGTCGAATTCCTCTGAAGTCAACGGCCGCGCGGCCGCTCCTGCGAACTCCTCGAGCTGCTCGGCCGTCGTGACGGTCGGCAGCACGGTCGTGATGCCCGGGTTGGCCAGGATCCACGCAATCGCTGCCTGCCCGATCGTTCGGTCGTCCAGGAGGAAGTCGAGCTGCTCGACCTTCGCGAGCGCTCGGGACATCCATGCACGCTTGCGGAACGAGCGGTGATCGCTGGCCGGAAAGAGCATGTCGTTGAGGTCGTCCCGCTTGAACTTGCCGACGAGTGCATCGGACGCGTGCGGGACGCGGGCGATCGTTCCGACCTTGCCGCCCGCCTCGTCGAGGAACACGTCGCCGGGGCGTTGCTCGAGCAGATTGAACACGGTTTGCACGACGTCGATCGAGCGGTTGCGGATCGCCTCCACGCCTTCGGCCTCCCAGCCGATGGCCGGACCGAGCGCGACACCGTACGCGCGGACCTTCCCCGCGGCCTTGAGCTCTTCCAGTGTCGAGAAGATGTCGTCGTCGGCGATCTGCGGCATGCGTGGGTTGTGGAGCTCGTACACGTCGATGACGTCGGTCTGCAGGCGCCGGAGTGACTCGTCGCAGCGCTCGCGAATGAACTCGGGATCCCAGCGCTGCGGACGTTCGGAGTGCGAAGACTGGTCGTGCGCAACGGTGATGTCGTAGCCGAACTTCGTCCCGACGACGACGTTGTCGCGGTGCCCCTTGAGTGCTTGGCCCAAGCGTTCCTCGCCCAGCCCGGCGCCGTATGTATCTGCCGTGTCGAAGAACGTGATACCGAGGTCGACGGCCCGCCCGACCAGCTTTCGCGCGTCGTCCGGATCGACCTTGCCCCACCAGTCCAGCCCGAGCGTCCAGGCGCCGAATCCGATCTCGGATACCTCGACACCCGACGAGCCGATCGTGCGCTTGGGGATCACAGGGCGATTGTATCGGCTCGGGTTCGTTGGGCGAGCGGCGAAACCGCTGGTAGGGGAGCCGAAACCTGCGCGTTGCCTGCGGCGTTTCCCCGATACAGGGCAAGTTGCGGTTTCCTGATAGGGACTCATGCTGATGCGCACCAGGATCTGGCACCCGCTCGCGGCCGTTGTCGTCTGCGCGCTTCTGGCCGTGGTGGCGCCGACGGCCTCGGCGGCGACCGACCAGTTCGCCGATTCCCTGTGGGGAATGCAAAAGATTCGTGCTCGGGCAGCTTGGGCGGCCGGAACCGGCAAGGGCGTCACCGTCGCCATCATCGACTCCGGCGTCGATCCGAACCACGAGGACCTCGCGAAGAACATCGTCGGCGGCTACGACGTGGTCGACAAGGACTTCGATCCCCGTGACGAGGAAGGCCACGGCACGCACGTCGCCGGCATCGTCGCCGCCGTGGCCAACAACGGGCTGGGAGTTGCCGGCGTCGCGCCGGCGGCCAAGATCATGCCGATTCGCGTTCTCGATACGGACGGAGCGGGATCGCAGTCCGACATCGAGGACGGCGTTCATTGGGCGGTCGATCACGGCGCGCAGGTTGTGAACCTCTCGCTCGGCGCGGACGTCATCGTGGAGTTTCTCAGTGGCGGAACGCTCACCGACGCCGTCAACTACGCATGGAGCAAAGGCGTGATTCCCGTCGTGTCTGCGGGCAACGACGGTCTGTTCCGCTCTGAGTTGCGTGGAGCGAAGGCGCTCGTCGTGACGGCCACGACGCCGGACGACCGCATCGCGCCCTACGCGACCGGCGTCGGCTTTGCGGAGTGGGGTATCGCGGCTCCCGGCGGCACCGACGACGGCGGCGAGAAGAACATGATCCTTTCGACGTTCTGGGATCGCACAGGCAAGCGGAAGTACGCGTATCAAATGGGGACGTCGATGGCCGCACCTCATGTCGCCGGCGCGGCGGCTTTGTTGCGCGGGATGGGTCTCTCACCGCAGCAGACTGTCAATCGCCTGCTCTCGACGGCCAAAGACCTCGGTCCCCGAGGGCGCGACTCGACTTTCGGTGCGGGACGACTCGACGTGAAGGCCGCGACGCTCGGCCAGGCCGGCGCCACCGGCCGGCCTGGTCGTCCGGGATCGTCGGCCGCCGGATCGTCGGCCACCGGAGCGCCGGGGGCAAACGCGAGCGGCACTCGGGGCGCACCCGGACGCCTGCCCGTGCCGATCGAGGCGACGACGTCGACGCCGTCGAGCGCACCGTCGGCGGCCGCGACCGGAACGTCCACGCCGGCCGAGCGGATCGAAGAGTCCGGCGGCATCTTGCCGTGGGTGCTGCTCGGCGCGGGCGCAGCCGGGGCGGCGGCGATCGCCGGATTCCTGCTGCTGCGGCACGCTGCGAGCCGCGGGTAGGCGCGGTCAGCCGCGCGCGAAGACGAGTCCCAGCAACCAGGCCACGACGGCCAGCACGATCGCCCACGCCAGCCCGGCTGATACGACGAAGGCGACCAGACGCGCGAGGGGGCCCGGCCCCGCATCGGCCGCGCTGTATTGCGCGGGTCGGTCAGGCATATTTGGTGAGAGGAAATCACTCACGTGAAGAGCGTACGCGCGTCTCGTCCGAGTGGTGTAGCCGCGCTTGTCGGCGTCGCAATCGTGCTCGTGGCCGTCCTGAACATCAACGTGCCCTACTTCGCGCTGACGCCGGGGCCGGCCCAGGACGTGTCGAACCTGATCACCATCAAGGGCGCGAAGACGACCGCGGTGAGGGGGAAGCTGCTCCTCACAACGGTTTCGCTTCACGAGATCCGTGTCGCCGAGGCCGTCCGGGGGTGGGTCGATCCTTCGATCGCGATCTTGTCCCGGTCCGCGATCATCCCGGCCGGGCAGTCCGAGCGTGAGGTCGAGAGGCGGACGACCGCGCAGATGGACGAGTCTCACGTCCTCGCGGCGGCCGCCGCGCTCAAGCTGCTGGGCTACGACGTCAAGGTTGAGCCGTCCGGAGCGCGCGTCGCCGCGGTGAGCAACGGCGTCCCGGCGTCGAGCACGCTGCGCAGGGGAGACGTCGTCGTCGGCGCCGACGGACGGCCGGTCAAGGTCGCCGACGATCTGAAAACTGCAATTCAGCAGCACAAAGTCGGTGACGCGATCACGCTGCGCATCATGCGCGGATCGAAGACGATCGAGGTGACCACGCAAACGGTCGGGCGCCCGGAGAACCCTGCCGATCCGATCATCGGTGTCACGCTCGAGAACGTGCCTCACGTGCGCTTGCCGCTCGCCATCAGCATCAATTCGCTCGGCATCGGCGGTCCGTCCGCAGGGTTGATGTTCGCGCTCGGGATCTACGATCTCGTCGACTCCAAGGATCTGGCCGCCGGGCGGACGATTGCCGGTACCGGAGAGATCAGCTTCGACGGTGAGGTCAGGCCGGTCGGGGGCATCCGGCAGAAGGTCGAGTCCGCGCGCCGGGAGAAGGCGGATCTTTTCGTTGTCCCGTCGCTCGAGCTCGAGCAGGCGTGCGCCGTCGCAAAAGGAATGCCCGTGATGGGCGTCGACAACCTCCAGCAAACCATCAAGGCGCTGCAGTCGACGCGCGGCATGGACGCGCGGATGTGCCGTTAGGCGATCGCGATGGATACGACTACCGCGATTCCGCTGCACTTCACGCTCCAAGCTCTCGGCATTGCCGCGGCCGGGCTCGTGCTTGCATGGGCGCTCGTCCGTGCCGAGTGGTTCGGTGCGCTGGGCGCTTTGGCGTTCGGCGTCGCCGAGGGTCTTCACGCCGGCAGGTTTCTCGCCGACGACAACGAGCCTGTGCTCGTCGTGCTCCGGCTGGTCGGTTTGTTCCTCATTTCGCTGGCCGCCGTCCGGGCCGGACGCCGCCTGCAGCTCTACGGTGTCGCAGGTGCGGCGGTAGCCGCCGGTACCGCATGGGGAGCGGCCGTCGGCGGGGGAGTGGCCGACCTATCGATCGGTGCGCACGCTCTCGTCGCGGTGGGATCTGTCCTGCTCGGAGGTTGGGCGTGGCTCGCCTCGCGCGACTCGATCCGTCTTCGTGTCCTGACGGCGCTCGTCGGGATGCTCGCGATCGTCGTTGTGGCCGGCGGAGGATCGGTGTCACGCGTGGCCGCGCTCGACAAGCGCAACGAAGAGCTGCGCAGGCTGGGTGACGCGGCTTCTTCGGTTCGCGATGAGATTCAGCGCGCTCGGGAAAGGCTCGTGGCGCGCGCGGTCAATCTGTCGTTCTCATTCGTGGACGACTTGAGCTCTCCATCGCCGCCGATCGGCAAGAATCTCGAACCTGCGCTCATCGTCGTCGATGTGGCCGACCGGGTAAGGTTTTCGACGTTTCATGATCTGATCTTCAGCGAGGATCAGATGCGCACACAGCCATCCGTGCGGTCGGCGCTCGCGGGCTCGCAACGTGCATCCGTGGCTGCGATCCCCGACGGCCTGGCGGTGGTCGGTGCCTCGCCGATCTATCGGCCCGGAGCTGAGGAACCGGAGCGTGAAGATGTCATCGGCGCCGTCGCCGTCGCCGAGCTCTTCGGACCCGACGAGTTGCGTCATCCCGGCGCGAACGTCCTGTTCGTTGATGACCAGACCGGCGGGCTCATCTCGAGCGTCGATACCGCCGG